>JBBQNZ010000159.1:0-8941 GCA_038330415.1 Actinomycetales bacterium | reverse complement strand
GACGCGACCACCACGACATCGGGGTCCACCGGGATCCACGACGGGACCTGTGCCTGGAACTCCTCACGTAGCGAGGTCAGATGGCCCACGCCCGCGCCCACCAGAAGTGCCGCCAGGGCCAGCCGGCCCACGACGCGGACAGCGGAGTCCGCTGGGGTGGTCGTCACGGATGCCATTGTGCGCCGCGGTCCGGGCGGGTGCCGCACCGCCTCCGGGTCAGAGCCGGTCGATGACCGCCCGCCCGCGGGTCACGAGCGCCTCGCGGCGACCGGCATCCATCGACTCCCACGTGCGCACCGCCATGCGTGACCGGGGGTTGGTGTCGAAGACCTCGCGGTGGTCGTGCACGAAGGCCCAGTAGAGGGCGTCCCAGTCCTCGCGCCACTCCCCCGGCCCGAAGTCGGACATCCTGCGCAGGTAGGCGCTGCCGGAGACGTAGGGCTTGGTCGTCAGGGCCGCTCCGGCGGCGAACTGCGACATCGCGTGGACGTTGGGCACCATGACCCAGTCGTAGGCGTCGACGAACATCGCCATGAACCACCGGTACACCTCGACGGGGTCGGTACGCAGCAGGCACATGGCGTTGCCGAGCACCATGAGCCGCTCGATGTGGTGGGCCCAGCCGCGCTCGAGCACGCCCTCGACGACGTGGTCGACGGGGTCGAGGCCGGTGGTGCCGTCCCACCACGCCGGGGCGAGCGGGCGCACGTGGCGCAGGTGGTTCGCCGTGCGCATCCGCCGCCCGTAGAGGTGGTACGTCGCCCGCATGTACTCCCGCCAGCCCACGAGCTGGCGCACGAACCCCTCGAGCGACGCCAGCTCGACGTCCTGCTCGTCGGCGGCCGCGAGCACGGCGTCGAGCACGTCCCCGGGGCTCAGGAGCCCACAGTTGAGGGCCGGCGTGATGGCCGCGTGGAAGAGCACGGGGTGCCGGGTCGAGATGGCGTCCTCGTACGGACCGAACTGCGCCAGCCGCTCGTCGACGAACTCGCGCAGCGCGGCGCGTGCCTGCTCGTGGGTGACCGGCCAGCGGTATGCCGCGGGGCGCCCCGGCGCCTCGGGGAACGCCTCCTGCACCCACGCCACCGCGTCCTCCACGTGCGGTGTCCGCCCCGCGGCGGTCCATGCGGGCACGCGGTGGCCCCTCGGCAGCTTCTTCCTGTTCTCGGTGTCGAACGACCACCGGCCACCCACCGGCCGGTCGCCGTCGAGGAGCAGGTCGAGCCTGCGCCGTTGCCACGTGTAGAAGCCGGCCATCCGGGCGCGGTGCGCGCCGAACCACGCGACGATCTCGGGACGCGTGGTGAGGAACGCGGGTGACTCCTCGACGTCCTCGGGCCCGAAGGCGACGCCGGCGTCGGCCGCGGACCGACGCAGGTCGCGCATCATCCAGTCATCTACCGGGTCGAGCACCTTCAGCTCGTCAGGACCGATGGCCTCGAGGTGCTCGGCGAGGCGCTCACCGGAGGAGCGCCCGGCATCCGTCTCGACGACGTCGATGTCGAACCCCGCCTCGCGAATTCGGTCGACGAAGTGGCGGCCGGCTGCGCGGTGCAGCACGAGCTTCTGCGCGTGGAACGGCTGCGAGCGGAAGAGCAGGTCGTCCTCGACGAGCACGAAGCGGGTGCCTCGCCCGGCGTCCAGGTGGGACTCGTGGAGCTGGTGCGGGTAGAGCACCCGCACGCGGCGGTGCGCCGTCACGCCGACGCGAGGTCCGCGAGCACGGCACCGGCGACGCGGTGCCCGGAGACGAGCGCCCCCTGGATCGACGCGGTGTCACGGTGGTCGCCACAGGCGTAGACGGACGGCGAGACCCGTGCCGGGGACGTCGTGCGCAGCGGGGGCGGCTGAGCCGGCAGGGCGTGCGGGATGTCGTGGCGGTGCAGGAGCTGCCACCGCGTGGCGTCGACGCCGTAGACCTCGCCGACCTGTCGGCGCACCTCGGCCTCCGTCGCGGCGGCACCTCCCGATCGCGGCAGGAGGCAGGTGGCCTGCACCAGGTGTCGGCCGGGCGGCCCCAGCTCGGGAGCGGCATTCGTCATGACCGCGGTGTTGACGACGGGCCCCCGCCGCCGGCCGTCGACCGCGATCATGGTCGATGCCGTCGGGCGCTCGCCGGCCGCGAACCACCACGTCTGCAGGCCCCGGGTCGGCGGGGGCGGCACGTCGAGCAGCCCGCCCACGGCCTCCGGCCCGACCGCTACCACCGCGGCGCGAGCGGCCAGCTGTTCGCCACCGGCCAGCCGCAGGACGGCGCCGGACGCTCCGCCGGTCACCTCGACGACCGTCTCACCGAGCCGGAGGTCGGCCCCGGCCCGCACGGCCGCGGCGGCCAGCTGCTCGGGCAGCGCGCGGATGCCGCGTGCCGGCACGCCGGGGACACCGAGCGCGAACATCCGCACCAGCAGCTTCGTGAAGGCCTCGGAGGTCTCCCCCCGGTCCTCGGCGAGCACCCCGGCGAGGAAGGGCTCGAGGACCTCCGCGCGCAGCGGGCCGGCCAGGCCCACCCGGTCCAGGCCGTCGCGCAGCGACCGGTCCGGGCCGTCGACCACGCGGCGCGGTGCGATGAGCACCGGCCCCGCCCAGCGCACCAGGGCGGCCACGGCCGAAGGGGTGAGCAGCCCGCTGCGCAACGTCGCGGGCAGGCCGGCCGGGTGCCGCAGCGGGTGCGACAGCTCGGTGAGGCAGCGGTCGCGTCGGACGAGCACCCCGGCGCCGAAGGGCCGCAGCTCGAGGGCCTCGAGGTCCACCCACCGGCGGACCGCCGGGTACGCCGGGTTGAGCACCTGGAACCCACGGTCGAGGAGGAAGCCGTCGACCTCGTCTGTCCGCTCGCGCCCCCCGACGGCCTCCGCCGCCTCGACGACGACGACCGAGCGGCCCGCCTCGGCAAGCCGCCACCCGCACCGGAGGCCGGCGAGCCCCCCACCCACCACGACCACGTCGGTGTCCACCACGGATGCGACCCTAGACGCCACGTGTTCTGGGTGAAGGTTTGTCCAATGTTCGGCATGACAGATCGCTAGATCGGGTCGTGTCCTGACACTCCGTCGTCTGAGACCCACGGGGACCAGCGGGTGCCGTCCCACCAGCGCAGTTGGTGCTTGCGAGTCGGATCCGTTGCCCAACGCCCGGCCACCCCCGCCCGCGCGCCATGCTGCGGCTCCGATCTACCCCGAGCGGCAAGCACCACTCCAGCGACCACCGCAGCAATGACCATCAGCAGGACAAGCAGAACCACGATCTCAGCCGGCCCGATCCTCATCACGGTGCGACGGTATCGGGCTGGAGGCGGAACTGCCGCAGATCCTCGAACGGCCCCTTCGGCGCAGCGGCGCCGATCCTCGCCAATGCAGCGAATGCTTGACCGCGCGCGACGGGCGCCCGATCCCTCGATGGCTCCCCGCTCCCATGCCGCTACGCGAGCCGTGGGCCCCATTTCCGTTGAGGCAGGGGCGAGCATTGGACGCTGGCCGTAGCGTGATGGGGTGATGTTCAGTCGGGACCTTCGCGACGCGGTGGCACGAGGCGAGATCACGGTCTCGATCAGACTCTGGAGCCGACCCCAGGTCAAGGTCGGTGTCCGCTACCGGACCGCCGGAGTCATCATCGAGATCGACTCGATCGAGGTCCTGCCCTTCTCAGCCGTGACCATCGAGGACGTGGCTGCGTCGGGCGAGACAAGTCGTGCGGCGCTCCGTAACCGGGCGGCTCACTCTGGGCCGATTCACAACGACACACTCGTCCACCGCATCGAGTTCCACGTGGCGTGACGCAGTGCGGCCTGAGCGAGCGGCTGCATCCCATCGGTGGTTCCGCCACTCGGGTCGTGACACGAAGGTGGACGCGGTTCGCTCCGCGGAAGGGACGCTGCCCGTGCGCCTCCCCGAGGACTACGCGCGCTGGCTCATCGGGGCCCGGGTTCAGGAGGGGCTGAAGGCATCCTTGAAGCGCACCCGGGCGCCGGTGCGCATCACCGCGTTGGAGTAGATGCGCGCCGCGATCCACACCAGGCCGGGGATCAGCGCCAGGGAAAGGGCGAGGGAGATCAGAATCTGCCAGGTCTCGACGACCCCCAGAGCGATCCGGATCGGCATGACGAGCGGGGACGCGAACGGGATGTAGCTCAGCACCGCGACGATGGGGTTGTTGGGGTCCCACGGAGCGAGGCTGATCGCGATGACGTAGGGGATGATCATCAGCATCATCACCGGAGCGGTCACCGATGCGACGTCCTCCTGGCGTGAGACGAGCGAGGCCAGTGCGGCCAGGGCCAGCGAGTACATCACGAAGCCGACGACGAAGAAGACCAGCGACCACAGCACCGTGGCCCCGAGGTCGATGCTGCTGGTCTCGACCAGTCCGAGCGCCAGGGCGGTGCTGGCTGCGGCGACCACCACCGCGGCGACCTGGAGCAGGCCGACCACGCCGATGCCGAGGACCTTGCCGGCCATGAGCTGCCAGGGCCGGATCGTGCTCAGCAGCAGCTCGACGACCCGGCTGGACTTCTCCTCGACCACTCCTTGAGCCACCTGCTGCGCCGCGATCTGCAGGGCGAGGAAGAGCAGGATGCCGGCCACGTAACCAGCGACGACCTGGGCACCGTCGCGCTCGGGCGCCGGGTCGAGTGCATGGACCTGCAGAGTCTGCGAGGCGAGCTCCTGCGCGACCACCTGGGGGTCGCCGCCGAGGTCGGTGACCGCACCGGCAAGGGCGACCTGCTGCTGGAGCAGGGGCAGGACCGAGCGCAGCGCCGGGTCGACCTCGCCGCGCACGACCACGGTGAAGTCGCTCGCGGTGCCGGTGAGGGCGGCGTCAACCTCGTCGTCGCGCACGGCTGCCTCGGCGGCGGCATCGTCGGCCACCGGCACCGTCTCCGTATCGACCTGCGAGGCGTCGGCCAGGGCAGTGAGCGGTGCGGACAAAGACGCGGTCTGAGGCGACACCGCGATCCGGGTCGCGGACGAGGAGCCGAGCGCAAGGTTCAGCACGACGCCGCCCACGATGACGGCGAACAGCAGCAGCCCCGTGGTCAGCAGCCAACCGCGAGCCCGTACTCGAGTCGAGATCTCGCGCCAGGCGACGAGCCGGATTGCCTGCGAGGAGGTCATCGCGCAACCTCCCCCGTGGTGTCGACATGTTCAGCGGTCGTGGCATCGCCCGGTGTGTCGGCGTTTCCTGCGCTCTCGGCGTGCGCTGTGGCCTCGCCGTGCGGGTGGTCGCTCACGGCATGGCGGTAAAGATCGGCGAGGTGCGGCTGCACCTGGCCGAAGTAGGTCACCGGGCCGGCATTCAGGGCCGCCATCAGGATCTCCTGCTCGAGGTTGCCGGACGGCTGCTGAACCTCGACCACCGTGGTGCCACCGTCGGCGCTGACGACGTCCACCCCGGCGAGTCTCCCGGCCCATCCGAGCGACGCTGGCGGGCCCTCGATCCGCCACCGCGGCTTCTCGGGGGTGCGCAGCTCGGCGATCGACCCGACGGCGACCATGCTGCCCTCCTTGATGATGCCCACGTTGTCGCACAGGCGCTCGACGAGGTCGAGCTGGTGTGAGGAAAAGATGACGGGCACCCCTGTTTCGGCACGCTCGCGCAGCACCACGCTCATCACGTCCACGGCGACGGGGTCCAGGCCGGAGAACGGTTCATCGAGGATGAGGATGTCTGGGTCGTGTACCAGGGCGGCCGCGAGCTGGACGCGCTGCTGGTTGCCTAGAGATAGCTTCTGCACCTCGTCGTCGCGGCGCTCGGCGACGCCCAGCACCTCGGTCCAGCGGTCGACCGCCCGCCCGGCGGCCGCGGCATCCATGCCATGCAGCCGGGCCAGGTAGCCGAGCTGCTGACCCACCTTCATCCGGGGGTAGAGCCCCCGCTCCTCCGGCATGTAACCGATCCTGCGACGCACCGCGAAGTCGACCGGCCGGCCGTCCCACCGCACCTCGCCGCCGTCCGAGGACAGCACGCCCAAGGCAATCCGCATCGCGGTGGTCTTGCCGGCACCGTTGGACCCGACGAAACCGAAGATCTCTCCCGAGCTCACCGAGAACGTCGTGTCGCGCAGGGCACGCAGCGACCCGTAGCACTTCTCGAGGTGCGCGAACTCGAGTTCCGCCATGCTGAGCCTCCCGGGACGTGGAGGATCTCCTTCCCCCGATCTGGACTCCAACCCCATCACATCCGACGGCGGCTTGTCACGGCACCGACGCAGTGCAGTGTCGGTCGGTCGGTCGGTCGGTCGGTCCGTCCGTCCGTCCGGCCTCACCAGGTCGGGTCCCACGTCGCTCGCCTGCCACCGACCAGAGGGCAGCCTTCGCACGTAGCCGAAGCCGCGTCGGCGGCTCCGTCCACTCAAGAGGTACCTGTTTCGTGCCACCGTCGTGCGATATCCGTGCGATGTCTCTGACTTCTGGTTCGGATCGGGGCGGCCCATTGGCCGTCGACTGCATGTCATCACGAGCACCCCGGTCAACGCGTGAGCCGTGGCCGCGGATCGAGTGAGTAGGACATGCCCGGGATCGCGAATACGCGCCGGCATGTCCTACTCACTCGATGCGCCGCGTGCGAGTTAGCGCTCATCGGCATAGGTAAGTCCGAGCGGCACTGAGGACACCCACGGGAAGCGTCCCTCGCGCGAGGTGCGGCGAACCCAGTGGTTGCCGAGTCGATCGAGGGCCGGCCCCAGCGTGACGACGTGGCGGTCGTAGATCCGGCCGGTCTCCAGGCCAGCTGACAGCCGGTCGAGGGCCTGGATGATTTCCGGCAACATGGTCGCCGACGCGGGCTGCGAGGCACCGAGCAGTGGCGGCACCGGCGGCGTGGTCCTGGCTGACGAGCCGGGGATGAACTGGTCGAGCATCGCCGTGATGTCGTCCCAGACCTCGCTGTCGAGCTCCCCGCCAGCCGCCGGCGCTGAAGCCGAACCAGAAGGTCCCGGGTCAGGCGCGACGATCGGGGCGCTCGGGAGATCGCCGATTCGTCCCGTTCCTCCCTCGTCGAAGTGCGCTCGGGACGGGCTCGGGTGCCTTGGGTAGTCGATCATTCGGATCTGAACGGCCGTGCGCAGAGCTTGTCGCCCGCGGGACCGCCCGTGCCAGTGGCGCGACCCGCATCACGTCCATCGTTGCTGTCGGCAACCATGGACGTGGCCCTATCGGGCCCTGCGGGCGGGACCGGCAGATCCTCTTCGACTACTACCCAGGCATTCGCGTCATCCTCCCAACGAGGGATGGCGTCCGCAGCGTCACGGTCGACGACCTCTTGCCTGTCGCGACGGGATGGTCTGCCGCGGACGGCTCCCACATGGCCTGATGCCCGTCCGTAGCAATCGACGGCCAGGCCTCTCATCCTCCCGCGGCATGGTCTCGGCCCGGGAGGGTGACCCGTGGGCGATATCAGCTTTCGACCGGCTTGCTGCGTTGGGCCACTGACGGCTCAGCGGCTGGAGCGCACGCTCATCGGCCCGATCGGCACGGGGCACCATCTGCGGCACATCCGGTAGACGCCTCACGCCGAGGAGCGTCTGTTGCGGTCAGCGTGGCTTCGCGGCATTGCGGCACGGGCCGGCAGGCGCGGCCCACGGGGCGATCGCCGACGTGGGCGTCGGCCTGGATCTCAGAGTTCGAGCACGATTCGCAGGGCGGCGTCAACGTGTCGCAGTTCGTCGAAGCCGAGGTGGGCGACGCGTTCACCAAGACGGGTGGGGTCTACTGCAGCAGCCTGTTCAACCAACACGCGCGCCGTCTGGCCCGCAAAGGTCATCTCGGGGCGGAAACTCGCCGGTCGCGCTGACGTCGAGGTGGGGGCCACGATCAGGGTCGACAGCGGAAGCGAGTCCGACTGGACGATGACGGCGAAACGTGGACCGGATTGCTCATTACCGCGGCTGCCGCGCGGCGCCTTGAGCTGGTGGACGTCACCACGCACGCAGGGTCTCCATGTCCCGCAGCACCTGAGCAGCTTCGGCCCGGTCGGTGGGATCCGCGGCGAGGGCTTCGGCCTCGGCACGCAGTCGTTCGTGTGCCCGGCCGCGCGCAGCGTCGATCAAGGCAGCGCGGACAGCGGCTGAAACTGCAGTGCCGTCAGCGGTGAGGACTGCCAGGGCGCGCTCGGCGTCTTCGTCGGGGCGGAACGTGATCGTCCGAGACATATCACGAATGTAACACCATTTGTAAGACACCACGGGCAAGGGCACCTGCGACCTCGCCTTGAAGACGCTCACGAACACGGCGACATCCGATGCTTCGCTACGGGCCCGCACGGTCGGCAGGCCGGCCGGCATCTTCGCCCACCAGGTGCGGACCACGCTCGGCGTGATCGAGCCCAGAATCATCGGGCCGAGCAGTGGGTGGAGCTAACGACGCATCAGGTGCTCGTAGCCCTCCCGGGTGCGGGGCTTGAGGGCACGCTCCCTCAGCCACTGGGCGGAGTACGCGTCGAAAGTCAGCGGCGCTGCCACGGACACCGGCACTGGCGGCTGCCACTCCCCCCACACCACCTCTTCCCGCCGCACCCCCAGCCACCCCTCGGCATCGGCCTTTGCCTCGAAAGGTGTGCGGGGCCGACCGCCTCACCAGGTCGGGTGCCACGTCGCTCGCCTGCCACCGACGCGAGGGCAGCCTTCGTACGTTCCCGAAGCCGCATCGGCGGCTCCGTCCACTCATGACGTGCCTGTTTCGTGCCACCGTCGCGCGATATCTCTGACTTCTCGTGATCATCCGTGACCACTCATGTCCCTACCAGCGGCGCGGCTGCGTGTGCTCAATAGCATTACGGGACAGGGGTTTTGAGCAAGCACTGAGGTTTTCTCACCAGCGGCCTCGGTGCATGGTGAGGATGACGAGGGCGGCGGCGACGATGTGTCCGATTCGCCAGGGGCAGACGGTGATGCGGCGTAACGCTTTGAAGCTGGATTTGAGCAGGGCGTTGGCCCGTTCGGCGCGGG
>JBBQNZ010000158.1:0-8960 GCA_038330415.1 Actinomycetales bacterium | reverse complement strand
TCCTCCACGGCGCGACGCACCGCCCGCACCAGCGCGACCTTCCGCTGCTCCGAGTGCGGGTGGCAGGCCGTGAAGTGGGTCGGGCGCTGCGGCGAGTGCCAGGCCTGGGGCAGCGTGTCCGAGGTCGGGGCGACCACCGTGCGCACCACCGCCGCCACGGCGGTCGAGCGCCCGGCCATCCCGATCGGCGAGGTCGACGTCCGGCGCGCGGTCGCCCGCCCCACCGGGGTGCCCGAGTTCGACCGGGTGCTCGGCGGCGGCATCGTGCCCGGCGCGGTCGTGCTCGTGGCCGGTGAGCCCGGCATCGGCAAGTCCACGCTGCTGCTCGACGTCGCCGCCCGGGCGGCCCGGTCCGGTGAGCACGGTGAGCGGCGGGTGCTCTACGTCAGCGGTGAGGAGTCCGCGGCGCAGGTGCGCACCCGCGCCGAGCGCATCGAGGCCATGGCGCGCACCCTCTACCTGGCCAGCGAGACCGACCTCGCGACGGTGCTCGGCCAGATCGACGCCCTCGAGCCCGAGCTCGTCGTCGTCGACTCGGTGCAGACGATCAGCAGCGCCGAGGTCGAGGGCTCGGCCGGCAACGTCAGCCAGGTCCGCGAGGTCGCCGCCTCCCTGATCCAGGTGGCGAAGGCACGCGGCATCGCCGTGCTGCTCGTCGGGCACGTCACCAAGGACGGCTCGATCGCCGGGCCCCGGGTGCTCGAGCACCTCGTCGACGTCGTCGTGCAGTTCGAGGGCGACCGGCACTCGCGGCTGCGGCTGGTGCGGGCGGTCAAGAACCGCTACGGCCCCACCGACGAGGTTGGCTGCTTCGACCTGTCCGACATCGGCATCGTGGGCCTGACCGACCCCAGCGGGCTCTTCCTGTCCGGGCGCACCACCGAGGTCGCCGGCACCTGCGTCACGGTCACGCTCGAGGGGCGCCGCCCGCTGGTCACCGAGGTGCAGGCCCTGGTCACCAAGTCCATCCTGGCCACGCCGCGTCGGGCCACCTCGGGGCTCGACTCCGCCAGGGTCAACATGATTCTGGCCGTGCTCGACAAGCGGGCCAACGCCCCGATCGGCGGCAGCGACGCCTACCTGTCCACTGTGGGCGGGGTCCGGCTCACCGAGCCGGCCGCCGACCTCGCCATCAGCCTGGCGCTGGCGGGGGCGATCACCGAGCGGCCGCTGCCGGGGGGCACCATCGCCTTCGGCGAGGTCGGCCTGGCCGGCGAGATCCGGCCGGTCACCGGCGCGCACCGCCGGCTCGCCGAGGCGCACCGCCTCGGCTTCACCCGGGCGGTGGTGCCGCCGGGAGTCATCGGCGGCGGTCCGGTGCCGGCCGGCATCCGGGTGCTCGAGGCCGACACGGTGGCGCAGGCCGTCACCCGCGGCCTGCTCCAGCCCGGCTGAGCGCGCCCGCCGTGCGAGAAGTCGCAACCCGGAGCGCAGCCCGGCTGACCGCGCCCGCCGTGCGAGAAGTCGCAACCCGGAGCGCGCAGCGCCGTGTGGCGGCGCCCCGATAGGATGCCCTCACTGGCCGTGGACTCCACGGCCCGGGGACCCATTACGACGGAGGCGATGTGCCCACCCTGCAGAGCGACGACGAGCTCGTGCGCGCCACGCTCGCCGCGGTCGCTCCGGGCACCGAGCTGCGCGACGGCCTCGAGCGAATCCTGCGCGGCCGTACCGGTGCCCTCATCGTGCTCGGTAACGACAAGGTCGTCGAGACGGTGTCAACGGGTGGCTTCCCGCTCGACATCGAGTTCTCCGCCACCCGCCTGCGCGAGCTGGCGAAGATGGACGGCGGCATCGTCTGCGACCGCGAGGTCACCCGCATCCTGCGCGCGGCGACCCAGCTCGTTCCTGACCCCCGCATCGAGACCAGCGAGTCGGGCACCCGGCACCGCACGGCCGAGCGGGTGGCCAAGCAGACCGGCTTCCCGGTCATCTCGGTGAGCCAGTCGATGCGCATCATCGCCCTCTACATCGCCGGGCGCCGGGTGGTGCTCGAGGACTCCAGCGCCATCCTGTCGCGCGCCAACCAGGCCCTGCAGACGCTCGAGCGCTACAAGTCGCGCCTCGACGAGGTCACCGGCACGCTGTCCGCCCTCGAGATCGAGGACCTCGTCACCGTGCGCGACGTCGCCAACGTGCTGCAGCGCCTCGAGATGGTGCGCCGCATCAAGGACGAGATCGCCGAGTACGTCGTGCAGCTCGGCACCGACGGTCGCCTGCTCAGTCTCCAGCTCGAGGAGCTCACCGGCGGCCTGTCCGACGACCTCGGCCTGGTCATCCGCGACTACCTGCCCGAGGCCAAGGCGGCCTTCTCGCTCGAGGAGGCCATCGCCAACCTCGAGGCCATCGACTCCACCGAGCTGCTCGACCCCGCCGCGGGCGCCCGGGCCATCGGCTTCACGATCGTCGGCGACTCGCTCGACTCGTCGGTCAGCCCGCTCGGCCACCGCCTGCTGAGCAAGGTGCCGCGCCTGCCCGGAGCCATCGTCGACCGCCTGGTCTCGCACTTCGGCAGCCTCCAGAAGCTGCTCGCGGCCAACATCGACGACCTGATGGACGTCGACGGCGTCGGTGAGGGCCGGGCCCGCCTGGTCCGCGAGGGCCTGTCCCGGCTGGCCGAGTCGAGCATCCTCGAGCGCTACGTCTGACCCGCGTCACCGTGCCCGACCGGCGCCGCGCGTCCGCGGCCCCCTCCCCGGTGCTCCTGCGCGAGCGGGTGCTCGACTGGTACGCCGGCAACGCCCGCCCGCTGCCGTGGCGTGACGCCTCGTGCACCCCGTGGGGCGTGCTGGTCTCGGAGGTCATGTCGCACCAGACCCCGGTGGCCCGCGTCGAGCCGGTCTGGCGCGCGTGGATGTCGCGCTGGCCCACCCCCGCGGACCTCGCGGTCGAGTCGCCCGGCGAGGTGGTGCGGGCCTGGGGACGGCTGGGCTACCCGCGCCGGGCGCTGCGGCTGCGCGAGGCCGCGGTCGCCATCGTCGAGCGGCACGGGGGCGCGGTGCCGGATGACGAGGACGCGCTGCGTGCGCTGCCGGGAGTGGGCGCCTACACGGCGGCTGCCGTGGCGGCGTTCGCCTTCGGGCGGCGCAGCATCGTCGTCGACACCAACGTGCGGCGGGTGCTGGTGCGGGTGGTCGAGGGCCGCGAGCACGCCGCACCGGCCCTGACCGCGGCCGAGTCGGTACTCGCGGCATCCCTCGTGCCTGACGACCCGGCCACTTCGGCGACCTGGAACGTCGCCGTCATGGAGCTCGGGGCCCTGGTCTGCCAGGCCCGTTCCCCGAGCTGCGAGCAGTGCCCGGTGCTCGACCTGTGCGCCTGGGTGGCCGCCGGCCGCCCGGCCCACGAGGGCCCGCCCCGCCGGGGCCAGGCGTGGCACGGCACCGACCGCCAGGTGCGCGGTGCCGTGCTCCAGCTGCTGCGCGAGAGCTCCGGGCCAGTGGCCCGGGCGTCGCTCGGGTCGGCCGGGCCCGACCCGACGCAGGTCGAGCGGTGCATCGCCTCGCTCATCGAGGACGGCCTCCTCGAGCCGGCCGGGCGAGGCCGCTACCGCCTTCCCAGCTGACCGGCATCCGTGACCTGCCGGGGGGTGACCGAGCTCGATGTCACCGCGTCCACCGGATGTCGCCGGTCGCCGCTGGTCCCAGGACGAGTGTGACCAGTTCGCGGGCTGAAAGGCGATGCGCGAACGATCTGGGGGCCTCCACACTGGGAAGCATGAGCACCACCACCGGGCCGGTTCAGGATGCCGAACCCATGCCGGCCCCCCCGACGCCGACGCACCGCACGCCCGAGCAGCTGGCCGCCTTCGTGCCCCAGCTGCTGCACGCCCCGCGTGACGTCGGCACGCTGAAGCTGGTCGTGCGACGAGGGGCCCCCGGGGAGCGCGAGGTCCTCGACGAGGGCGAGCTCGACCTCGCGCTCGGGCTGGTCGGTGACACCTGGCCCGAGCGAGGCAGCAGCCGCACGCCCGACGGCGGCCCACACCCCGACATGCAGCTCAACGTGATGAGCGCGCGGATGGTCGCGTTCCTCGCTGGCGACCCGGCACGCCGCCCGCTGGCGGGCGACCAGCTCTACCTCGACCTGGACCTCTCGCACGACAACCTGCCCGCCGGCACCCGCCTCACCATCGGCGAGCCGTCGGTGCGCGGGGCCGTCATCGAGGTGACCGAGGTGCCGCACACCGGGTGCGCCAAGTTCGTCGAGCGCTTCGGGGCCGAGGCGATGCGGTTCGTCAACGGCCCCGTCGGCCGGCCGATGCGGTTGCGCGGCCTCAATGCCCGGGTCGTGGTGCCGGGCCTGGTGCGGCCCGGTGACCCGGTGACGGTGACCCGGTGACGGTGACCCGCCTTCGCTGACCCGATGACCGCGACCCGACCCCTCCCCAGACCCAGACGCACCGCCCCCGCCCCGGACGACGGGAGCGGGCCCGGTACCGCGTCCACCGTTCGCCCGGACGGGCTGACGCACCCTGCCCGTGCGGCATACAGTCATGGCCTGAGCCGTGGGCAGTGGCGGCGGTGAGCACGGAGGACCAGCAGTGGGGGCAGGGCGTACGCGGCGACGGGCCTCCGGGGCGGTCGCGCTCGCCATCGGTGCGGTGCTGGTCGGGCAGCCGGCGCTGGCCGACGACGGGCTGTCGACCGGGGGGCGCAGCCGCTACGTGCTCGACGCGAAGGCGACCACGGTCACCGGCACCGTGACCGTCGACCTGCGCAACACCGCACCCAGCCGGGGCGGGTACTTCTACTACTACGACGGGTTCACCGTGCCGGTCCCCGCCGGGGCGACGAAGCTGCGGGCCCGCAGTGGTGGGTCGACGCTGCCGGTCTCGCTCAAGCCCAGCGAGGACCCCTCGACCCGCCTGGCCCGCATCTCGTTCCCCAACCTGCTCTACGGGCGCAGCCGCAGCATCACGCTGACCTTCCAGGTGCCGGGCGAGAAGCCGCGGGCCAAGGACAGCACCCGGGTCGGGCCCGGTTACGCGAGCTTCGCCGTCTACGGCGTCGGGGATGCCGGTCGCAACACCGTCGAGGTCGTGGCAGCGACGTCGATGACCTTCGACGCCACCAGCGACGACTTCACCGCGACGCAGCGAGGTGCCACCACGACGCAGACCTCCACGACCAGCAGTGACGGTGGCGGGTCGTGGGCCGTGGTGTCGCTGCGCGACCCGAAGCGCACCGACGAGCGCACCGTCGCGGTCAACGGCGTCTCGGTCAAGCTCGACGGGTTCCAGGACGACCCGAGCTGGGGCCGGTTCGTGGCGGGTCAGGTCACCCGTGGCATCCCGGCCCTCGAGAAGCTGGTCGGCGCCCCGTGGCCGGGTGGTCTGGAGCGCATCCGTGAAGACGCCTCGCCCACGCTGCGCGGCTACGACGGGTGGTTCGACGCCACCGACGACGAGATCGTCATCGGCGAGCAGCTCGACGCCGACCTGGTGCTGCACGAGCTCTCGCACGCCTGGGTGTCCGAGGACCGCTTCGACCAGCGCTGGATCTCGGAGGGGCTGGCCCAGGTGCTCGCCGAGCGTGCCGTCAAGGCCACGGGGGGCACACCCGCGAAGCACCCGAAGGTGTCCCCGGGGTCGGGCGAGGCCATCGCCCTCAACAGCTGGGGCGGGTCGGCGAGCTCGCGGGCCGAGGCTGTCGACGACTACGCCTACCCGGCGGCCTACGCGGCGACCACCGCGCTGGTCGGCCAGCTCGACACCGCCCAGCTGTCGGCGGTGCTCAGCGCGGCCATCCGCGGGGAGCGCGCCTACGACCCGGCCGGCAGCAAGGACGCCAACGGCGGCCGCACCGACTGGAGGCGCTGGCTGGACCTGCTCCAGACCAGGGCAGGGGTCAAGGATGCCGCGCAGGTCGTGCAGCGCTGGGCCCTCACGCCGAAGGAACGGGCCTCGCTGGCCCCACGGGCGACGGCGCGCGCCGCGTACGCCAAGGTCGACGCCACCGACGGCTCCTGGCTTCCGCCGGAGGGCCTGCGCGACGCGATGACCCGCTGGGACTTCGCCCGCGCGGCTGAGGTGCGCACCCAGGTGGCCGAGCTGGGGGCCGGCGCGAGTGGCGTGCAGGCGGCGGCGCAGCGGGCGGGCATCGCCGTGCCGGATGCCGTGCGCGCCTCCTACGAGCGCGCGGCGAGCGACGAGCAGTACGCCGCCCTGGCCACCACGCTGCCGCAGGCGGCCGCGGCGATCGAGGCCGTGGGTGCTGCCCAGCGCACCGCGGCTCAGGACCGCGACCCGCTCAGTGCGGTCGGCGCCGTGGCGCTCGGGGTCCAGGCCCGGGCCGACGAGGCGACGGCGCTGCTCGACCAGGGGGAGTACGCCCGGGCCACCTCGGCGGCCGGCGAGGTGGCCGGCCGCGCGGACCGGGCACTGCTGGTCGGCCTCGCGCTGCCGCTGCTGCTCCTCCTGCTGATGGCCGGGGCTGCGTTCTGGTGGGGCCGGCACAGAGCCCGCCGGGCTCGCCGACGGGCTGAGCAGCACGGGCCGGTCGCTGCCCCGGCTCGGGCCGAGCAGCTCGACGGGCCGGTGCTGGCCACGGGCGAACCCATCTGGACCGGCGCCGAACCCGCGCCGGCATCCGACGAACACGTGCCGCCCGCAGGCCCACCGCCGGCGGCATCCGACGAACCGGTGCTGTCGTCCGGCGAACCCGCGCCGGCCTCTGACGACCGCGCTTGATCGCTCAGAGCACGCGCAGCATCCGGGTGTTGCCCAGGGTGTTGGGCTTGACCCGCTCGAGGTCGAGGAACTCGGCCACGCCCTCGTCATAGCTGCGCAGCAGCTCGGCGTACACCTCCGGGTCGACCGCCTGGCCCTCGATCGGGGCGAACCCGTGCCGGCCGAAGAACGCGGTCTCGAAGGTGAGGCAGAACAGCCGGCTCAGCCCGAGCAACCGGGCCCGCTCGACGAGCCGCTCGAGCACGGCCGACCCGACCCCGGTGCCGTGCACCGAGGCGTCGACTGCCAGGGTGCGCACCTCGCCGAGGTCTTCCCAGAGCACGTGCAGCGCGCCGCAGCCCACGACCTGCCCGTGCGCCTCGGCGACCACGAAGTCGGTGACCGACTCGTAGTAGGCGACGGCCTCCTTGTTGAGCAGCACCCGGCGCTCGGCCAGGGGCGCCACGAGCGAACGGATCGCCCGGACGTCGGCCGTTCGCGCGGCGCGGACCACGACCGCATCGGTGCGCGGCGATGTGGTCGAGGCGTCGGGGGGCACGACAGGAGCGTATCGACGGCCGGGCTTCGGGGCCGGTGCAGGGTCGGCACCCGAGGCGGGGCCATCAGCCGAACGCCGAGGCGTGCACCTCACGGGGGCATGGACGCGGCCCGCCACCGCAGGGGTGGTGGCGGGCCGCTGGCAAGAGTCCCGGAAGGCTCCTGCGGCTTCCAGTGTGCGTCAGGACGTCCCCGTGTTGGGTAAAGGGCGGTTCAAGGTTTGGCAAGGGACGCGCCCGGGCCAGCGGACGGATGATCCGTCCCCGCCGGCACGACGAGGGGCCCCGACCGGCTGGTCGGGGCCCCTCGTCGTGCCGGTCGGCAGCCGTGCCGGTCAGTCCTGGACGGCCACCACGGGCACGTCGATTGGCCCGGCGTGCGGCGTCCCCTCGAAGGTGAACGTGGCGTCCTTGCCCTCGCCGACGGCATCCACGGCGACGATCTCGCCGGCGCGCAGCTCGCCGAACAGGATCTTCTCCGAGAGCACGTCCTCGATCTCGCGCTGGATGGTGCGACGCAGCGGTCGCGCACCGAGCACGGGGTCGTAACCCTTGGTCGCCAGCAGGTTCTTGGCCGCGTCCGTGAGCTCCATGCCCATGTCCTTGTCCTTGAGCCGCTTGTCGAGCTTGGCGATCTCGAGGTCGACGATCTGCACGATCTCGGCCTGGCTGAGCTGCGGGAAGACGATCGTGTCGTCGACGCGGTTCAGGAACTCCGGGCGGAAGTGCTGCTTGAGCTCGTCGATGACCTTGGCCTTCATCCGGTCGTAGTCGGAGCGGGTCTCCGGCCCGGCCGAGAAGCCGAGCGAGCCCTTGGAGATGTCGCGGGTGCCGAGGTTGGTCGTCATGATGATGACGGTGTTCTTGAAGTCGACCATCCGACCCTGGCTGTCGGTGAGCCGGCCGTCCTCGAGCACCTGCAGCAGCGAGTTGAAGATCTCCGGGTGGGCCTTCTCGACCTCGTCGAAGAGCACGACGCTGAACGGCTTGCGGCGCACCTTCTCGGTGAGCTGGCCGCCCTCCTCGTAGCCGACGTAGCCGGGGGGCGAGCCGAAGAGGCGCGAGACGGTGTGCTTCTCGCTGTACTCCGACATGTCGAGCTGGATCAGGCTGTCCTCGTCGCCGAAGAGGAACTCCGCGAGGGTCTTGGCCAGCTCGGTCTTACCCACACCGGTGGGACCTGCGAAGATGAACGAGCCGCCGGGGCGACGCGGGTCCTTCAGGCCGGCGCGGGTGCGCCGGATGGCCTGGGAGAGCGCCTTGATGGCGTCGTTCATGCCGACGACCCGCTTGTGCAGCTCGTCCTCCATGTGGAGCAGGCGGCTGGACTCCTCCTCGGTCAGCTTGAACACGGGGATGCCGGTC
The DNA here is from genome assembly GCA_038330415.1 of Actinomycetales bacterium. Taxonomy (GTDB): domain Bacteria; phylum Actinomycetota; class Actinomycetes; order Actinomycetales; family Dermatophilaceae; genus Fodinibacter. The sequence continues at coordinate 368 of JBBQNZ010000158.1, read as the reverse complement.
GAGGCGGCGAGCACCTCGGCGATCAGCTCCTCGTCGACCTCGGCGATGACGTCCATGTCGCCGGACTTCCACTCGGCCTCGCGCTTGGCCTTGTCGCCCCGCAGGTTCTTCTCGTCGTCGCGCAGCCGCGCGGCCTTCTCGAAGTCCTGCCCGTCGATGGCCGACTCCTTCTCGCGCACGACGGTGGCGATGCGCTCGTCGAACTCGCGCAGGTCCGGCGGTGCGGTCATCCGGCGGATGCGCAGTCGCGCGCCCGCCTCGTCGATGAGGTCGATCGCCTTGTCGGGCAGGAAGCGGTCGTTGACGTAGCGGTCGGCCATGTTGGCCGCCGCCACCAGCGCGGCGTCGGTGATGGAGACGCGGTGGTG
>JBBQNZ010000157.1:0-8962 GCA_038330415.1 Actinomycetales bacterium | reverse complement strand
GTCGGGTTGAGCGGGATCGGGTTGACGTGCACCCAGCCCCGGCCGCGGGCGACCAGCTTCTCGCCGAGCAGGTCGGCCCGCCACGCCTGGTCGTTGATGTCGCGGATCAGGGCGTACTCGATGCTGACCCGGCGGCCGGTGGCCTCGTAGTAGCGGTGTGCCGCGTCGATCGCCTCGTCGACCTTCCACCGGGTGTTGATCGGCACCAGCTCGTCGCGTAGCTCGTCGTCGGGGGCGTGCAGCGACAGCGCCAGGGTGACCGGGATGCCCTCCTGCGTGAGCCGGTCGATGCCGGGCACCAGGCCGACGGTCGACATGGTGATGCCGCGCGCCGAGATGCCCAGCCCGGAGGGGGCGGGCTCGATGAGCCGGCGGATCGCACCGATCGCGGCGGTGTAGTTCGCGAGCGCCTCCCCCATCCCCATGAAGACCACGTTGCTGACCCGGCTGGGGCCCGACCCGGCATCCACGGCATCACCAGGCGCGGACCCGTCGGCCTCGTCACCGAGCCCGGCACCCTGGTCCGCGCCACCGATGGCGGGCAGCTCGCCGCGGCGCAGCAGGCGGGCGGCACCCACGACCTGCTCGACGATCTCGGCGGTCGACATGTTGCGGGTCAGCCCCTCCTGGCCGGTGGCGCAGAACGGGCAGTTCATGCCGCACCCGGCCTGGCTGGAGATGCACACGGTGACCCGGTTCGGGTAACGCATCAGCACCGACTCGACCAGCGCGCCGTCGAACAGCCGCCACACCTGCTTGACGGTGGCGCCGCGGTCGGCGGTGAGGCTGCGCACCGGCGTGAGCAGGGTCGGGAGCAGGTCGGCGACCAGGTCGTCACGCACGGCCTTGGGCAGGTCGGTCATCTCCTCGGGCCGGTCGACCAGCCGCTCGAAGTAGTGGGTCGAGAGCTGGCCGGCCCGGTAGGCGGGGTGGCCCAGCGCGACCGCGGCCTCACGCCGCTGCGCGAGGGTGAGGTCGGCGAGGTGGCGCGGCGGTTTGCCGCGCCGCGGCGACGTGAAGGTGAGCTGGCCGGGCGCGGGTCGCGGAGCAGGGGTCTCAGACATGGTCCACCGATTCTCTCAGGTCGCTGTGGGTGACCTGACCCCCGAATTACCCCCCAGTTCTTCGCGTTCCACGACGGCGCCCACGGGCCAGCGCCTACCGTTGGAACGTCTCGCTTCGCAGGGAACCGGGACGCAGCGGATGAGGTGCCAGATGCGCGTGTTCGAGCCGTTCTGGAGGTCACGGGTGCACGCTGCACCCGCCCCGGTACCGCAGGACAGCACCCAGACCGGACCCGGGCCGTTGCACGTGGTGGCCCACGCCGACGACGAGCACCAGGAGTCCCAGTACGAGGCCTCGGTGCGCGCGCACCTGCGACGCCTGTCCGCCGCTGCCGACACCTACGTGACCGCACTGTCCACGGCCGAGTTCTACGCCGCACTGACCTCACGGCTGGTCGCGGCCGAGCAGCTGGAGTCGTCCGGGCTGAGGTTCTCCTACGCGTCCCCGTTCGCCGCGCACATCGCCGAGGTGCTCACCCTCGACCTGCCCACGACGGTCGTCACCCTGGCCGACTCGCGCATTGCGGCGACGGCGCGGCCGGTGCCCGGCCTCTTCGCCACCGGCCGCGCCAACCTGCTCGGCCTGCTCGGCTCGACCGAGGTCGACGTGCAGCGGGTCACCGCCAACGGCGCCAGCGTGTATGCCGTGCTGGGCGAGTCCCCCTACACGGGGAGCTTCGCACGTGTCCTCGACGGCGCGGCGGCGCGTTGGCTGCCGGACGTCGACGGCCACAACGGCTTCGTGTTCGCCGTGCCCGACCGGCACGCGGTCATCCTCCAGCCGTGCTCGACCGCGGTGCAGGTGCACGACGCGCTCGAGCTGGTGCCTGCCCACGCCCAGCAGCTGCACGACGAGGGCGCCAGCCCGGTGTCGGTGCACACCTACCACTGGCTCGGTGGGCGGGTCACCCGCCTGACCAGCGAGGCGGAGGACGGCACGCTGCGGGTGCACCCCACCGAGCTGCTGGAGCAGGTGCTGGGCCTGCGCCGCCGGGCGGGCTGACGCGCCGGCTCGGGCCTGCTCAGGCCAGCGGCACGAACCAGAGCAGCAGCGCCCAGGCCACCGGCGCGACGATGACGAGCGAGTCGAGGCGGTCCATCAGGCCGCCGTGCCCGGGCAGCAGCGCCCCCATGTCCTTGATGCCGAGGTCGCGCTTGATGCTGGACTCGATGAGGTCACCCAGGGTCGCACCCGAGGCCGCGGCGACGCCGAGCAGCGCGCCCTGCCACCACAGGCCACCGAGGACCAGCGGCATGGAGATGGCGCCCACGGCGGCACACGAGGCGACCGAGCCCGCGAAGCCCTCCCACGACTTCTTCGGGCTCAGCGACGGCGCCATCGGGTGCCGGCCGAACACGACCCCCACGGCATACCCGCCGATGTCGGAGAACACGGTGACCAGGATGAACACGACGATGCGCTGCCGGCCGTCGTCGGGCGCCGCGAGCATCATCGACGCGAATCCGCCGAGGAAGATCGGGTAGAACGCGACGAGCGCGGAGGCGCTCAGGTCGCGGGCGGCACCGGCCAGCCCGTCGGCCACCCGCCAGACGAGCAGCCCCACGATGGTCAGGCCGAACGTGACGACCAGGGCCTCGGCACCGCGCAGGTAGGCCGAGACCAGCATGCCGACGGCGCCGAGCAGCAGCGGGACCAGCGGCACCACCATGCCGCGGGTCGCGATGGCGCGCCGCAGCTCCCAGGCGCCGTACGACACCGCCACGACGATGACCACCAGGAACGCGGGGGCACCGATGACCAGGGTGCCGATGATCAGGCCGACAAGCAGCAGGCCCACTCCCACGGCGGCCCGCAGGTCGCGGCCGGCCTTGGGGGTCGCCGGCGGCGGCACTGCGGTGTCGGGCAGGCCGTCGGTGTCGGCTGGGGCGTCGGTCATGGTGTCGGGTGCTCGGCGTCGAGAGGCTGAGTAGTCGGTCGGCTCAGGAGTCGGTCGGCTCAGACGTCGAGGAGCTCGGCCTCCTTGTGCTTGAGCAGGTCGTCGATCAGGTCGACGTGCTTCTTGGTGACGGTCTCGAGCTCCTTCTCGGCGCGCGAGCCCTCGTCTTCGCCGACGTCGCCGGCCTTGACCAGCTTCTCGAGGGTGGTCTTCGCGTGGCGGCGGATGTTGCGCACCGAGATCTTGGCGTCCTCGGCCTGGGTGTGCGCCATCTTGACGTACTCGCGGCGCCGCTCCTCGGTGAGCACCGGCATCACGCACCGGATGATCGTGCCGTCGTTGCTCGGGTTGATGCCGAGGTCGGCCTGCTGGATGGCCTTCTCGATGGCGTGCATCGAGGACTTGTCGAACGGGCTGATGATGATGGTGCGCGCCTCGGGGTTCTGGAACGACGCGAGCTGCTGCAGCGGGGTGGGCGCGCCGTAGTAGTCGACGAGCAGCTTCTGGAACATCCCGGGGTGCGCGCGACCCGTGCGGATGCCGCCGAAGCCCTCCTTGGCGACCTCGACGGCCTTCTCCATCTTCTCCTCGGCGTCGAACAGGGTCTCGTCGATCATCGGGGCGGCTCTCCTTCACATCTGCCACGCGGCGAGCGGGGCGGTCGGGGTCCAGTGTGTCAAACGGCGCGGGCCGGCGTGCCGGGTGCGCGGGAGGGGCGTCAGCCGGCCGAGACCAGCGTGCCGATGCGCTCACCGAGCAACGCCCGGGTGATGTTGCCGTCGCCCTCCATGCCGAAGACCACCATCGGCAGGTGGTTGTCCATGCACAGGCTGAAGGCCGCCGCGTCGACGACCCGAAGGCCGCTGCGCAGGGCGTCCTGGAAGCTCACCCGCTCGAGCTTGCGGGCGTCGGGGTTGGTGCGCGGGTCGGAGTCGTAGACCCCGTCGACGCCGTTCTTGCTCATCAGCACCACGTCGCACTTGCACTCCAGCGCGCGCTGGGCGCTGACCGTGTCGGTGGAGAAGTACGGCATCCCGGCGCCGGCGCCGAAGATCACGACCCGGCCCTTCTCGAGGTGCCGGATCGCGCGCCGCGGGATGTAGGGCTCGGCGACCTGGCCCATCGTGATGGCGCTCTGCACGCGGGTGTCGATGCCTTCCTTCTCGAGGAAGTCCTGAAGCGCCAGGCAGTTCATCACCGTGCCGAGCATGCCGATGTAGTCGGCCCGGGAGCGGTCCATGCCCTTCTGCTGAAGCTCGGCGCCGCGGAAGAAGTTGCCGCCGCCGACGACGACCGCCACCTCGATGCCCTCGCGCACGGCGGCGGCGATCTGTCGGGCGATGTCGCGCACGACATCGGGGTCGACGCCGACCTTGCCACCACCGAACACCTCACCGGAGAGCTTGAGGAGCACGCGCCGGGCCGCGCGGTGCGGCTCGGCGGTCGGTGCGGCCTCGGTCAGGGCGTGCGTGGTCACAGGGCCTCCTCGGCGATGGTGCGCAGCGGTCGCCCGATCCTTTCACAGGCGGGTGGGCCCGCCGAACCCGCACGTCAGCCGGATGCCGGCCCCGTTGCGAGTTCTCGCAACCCCGCCTCCACGCCGCGGGGTCTGCCCTAGCATGACGCCGACCGGGACGCCCGGCCTCGTGCTGGGGAAGGACCACGGTCGTGACGCGACGCTGGATGTCACTGCTCTGGGCGGCCCTGCTCGCCGTGGTCGTCACCCTGCCGGTGCTGCCGGTGCTGTCCGGCCCCGCCGCGGCCACGGTCAGTCGGCCGGTGCCGTCCGCGCCGACCGCAGCCAGCGCGCTCACGTGGACGGGCGGTGGCGTGGTGAACCCCTACCAGGGCGTGCCGTTGGACCTCTCGTGCCCCACGCCGACGTGGTGCATGTCCGTCGACCTGTACGGCGAGTCAGTCGTCTTCACCGGTGGGAAGTGGACCAACCGGCAGCGGGTCGCCGGCAGCACGGTGCAGCAGGACCTGCAGTTCAAGGCGGTCTCGTGCCCCACGACCTCGTGGTGCCTGGCTGTCATGTACAACCACCGCCTGGCGGTGTGGAGTGGCGGGTCGTGGACCGTCGTGCCCGTCGACGAGGAGTACGAGGACGTCTCGTGTTGGCAGGTCGACGGCTGTGGCCTGACCGTGTCGTGGGGCAACTACGCCGACCCGGACTTCGCCCGCTGGGTGGGCGGCTCGATCACCGCCAAGGTCGCCGTGCCCAGCCGCGACCGCGGCATCCACGTGTCGTGTCCGACCTCCACCTGCTTCTTCACCACCGCGGCGGGAAGCACGCGCGGGCTCTACGTGCACCGGATCACCGGGTCGACAACGTTCACCACGAAGTGGGTGGGGGCATCGCCCAGCATCGGCTGGGAGGGCCTGTCCTGCGCCACGGCGACCTCGTGCATGGTCACCTTCGGCAGCTCCTTCCGCACGGTATCGGGCTCGACGTGGTCGGCCACCCGGAAGATCGACTACGGCTCCGGCCAGACCGTCACGCCCACGGACGTCTCGTGCTCCTCCCCCACGGTCTGCACCGCGGTCGGCTACTACTGGAACGGTGTGGCGGCCGCCCGCTGGAACGGGAGCACCTGGTCGGCCAAGCGGCTGGGCGTGGAGCCCAACACCGGGCGGTCGGTCGACTGCCCCACCAGCAGCTCCTGCACCGTGGTCGACGAGCGCGGCCGGTTCAACCGGTGGAACGGCTCCACCTGGACCACCCGAGCGACGTTCGACACCACGCGCGGCGGGCTGAGTGCCCTCGAGTGCCCCAGCAGCAGTCGCTGCGTGGCGACCGACGGGTCCGGCAACGCCCTGGAGTGGTCGAGCAGCACCGGGTGGAGCTGGCTCCCCCTGTCGGAGAACCCCTCTCAGCTGGACTGCACCTCGACCTCGTTCTGCCTCACGCTGGACTGGCTGCAGAACTCGCGGCGGGTGCGCACCGCAGCCGGCTGGCAGCCCGCGTTAACGAACTCACAGGTCTACGGATGGGTCGCGTGCGCGTCGCCGACCCGGTGCTTCGCCATGTCGAGCAACGTCGTCCAGCAGTTCACCCCCACCCGTGACGGAGCGAGGCAGACCCTGCCGGCCGACCTCGGCAACGACTGGTCGGCCGGTGACTGCGGCTCGCCGTCCTTCTGCCTCTACGTCGGCTCCAACGGCCGCTCGGTGTCGTGGAACGGCACCAAGTGGTCCAGCCGGGGCATCGTGCCCGGCGGCGCGGGCGCACCCCCGGACGTCGAGTGCCTGAGCGCGACGTTCTGCGTCGTCGCCGCCGGTGGCTCGGTCTCGGTGCTCTCGCCCTCGGGCTGGCGCCGGATCGCCGCCGAGCAGCCGGCATCCGTGTCGTGCCGGAGCACGACGTCGTGCGTCGCGCTCGGCAACGACGGGCGCCTCGACGAGTGGGACGGCCACACCTGGACCGACACCGGGAACCAGTTCGGCACCGGCGCGTCCGCGTACGCCTTCGTGCGGTGCTTCCCTGCAGGGCGCTGCATGGTGATGGCGGAGGCTCGCGCCTGGTGGACGGCCTGACCCACGATCGTGGTGGGTCGGGTCGAGGATCGCCGGGTGCGACGATGACCAGTGACCGTGTGGCGCGACACCCACCGCTGGATCACCGTCCCGTGGAGCGACCCGCCACCGGACACGGCGTCTCCGACTCCTGAGTGGGAGGCTGTTCGCCGTGTGGACCGTCACCTCGACCCGAACCGTCTACGACAACGACTGGATCGAGGTGGTCGAGGACGACGTGGTGCGCCCCGACGGCAGCCCCGGCGTCTACGGCGTGGTGCGGCTGCGGCATCCGGCGGTCTTCGTCGTCGCGCTGACCGACGACGAGGAGGTCGTGCTGGTGACGGTCGACCGGCACACCACCGGTCCCTCGGTCGAGGTGCCCGCGGGCGGTGCGGACGGCCCGGACACCCTCGCCGGCGCCCGCCGTGAGCTCGCCGAGGAGACCGGCCTGCAGGCCCGCGAGTGGCTCGAGGTCGGCCGGATGAACGCGCTCAACGGGGTGTGCGTGGCCCCAGAGGTCGTCTACCTCGCGACCGGGCTCTCCCCTGCCGACGGAGCCGAGCCGGACGTCGAGGGCATCAGCGCCGTGCGGGCCGTGCCGTGGGCGGACGTGCTCGCGATGGTCGCCCGTGGCGAGATCAGCGACGGCGAGACCGTCGCCGCGCTGATGTTCGCCGCGCTGGCCCTGGGCCGCGTCACCTGACCCGCCTCCGGCCGGGAACAGCGCGATGCCGCCCGCTCTGGTGAGCGGACGGCATCGCGATGGTGCGTGGTTGCGGCGGGTGGTCAGCTCCCGACGCGGAAGCGCACGAAGCCCTGGGCCTCGGCGCCGGCCTCCTGCAGGACCTTGGCCACGGTCTTCTTGGGCTCCTTGGCGAACGGCTGCTCGAGCAGGACGTTCTCCTTGAAGTAGCCGTTGACCCGGCCCTCGACGATGCGGGAGAGAGCAGCCTCGGGCTTGCCCTCCTCCTTCGCGGTGGCCTCGGCCACGCGGCGCTCGTTCTCGACCGTCTCGGCGTCGACCTCCTCGCGGGTGAGGACGCTCGGGCTGAACGCTGCGATGTGCATCGCGACGTCCTTGGCCGTCTGCTCGTCGCCACCTGTGGTGGCCACCAGCACGCCGATCTGCGCGGGCAGGTCGGGGCTGGTCTTGTGCAGGTACGACACGACGTGGTCGCCCTCGAGGCGGGCCACGCGCTTGACCTCGATCTTCTCGCCGATGGTGGCGTTGGCCTCGTCGAGAAGCTCCTTGACGGACTTGCCGTCGGCGAGCGTCGACGCGAGCAGAGCCTCGGCGTCGGCCGACTGGGTGTCGACGGCCTGGGTGAGGACCTGGTCGGCCAGGGCGCCGAAGCGCTCGCCCTTGGCGACGAAGTCGGTCTCGCACAGGACCTCGACGAGGGTGCCGGCGCCGGCGCCGGCCTTGGCCGTGACCAGGCCGTTGGAGGCGGTGCGGCCCTCGCGCTTGGTCACGCCCTTGAGTCCCTTCACGCGCAGGATCTCCTCGGCCGCAGTCATGTCGCCGTCGGCCTCGTCGAGGGCGCGCTTGACGTCCATCATGCCGGCGGCGGTCTTCTCGCGGAGCGCCTTGATGTCAGCGGCGGTGTAGTTCGCCATGAGGTGTTATCGCTCTTTCGTGCTTGGTTCGGATGTGACGAGGGTGGGTCAGGCCTGCTCGGGAGCAGCCTGCGCCGGGGTGGCCTCGGCCTCGACGGCCTCGACGACCGCGGTGTCGAGCTCCTCGGCGACCGGCGCCTCGAGGGTCTCCTCGGCGGCGACCTCGGCAGCCTCGGTGACCTCGGCGACCTCCGCGGTGGGAGCCTCCTCGACCGGGGCCGGCACGGCCTCGGCAGCAGGGGCATCCTCGGCGACCGCCTCGGCGACCTCGGGGGCCGGGGTCTCGACGACCTCGGTCTCAGCGGCCTCGACGGCGGGGGCAGCGGCGGTCTCGCCGGCCACCGGGGCCACGGCCTCAGCGGTCTGTGCCGCGTCGCCACCGAGCAGCTCGCGCTCCCAGTCGGCCAGCGGCTCATCGGCGGCGACGTCGTCACCGGCGGCGGGACCACCGGCGCGGGCGATCAGGCCCTCAGCGACGGCATCCGCGATGACGCGGGTGAGGAGGGTGACCGAACGGATCGCGTCGTCGTTGCCCGGGATCTTGTAGTCGACCTCGTCGGGGTCGCAGTTGGTGTCGAGGATCGCGATGACCGGCAGGCCCAGCTTGCGGGCCTCGAAGACCGCGAGGTGCTCCTTCTTGGTGTCGACGATCCAGACGGCCGAGGGGACCCGACCCATGGTGCGGATGCCGCCCAGCGTGCGCTCGAGCTTGTCCCTCTCGCGCTTGAAGATGAGCAGCTCCTTCTTCGTGAAGCCCGAGCCGGCCACGTCGTCGAAGTCGAGCTCCTCGAGCTCCTTGAGGCGGGTGAGCCGCTTGGAGATCGTCTGGAAGTTGGTGAGCATGCCACCGAGCCAGCGGTGGTT
>JBBQNZ010000156.1:0-9002 GCA_038330415.1 Actinomycetales bacterium | reverse complement strand
CGGCCACGCGTCGGCGATCGCCCAGAACAGACCGGAGCGGTCGCCGATCGACTCCCGGTACTGCGACCACGTCACCAGCCTCGTCACCGTTCCATCCCAGCACGTCCGAGTCCCGCTTGAAGGCGCCCGACACGCGGCGCTGAGACGCACGTCGGCTCGCGACGAATTTTGTCAGCGCTCTGCGGTCGCCCGCGTCCCGCCGAACACGCGACGTCCCGTCAAAAGCGCGGGGTGGCGACACGGTCGTGGACTCCCCGCGCGACGGCCAAGGCTTGACCAGGCACCCGCCTTGGTTGAGCCGGCTCAGTCCTCCAGTTGTGGACGGTGGCCTGAGTCGGCCTCGACGGCGTCGTCGATGTCGGCACCGCCCTGCTCGACAAGCTCCGCAAAGAGCCGGCCATGGACGATGAGACCGTCCCGAACCGTGAACTGGGTGATCGCGCGCAGGTCAAACGGCTCACCCTGCTCGTTCGTGCCCCACCAGTGCCACTCGCTCCACACCACGTCCGCGTCCTCCACCGACGCAGGGACCTCGGCGCGCAAGTCGGGCACGCCGGTGAGGATCGCGCCCCAGTTCGCCTTCATCTGCGCCCGTCCGCCGAAGCCGCGGGCCGGATGAAAGGGCTGTTCGCTCTGGTAGTCCTCACGCATGAGGGCCGCCATGCCCTCGAGGTCGTGGGCGTTGGTCCGCTCGACCATCTGCTGGATGACCTCTACACCTGTTGCTGCCACGTCTCGCTCCTTAGTTCACAACTGACACGCCTCGCATGGCGAGCTGGGCCCAATCCCACTTCCGGATTGAAATCAGGTCAGGTGACCAGGCGTCAGGGCCACGGGGCCCGAGCGACTGCGGCCGTTGGGGGTACGGCTGCGGGCCTTTCACATCGCGTAGGGCATGGGGTGCTTGGGTGTTCCGCGGGGTGGGTCGCCGGGGTCGTCCTTGCCGCACAGGCGGCAGCGCCGGTAGGGCTCTCCCGCGGGGTTGTGCTGCTTCTGCCAGCGGTGGTGCAGGTTGAGCCGGCACAGCAGCGGCTTGGATGACCGTGTGGGTGTGGTGGTCATGTCCGTCTCCTGGAGTAATGCGCGTCGGAGTGCCAACGACGTGGCGAGTGCTCCGACGGCGTAGTGGGTCTGGTCATGGGCGGGGAGGGCGCTGAGCTCGCCGAGATGCTCGAGGCGGTAGCGTTCGCGCACCTCGCCTGAGGGCAGGGTGGCTGTGGCAGCGCCGACCAGGACGCGCGCCGTCGTGGTCACACCCGCGGTGGCGAAGTGCTGTGTCATGGCAGCCCCGGCTCCGGATGCGGTGCCAGTCGCCCCGGCTGGGGCCGGGGGACCCTGGCCAGCTCGGCTCGCGCCTGTTGGGCACCCTCGCCCGTGATGCGGTAGTACCTGCGGGCTGGACGGCCGGCCACCTGGGGATCGACATCCTCCCAGCGCGACTCGACCCAGCCGGCTGCCTCCAGGCGCGCCAAGATCGGGTGGACGGTGCCGCTCATCAGACCGGCCGCGCCTCCGATCTCGGTGCCATACAGCTCTTTCGCAGGGCCGGCGAGGAAGGCACGCAGCACCAGCTGGGTCGCCATGGTCATCTTGGGTGCCTTCGCCATCCTTGTACTCTACCTAGGGGCTAGGTAGAGTACAAGGATGCTTCTTCCGAGGTGTCCCGGCGCCACGACAACCCGTGCGGTGGAGACCCCGCGCAGGGGCTGGGTGCGAGGAAATCGTTGGTCGGTGTTGGCGATCTCCCTGGCGGCCTTGGTGAGCTGCTCCGCCCCGGCTCCCACCCCTGAGGAGCTGGCCAAGGACGTCCGGCCTGCAGTCGAGGAGTACATGACCACGGTGGATCCGGACCGCATGGTCCGCGCGGTGCTCGTGCAGCACGATGGTCAGCGCATCGTCGAGCGCTATGTGGACTCCACGGCGGCGGACTACTGGGACACCCAGTCGGTCACCAAGTCCGTGGTGGGCACCCTGGTCGGCATCGCCATTGCTGAGAGGCGCATCGACTCGGTCCAGCAGACCCTCGGCGAGCTCCTCCCCTCACGGGCGGCGGAGATGAGCGCCTCGACCGCCGCCGTGACGCTCGAGCAGGTGCTCACGCACACCGGGGGATTCGCCGCCGAGGAGTCGGGCGGGAAGGGATACTTCCTCGCCAAGGACTGGGTCGGGCAGATCCTGGCCGACCGCAACAAGCGCGGCCCGGCCGACGGTTCGTTCACCTACTCCAACGCCGGGGCGCACCTGCTGTCGGCTGTCCTGGTCGAGGCGACCGGGGTGCCGGTGCTGCAGTACGCCCGCGAGAAGCTGTTCGACCCCCTGGGCATACCCACCCAGCCGGCGTTCGAGCCAGCCTTCGACTTCGCCGACAAGGCGTCGGCCGCTGCCCTCTACGACCGTTACTGGGACGCCGGCTTCACCTGGCCGGTTGACCCGCAGGGCCTACACGAGGGCGCCTGCTGCATCAAGCTGCGCCCGCAGGACCTCGCAGCCATCGGTCAGCTGTACCTGGACCAGGGCCGCTGGGCCGGGCAGCAGGTGGTGCCCGCAGCGTGGGTGAAGCAGGCGACGACGGCGCACGTCAAGATCAACGACGCCGGCTTCGCCGGATACGGGTACATGTGGTGGATCACCGACGTCGCGAACCACCCCGGATACATGGCCTACGGCACCGGCGGACAGGTGATCCACGTGATCCCCGCCTTGGACCTGGTCGTCGCGATCACCACCGAGTTCGACCAGCGAGACCCGGCACGGATGAGCACGACGTTGGGCCGGGAGTCGGCCGCAAACGTGGCAGGAATCGCAGTCGCGCCCCACCTGGGCGAGTAGACCGGCCCTTCCCCATCAACGAACCGCGCTCAGATCGACACGGTGACCACGCCCTGCGCCCCGTTGCTACAGGCGCTCGACGAGAAGGAGATCAAGCTCAATGGTCCGAAACACCTTGGGGTGATCGCTGTCCAGGGCAGGGGGCACCGACGCCGACGTTCACTCGCTGGCTGCGGGTCCCGGTCTCGACGATGACGGCGTAGCAGGCGGGGTGGTCGGTCCAGTAGCCGCCCGGGTACCAGAGCCAGCCCGTGGAAGTCTGCACATGGCAGGTGCTGGTGGGTCCGACGCTCAAGCCGGGTACCGACGGCGAGCCCCACCCGATGCGCAGGTGACCCGCGGACTCGGGCGCCACGATGATGCGCCACCGGGTCCCGGCGGTGACTCCCAGACCGTCCTTGGCGAAGAACGTTGTGACTGCGGAGGCCGGGCTCGGATCGCGTGCAGTCCCGAGAGCGGCTGCGAGGGCGGGGTTGGGCAAAGCGACCGACCCGAAGACGACGAGACGGTCAGAGGGCGGCAGCGCGTCGCCGATCGGGTGCAGTCCAACGGCGTGCCGCCCTCATCCGACGGCGTGGACGACAAGGGAACCCTTCGGCGAGGACCTCGTGATCGGAGGCGGTGACGACTGTCCTGAGCACGCGGCCATGAGCAGCAGGAGGGCGCCCCCGGCCCCGGCCCTCTGGAACGCTCGCACCGTCCAAGGGTCTTGCGGCGTCCGGGGCTTTTCAAGCCGTCCGTCAAACACGAGGCGGTCTGGAAGCCGAAGTCGGACCTACGGCGCAAGGTTCGGCGTCATGCGGCGGTAGGACGCAGGTCGGAGTCGTCCGCAGATGCCCATTGCGCCGGCGCCAAAGTTGTGGGCGATCACGGTGACTGCGTTGGAGTTTTCGCTTGACGCGGATATGTGCCACCAAGGAAGACCCGCGCCACCCGAGTCCAGCACCTGTGCTCGCTATCAGACCAAATTTGGGGACCCGACGTCCGGACGTGCCGCCGACTGGGCCGGTCGGCTCGCGGAGTGACTGGCATGGGCCCTTCCGTTGGCGCTACGTGAGTGCTCCTTCAGGTCCGTTGACTCCGACGTGGCGTAGGTCCGATCGCTCGCGGGCTGCGTCGACGGCGGTGGCCAGCAGGGCCAGGCCAGCTAGGACGAACGCGGCAGGTGGTAGCACGTCGGCGAGCCAGGGCACGGAGTCCGGGAAGAGGGACTGCTCGAGGGTCTCGCTCAGCAGCGCCACCAGGAGGGCGATGACGAATACCGGGAATGCGCGTCGCCTCCGAATGCGTAGGCCGAACGGTGCCACGACGGCGAGCAGGAGTGCTACCGGCAGCAACAAGATGAAGTCGCCCATGACGAGTTCGACCAGGAGCGGCACGACGGAAAGAAGTGCCCCCGCGACGTACGCCGTGACCACGGCCCACCGACTGGGCGGGGTGAGTTGCGTGCTTTCCATGAGTGCTCCCCGGGGTTGGTTTTGGAAGCACGCTAGGAGCGTGTTTGCAGCTCCGGTACCCGGGGAATGGGGGGAGCCTCTACCTACCTAAGCGGGGGGTGCAGTCCGCTCCCGCCCCGATACCGTCGGGGTGTGCGCCTGCCCCGTGTTGCTCCCATCGCGCCAGCGGATCTGGCGCTGGCGATCGTGCTGGCGGGGCTGACGGCGGTTGAGACTGCGAGCACGGGCGGTGACGATGTGGTCCTGCGCACTGGGTTAGCAGCAGCAACTGTGCTCAGTTTGGCCCTGCGCCGAAGCATGCCGAGCCTGATGGCGCTCGGTTTCGCCAGCGGTATGGCGTTGGAGTCGCTTGTCACGGAGTCGCCCGACGAGATGGGGGTGCTGATCGGCTGCATGATCGCCTCGTTCTCGGTGGCGGGATACGCGGCGAGTCGTGAGGGCATCCTGAGTGTGGGCCTGCTCAGCTTGGCCGTGTCAGTGACGATCGCGGTCGATCCCAGTGATGATGTTGGCAACATTCCGCCGACCCTTGTGCTCTTCGTCTGGCTGCCGGCCGTGGTCGGATTCGGCTGGGCCCGACGCGGGAGCAGCCTGCGCGCCCTGGCGCTGCGCGCGGAGTCGGCTGAGCTCGAGACAGCCGCTGCGGTCGAGGCGGAGCGTCGGCGTGTGGCTCGCGAGTTGCATGACGTGGTCTCCCACGCGGTCACCGTGATCGCCGTCCAGGCGGCGGCCGGCCAGGCCACCCTGGCCAGCGATCCCGCCGCGTCCGGCCGCTCGCTGAGTGCGATCGCGGAGTCGAGCCGCGACGCGCTGGATGAGCTGCACGCGCTACTCGGGTTGCTGCGGGAGCCTGGCGACACTGCAACACTGCGGGGCCTGGCACAGTTGGGCACGTTGGTGGAAACCGTTCGAGCTGCGGGGATCAGCGTCGAACTGCACGACGGTTCGGATTCGGTGCGCCTGACCCAGGCCGCCGATCACGTCGCCTATCGGGTGCTGCAGGAAGGCCTGACCAACGCCCTGCGGCATGCGCGAAGCCCTCACGTCGTGGTGCGCATCGCCGTCCTCGGCCCGCAGGCCACGGTGCAGGTCGTGAGTACCGGGACACACCATCGCTCGGGGTACGGCGGTCACGGCTCTGGGGTCGAGGGACTGCGCGAGCGGGTCACAGCACTGGGCGGGGTCCTCGACGCGTCGGTCACCGGCGACACCTACACCCTGTCTGCCACCATCCCGCTCAGCGCACCATGACCACCGTCGTCGTCGTCGATGACGAGGCCCTCATCCGTGAGGGCCTGGTGGCGATCGTGTCGGCCCATCCCGGCTTTGACGTCGTGGGAACAGCCGCAAACGGCGCCGAGGCGATCGCCGAGGTGAACACCAAGACACCGGACGTCGTCCTCATGGACGTACGAATGCCGATACTCGACGGGTTGGAGGCCACCCGCCGAATCACGAAAGCAGGGGCGCGAACCAAGGTGCTCATCCTGACAACAGTCGAGACCGACGAGGTCGTTTTCGGCGCGCTGCGGGCCGGCGCCAGCGGGTTCCTGCTCAAGAGCTCGCCACCCGAACAGCTGTGGCACGGGATTACCACGATTGCCGCCGGCGAAGCCCTGGTCGCACCCGCGGTGACCCGCCGTCTGATCGAACGCGCCATCGCCGCCGGGCCCGATGTCGCGCCAGCCGCGCTGACGCTCAGCCAGCGGCAACGCGACGTCGTGCTCGGCGTCGCGCAAGGACTATCCAACCGCGAGATCGCGGCGGCGCTGTACCTCTCAGAGCACACCATCAAGGGCTACGTCAGCGAGATCCTGGCCCATCTCGGCCTCCACGCCCGCACCCAACTCGTGATCGCGGCCTACGAGTCCGGCCTCGTCCAACCCGGCCGGACGAGCACGTAGTCGCACCGCCGCCTGCCGTACGCGCGACGCGCCCGCCCCGATCCCAGACGACGTCACCAAGGGCACCGCCCACTACCAGAGCGGCAACCCGGCATCCGTGGCGCCTGCGGATGAGCCGGTCAAGCACACTGGTGGTGCGCCCTCAGCGCAGAGCCATGAGAGCGTGTCCTTCTGCAGTCGAAACGAACGCGCCGGCTTGCGGCGAAAGGGCGTATTGCGCAGCACTTCCGATCGTGAGCGTCACTCTCATCACCGAGCGCCGGGCTTGACCAGACCAGTCTCGTAGGCCAGCACTACGGCTTGGACGCGGGTTGTCAGACCGAGCTTGGCCAGGATCCGGTTGATGTGTGTCTTCACTGTCGCCGGCGACACGACCAGCTCGTTCGCGATCTCGTCGTTGGAGAGGCCGCAGGCGATCCGCCGGAGCACGTCGGTCTCCCGCACCGTGAGCGCCGCGAGCCGTGGTGGTACGCCGTCGTGGGGTGCTGGGCCGCGTACGTGCTCCTCGATCAGCCGGCGCGTGAGGATCGGGGACAGGAGGGACTCACCCGCAGCGACGGTGTGGATGCCCGCGACGAGCCGATCCGGCGGCGTTGCCTTGAGCAGGAAACCGGCCGCTCCCGCGCTGAGCGCCTCGTACACGTAGGCGTCCACGTCATACGTCGTCAGGACCAGCACGCGACTGCGCAGTCCTGCCGACACAATCGCTCGGGTCGCAGCGATGCCGTCCATGACCGGCATCCGGATGTCCATCAGCACCACGTCGGGGCGCAGTTCCATCGCGGCTTGGACCGCCTTGCGGCCGTCGGCCACCGTCCCGAGGACGTCGCAGCCACGGGCAGCGACGACGAGCTCGAGACCGGTCCGAACGAGGTCTTGGTCGTCGGCGATCAGTACGGTCGTCTTCCTCACCGTGGTTCTTCGGGAGCTGAAGGGGGAGCCGCGTGGGAGCGCTCGTCGACCGGCAGGAGCGCCTCCAGCTCGAACCGTCCGTCGAGCACACGGTGTGTGAGGGAGCCGCCGAGCACTGACGCGCGCTCCGCCATCCCGAGGAGCCCCAGACCGCCACCTTGGGGTGTCGTTGAGCCCACCGTGTTCGCCGCCCGGATCCGCACCGAACCGTTCTGCCGGTCGACGGCGAGAGAAAGCGGGCCTCGGCCATAGCGGTGTGCGTTGGTCAGCGACTCCTGGACTATTCGGTAGGCGGAGACGTCGACAGCCGAAGGCAGCCCGGACAGATCTCCGGAACAGCGCAGTTCCACCTCGCTCCCCTCGACGAGCCGTGCGATATCGGCGATCCCGGGTAGCGGCTCGAGTCCGAGTTCACCCGCCTCGTCGCGCACCAGGTGCAGCAGCCGTGCTGTCTCAGCAAGAGTGCGACGGCCGGTCGCGGCCACGTCGGCAAGCACCGCCTTGGCGCGTTGGGGATCGGAGGTCACCAGGTCCTGCGCGGCTGCGGTCTGCACGACCATGGCGCTGACCGAGTGGGCGATCACGTCGTGGAGTTCGCGAGCGATCCGGTCCCGCTCAACACTGACCGCCTGTCGCTGAAGTGCTTCCTGCTGCTCCGCGAGCTGCCGGGACTGCTCGCCGAGCTGTCGCGCTACCCGGCCGAAGACAAACGGCGGTACGAGCAGTGCGCCCACGAAGAAGACATCAGTGATGTCGTTCGTCGCCTCACCGAGGAAGTACTGCGGGAACGCGGACAGGAGCATCACGAGCACGGCGGCGATGCCCCACAGATCAGCCCGGTATCGCGCACACGAGTAGCAGGCGACGACGATCACAGCGATCGGTGCTGCAGCATCGTTGAGAGCAGGCTCGGCGATCTGCCCGATGGTGAGGACCCACGCAGCAAGCGGGCCCACCACCAGCGGCAGACGGCGCCGCAGGATCAGCAGCGTGCATGCCAGTCCTTGACACGCAACCCCCCAAACCCAATGCGGCAAACCGGAGAGAGCCAACTCCGCGGTCGCGAGCACGAACAGGACCGCAGGGAGGAAGGCATCCCGGCCCGAGGGCAGCGACCTAGGCACGTCACGAACCTAGTCCTCCCGCCGTCCCCTGGCGTCAACCCTGAGGTGGAGACGGGCTCGACCCCAACGACGACGACAACAGTTGGCTCCCCTTCCTAGCCTGTTATCGACCAGTCCAGAGAGCTAGGAGACACCATGTTCGACACCATTGATGCCCAAGATCGGCTGACACGCTGGGCGTGGCTGACAGCCCTAGCCACGCTCGTCATCGGTCAACTGCACGCCCTCGCACGCTTCCGCACCGAAGCTGGCAAGTCCGACCTCGACCTTCCCCTGACCGGGTTCTGGGCCAAACCCGCAGGACGTGCGCTCGACCCCCTGCTGTCGTGGGCCGAACCCGACACCGTGTACCTGACGTACGGCAAGTGGTGGGTGATTCCGCTCGGCGTCATGGTCGCAGCCGGGTACATGGTGCTGCGCCTGCGCGCACCGTACGGCATCGAACTCTGGGGTTGGAGGCTCATGCTGGTCGGCTACACGCTGCTCGCACTTGGCACCGCGGCCTACTACTGGGGCCAGTGGACCGAATACAACATCATGGACGACCTCGGGCTCTGGGTGGACATCCCGGGTGCGCTGCTCTCCTCCGTCGGTGCCACAATCCTTGGCTTCGCGCTGCTGCGTCGCAGAGCAAAGCCTGCGCTGGCCGCGGTGCTCCTGCTCCTGAGCGTCCCGGCGCTGATCGGGATCACCATGGTGACCTCACTCGGCAACACCGACCTGCCCATCATGTTCGCCGTCGCCATGCTCGCTCGCGAGGCGACTACACACCGCCC
>JBBQNZ010000155.1:0-9156 GCA_038330415.1 Actinomycetales bacterium | reverse complement strand
CTACGTGCCCGACCACGCGCCCGAGCTGGGCGTCTCCGACGACGCGCTCGAGGCGCTGGCCGGGGTCGACGTGCTCGTGCACGACGCGCAGTTCCTCGAGCACGAGCGCCCCCGAGCGGTCGACTACGGGCACGCGACGGTCGACGACGCGATCCGGCTCGCCGAGCGGGTGGGGGCGGCCCGGGTGGTGCTGTTCCACCACGGCCCGCACCGCACCGACGACGCCCTCGACGAGATCGGGCGCACCTTCACCGCGTCGATCCCGGTGCTCGTCGCGGCCGAGGGCCGAGGGCTCGACGTGGCCCCCACGCCCGTCGGTTAGAGTGCCATCCGTGCGGATCCTCTCGGTGTCGGATCTGCACTACCGCCTGCCGCACTACGACTGGCTGGTGAAGGCGGCGGTGGATGCCGACGTCTTGGTCCTGGCCGGAGACCTCGCCGACGTCGTGAGCCCGGTGCCGCACGAGGTGCAGGCGGTCGTGCTGAGCACCTACCTGTCCCGGCTGGCCGAGCAGTCGCTGGTGCTGGTCTCCTCGGGCAACCACGACCTCGACGGCCCCGGCGCCAACGGCGAGCAGGTGGCCGGGTGGCTGCACCGCGTCGCCGACGAGCGGGTGGTCGTCGACGGCGCCTCGGTCGACGTCGACGGCATCCGGTTCACCGTCTGCCCGTGGTGGGACGGCTCGCTCACCCGCGACGAGGTCGACGCGCAGCTGGCGGCCGCCGCGGTCGACCGCCCCGACCGGTGGGTCTGGGTCTACCACTCGCCCCCGGCCGGCACGGTGCTGTGCCGCGACGGCCGGCGCGAGTTCCCCGACCACGACCTGGCCGCCTGGATCGAGCAGTACCAGCCCGACGTCGTCATCTGCGGCCACATCCACCAGGCCCCCTGGGCCAAGGGCGGCTCGTGGCATGCCCGGCTCGGGCGCACCCAGGTGTTCAACGCGGGCAAGCAGATCGGGCACGTGCCGCCGCACATCACCTTCGACACCACGCAGGGCACGGCGCGCTGGTTCGGGGTGTTCGACAGCGAGACCATCGAGCTCGGCTGACCCCCGGGGCGGTCGGGCTCAGTGCCCCTCGTGCTGCTCCTCGGGGTCTCGGGCGGAGCCGGTGCGCGGCCGCGGTGCCTGGTGGTGCACCAGGGTGTCGAGGATGCGGTCGATCATCGCCATGTGGTCGTCGTTGCCGGCGAACTGCCGCTTGACGTCGACGAGGTACTGGGTGAGCCCGTCGAGCCGGGCGGCGGTCATCTGCAGCACGCCGAGGGCGGCGCCCGGGCGCTGCTGGAAGAAGGTCTCCGGGTCGTCGATGACGTGCACCACGACGTCGGTGGTCGCACGCGCGGTGGCGGTGGCGGGCTTGTCGAGGATCCAGGACATCTCGCCGAACACCGCGCCGCCGTGGGCGATCCGCGCAAAGGGGGTGCCGTCACGCTCGACGGTGACCGTGCCCGACACCAGCACCAGCATCCGTGAGGGCGGGGAGCCCTCGGTGATGAGCACGTCACCCGCGGCCAGCTGCTCCAGCGGCAGGTCTGCACACAGCTCGAGCATCTCGGTCACGCGCCCCATTATGGGGCGTGCCCGCGGCGGGGGTCGGCAGGTGGTCAGCATCGCGGCGCCGGCCGTGACCGCCGTGCGGGCCGCGCTCGCCGCCCTCGGGGGAGCGGGCGACCCTCAGCCGTCGCCGAGCCGCAGAACCCTGCGGTAGACGGCGACCTCCCGGGTCAGCGCGTCGACGATCGACTCGGCCCGGCGGAAGCCGTGGCCCTCGCCGGGGTAGACCGTGAGCTCCACCTCCCGGCCCGCGGCCCGCATCGCCTCCGCCATGACGCGGGCCTGCGACAGCGGCACGACCATGTCGTCGGCGCCCTGGAGCAGGAGCAGCTCGCCGTGCAGGTCGCCCACGTGGTGGATCGGCGAGCGCTCGCGGTAGACGGCCTCGCCCTCGGGCCACGGGGCGACCAGCCGGTCGAGGTAGCGCGACTCGAACTTGTGCGTGTCGGTGGCCAGGGCCGCGAGGTCGGCGACGCCGAACAGGCTGGTGCCGGCCGAAAAGGTGCGGCTGGTCGTCATCGCGCGCAGCACGGCATACCCGCCGGCGCTGCCACCACGGATGGCGAGCCGGGTCGCGTCGACCTCACCGGCCGCGGCCAGCGAGGTCGCGCCGGTGACGCAGTCGTCGATGTCGAGCAGCCCCCACCGGCCGAGCAGCCGCTCGCGGTAGGCCCGCCCGTAGCCGGTGCTGCCCGAGTAGTTCACGAGCAGCACCGCGAAGCCGCGCGTGGTCCAGAACTGCGTCGCGGTCGAGAAGGACGCCTCGGCGCGGGCGGTCGGGCCACCGTGCACCATCACGACCAGGGGCGGCAGCTCGCCCTGCAGCCCCTGCGTGCCGGCCGCCCTGGGGCGGTGCAGCAGCCCGTGCACGGTCAGCCCGGCGGTGTCGGTCCACGACCAGGCCTGCGCGGGTGACGCGTCGGCCGGGTCGATCGCGAGGGAGCCCGCGGTGGCGAGCACCCGCGGCAGCCCGCCGACCGGGCCGCGCACGACCTCGGGCAGCCGGTCGGCCAGGCCGCGGCGCAGGGCCAGCTCGCCCTTGACGGCCTGCAGCTGGTCGAAGGCGACGCCCTCGACCTGCAGTGGCTCTACGGCGCCGGTGCGCGCGTCGAGCAGCCCGAGCACCGCGCCGACGCCGTCCCACCACCGCACCAGGGCCCGGTCGGCGTCGAGCACGGCGAGGTCGACCATGCCCAACGTCCACTGTGGCGCGGCGTGGTCGGCGCGGGTCTCGTGCAGCGCGACCGGGCCGGCGCCCGTGTCGCGGTGCACGGTCCAGAACCCCGACTGGTCGGACAGGAACCACAGCGCGCCGTCCGCACCGAAGGTGGGCTGCGCGACGGAGACGTCGTCACCGCCGGCGACGACGGCGGCCTCGCCGGCGCCCTGCTCGCCCAGTTCGGCGCGAAGGAGCGCGGTGGAGTCCCACGGCATGTTGGGGTGGCGCCAGGCGACCCAGGCCACGGACCGGCCGTCGGGCGAGAGCGCCGGGCGTGACAAGAAGTCGGTGCCGGTGGCCAGCACCAGTCCGCCCTCGACGTTGTCACCGCGCAGGTCGAGCCGCACCAGCTCGTTGGCCGGTTCCGGTTCGCGGGAGTGGTCCTCGCGCACCGCGAACACGTGGTCGCCGTGCAGCACCAGACCGCCGTAGCGCCAGGGGCCGGGCGGGGTGATGGGCAGCGGTTGCCCGGCCCCGGCATCCAGGCGGTGCACGCGGTCGTCACCGGCGTGCGAGAACACGACGGTGCCGTCGAGCACGGCATACGCGCCTCCGCCGTACTCGTGCACGCGGCTGCGCACGTCCCAGGGGGAGGCGAGCACCTCATCCTGCTGCGTGCCGTCATGGCGGACCAGGGCGGTGCGGCCGCCCTCGGCCGGCCGGCCCGCCAGCCAGTAGGTGGCGCGGCCGTCGACCCGCACCTCGTCGAGGGACACCTGGCCGGTGGCCAGTGACTCGGGGCTGATCGTCGACGGCCAGGTGCCGTAGGGGAGGCGCATCGCCCTACCGTATGACCGATGGAGGACTACGCCGGGCTCGACGAGGCCGGCCAGGTGGACGTGCTGCGCCGCGTCGCCCTGGTCGCCGCCCAGGGCTTCGGCCTGGGCGTGCGGGACCTCAGCCTGGTGCTGCACGCGTTCAACACGACGTTCGCGCTCGACACCGACGACGGGCGGCGCCTGGCGCTGCGGGTCAACACCAACTCGCAGAGCACGCCGGCCCACATCGCCGCCCAACAGGCATGGCTGCACGCACTGGCCACCGAGACCGACGTGCTGGTGCCCGACCCCCTCGCCGCGCCCGGAGGGGGCTGGCACGTCTCGGTCGACTGCCCGCCGTGGGGCGGCCCGCTGAACGCGACCGTGGCGTCGTGGCTCGACGGCGACGACGTCGGGCAGTGCGACGAGGAGCAGGCGAGGGCGCTCGGGCGCACGATGGCGGCGCTCCACGACCACGCCGAGGGGTTCAGCCTGCCGCCGGGGGCGCACCTGACGGTGTTCGACGAGCCGCTCTGCCACGACGAGAGCCGGCTCGAGGGCGCGGCGCCGATGTCGCGCGGCCACGCGGAGGTGCTGGCGGAGTCGCTGGCGCTCTGCCGGCGGCGGTTCGACGAGGTGTATGCCGGGCAGCGCCCGATCGTGCTGCACGCCGACCTGCACGGAGACAACCTGAAGTGGCACGGGGGCCGGCTGGCGGTCTTCGACCTGGACGACGCCGGCTTCGGGGTGCCGGCGCTCGACCTGGCCATCTCCACGTTCTACCTGCGCGCCGTCGATCCGGCCGTGGAGCAGGCCCTGCGTCAGGGCTACGCCGAGGTGCGCGTCCTGCCCGCCGTGTCCGACGAGCAGTTCGAGGCGCTCGTCGCCGCCCGGCAGCTGCTGTTGGCGAACAGCCTGCTCCTGAGCAGCACGGCATCCCTGCAGGCGGAGGCGACCGCCTACCTCGACGTCACCGTGCAGCGGTTGCGGGCGTGGCTCGACACGGGCCGGTTCAGCCGCAGCTGACCCACGGCGACAGCCGTAACCGCGTCGCAGCGGACCACCCGGCCTCGATACCCTTGCCCTGAGGCCGCTCTCACGGCCCGGCACACCCGACACCACCAGGAGTCCTCGCCATGTCCGCCCAGATCACCGTCCACGTCGCGCAGAGCGAGCGATCGGTGCCGGAGCAGACCACCGCCGGCGATCTCTTCGACGGCGACCGCTCGGTGCTGGTCGCCCGGGTCAACGGCGAGCTGCGCGACCTCGCGCACGTGCTGGCCGATGGCGACGTGGTCGAGCCGGTCACCGCGGCCGAGCAGGACGGGCTCGACGTGCTGCGGCACTCGGCCGCCCACGTGCTGGCCCAGGCCGTGCAGGAGGTCCATCCCGACGCCAGGCTGGGCATCGGCCCGCCGATCCGTGACGGCTTCTACTACGACTTCGACGTCGAGACCCCCTTCACCCCCGAGGACCTGCGGGCGCTCGAGAAGGTCATGCAGCGCATCGTCAACGAGGCGCAGACCTTCCACCGGCGCGAGATCACCGACGACGACGCGCTCGTCGAGCTGGCCGGCGAGCCGTACAAGTGCGAGCTGATCGGCCTGAAGGGCGGGGCCTCCGAGACCGCTGCCGAAGGGGCGAGCGTCCGGGCCCACGGCGGCGACATCGACGAAGTCGAGGGGGCCGCCGGGGAGGTGGGCGGCGCCCAGCTCACCATCTACGACAACGTGCGCCGCGACGGCACCCGCGCCTGGGGCGACCTGTGCCGCGGCCCGCACGTGCCGTCGACCAAGGTGCTCGGCAACGCGTTCAAGCTGATGCGCAGCGCCGCCGCCTACTGGCGCGGCTCGGAGAAGAACCCGCAGCTGCAGCGCGTCTACGGCACCGCGTGGCCCACCAAGGACGAGATGAAGGCCTACCTCGACCGGCTGGCCGAGGCCGAGAAGCGCGACCACCGCAAGCTCGGCGCCGAGCTCGACCTGTTCAGCTTCCCCGACGAGCTGGGCTCGGGCCTGGCGGTGTTCCACCCCAAGGGCGGCATCATCAAGCGCGAGATGGAGGACTACGTCCGCCGCCGGCACATCGAGGAGGGGTTCCAGTACGTCGGCACCCCGCACATCAGCAAGGACGGGCTGTTCCACACCTCGGGGCACCTGCCCTACTACGCCGACACCATGTTCCCGCCGATGGAGTTCGAGGGCACCGAGTACCGCCTCAAGGCGATGAACTGCCCGATGCACAACCTCATCTACCGCTCGCGCGGACGCTCGTACCGCGAGCTGCCGCTGCGCCTGTTCGAGTTCGGCTCGGTCTACCGCTTCGAGAAGTCCGGCGTGGTGCACGGCCTGACCCGGGTGCGGGGCATGACCCAGGACGACTCGCACAGCTACGTCACCGCCGCGCAGGCACCCGCCGAGATCAAGCACCTGCTGAACTTCGTGCTGTCGCTGCTGCGCGACTTCGGGATGGACGACTACTACCTCGAGCTGTCCACCCGCGAGACCGAGGGTGACAAGAAGGACAAGTTCATCGGGTCCGACGCCGAGTGGGAGGTCGCGACCGACGTGCTGCGCGACGTCGCCACCGAGTCCGGCCTCGAGCTGGTGCTCGACCCCGGTGGCGCGGCCTACTACGGCCCGAAGATCTCGGTGCAGGCGCGTGACGCGATCGGCCGCACCTGGCAGATGTCGACCATCCAGTACGACTTCAACCAGCCGGCCCGCTTCGGCTTGGAGTACCAGGCGTCCGACGGCACCCGCCAGCAGCCCGTCATGATCCACTCGGCGAAGTTCGGCTCGATCGAGCGGTTCTTCGGGGTGCTCGTCGAGCACTACGCCGGCGCGTTCCCGGTGTGGCTGTCGCCGGTGCAGGCGCTGGGCATCCCGGTCGCCGAGGAGTTCGACGAGTACCTGGGTGGCGTCCTGGCGCGGATGCGGGCACACGGCATCCGCACCGAGCTGGATGCCAGCGATGACCGGTTCCCGAAGAAGATCCGCAACGCGAGCAAGGCCAAGGTGCCCTACGTGCTCATCGCGGGGGAGGACGACCGCTCTGCTGGAGCCGTCTCGTTCCGCTACCGCGACGGCACCCAGAAGAACGGCGTGCCGGTCGACGACGCCATCGCCGAGATCACCGCCGCCATCGCCGACCGACGCCAGGTGTGACGGCCGTCTCCGGCGCGTCCGTCTCGCCGCATCTCGCTGGTCGAGACGCGGCGAGCGGCCGGGGCGGGGCCTCGTCCCCTGCGTCACACGACACGCCGACGACACGCCGACGCGCGAAACTGCCCGCAACTTCATGTCCGAAACCACTTGCGGCGCACCGGATCCAGGACTAGAAATAGTCCTACTTCACCACCTCGGTGGCGAAGGGACCGAGACAAGAACGAGCGCCAGCCCGAGCGGTTTACCGCGCGGAGCCGCCCTGTGACGAGGGTGGTGGGCGAGCGGAGTCTGTCTCGTGAGACAAGGAGCGTCACGCCGAGTCACCAGAGGCGCCGGGACAACTCATACTTGTCCCGGCGCCTCACCTTTGTGCCTGCCGATGCCGCCGACATGGGCCATGCTGGAGGCATGGACAGCGACGACGCCACGGTTCGGGCGGACGACGTCACGGTGCGTGAGGCGCGGCCGTCCGACGCGTTCTCGGTGGGGGCGCTGCACATCCAGGACGAGCGCGAGCAGGGCCACGCAGTGCCGCCCGGCTTCCTCGACGCGCTGTCGGATGCGTGGCTTCGCGACCGGGCCCGGCGCACCTGGATGGCCGAGGACTCCCGCGGCCGCCCGCTCGGGGTGCTGCACGGCACCCGGGTGCAGAAGCTGCCGAGCGCGCACCGCCCCGCCGACGCGTGGTTCCACGTGAGCCTGCTCTTCGTCACCCGGGATGCCCGCGGCTACGGCGTCGGCCAGCAGCTGCTCGAGGCGCTGCTGGCGTGGGCGCAGGCCGACGGGGTCACCCGCGTCCAGCTCAACGCCGTGCCGGAGGCTCGCACCCTCTACGAGCGGCTGGGCTTCGGGCCCCCGTCGGAGCGGATGATGGAGCTGCGGGTCAGCGACCGAAGTCGGCGTGGGGCCGGTTGAGCCGCACGGTGTGGCCGGAGGGGCCGCAGGTCGGGTGTGACGGAGGAGGCCGGTCACCGACCTCGGCACGCCGCCCTTGGTGCGTGCCACCGGCTTAGGATCGGCGTATGCCGGCGCACGAGGACCCCGCAGACTTCGCCGGTGGTGTCGGCGACGGCTTCGAGCGGCTGTGGACACCGCACCGGATGGTCTACATCGCGGGCGACCGCCCCGATCCCAACCAGGGTGAGGGCTGCCCGTTCTGCGCGGCCCCGGGCAAGGACGACGCCGAGGGGCTGGTCGTGCACCGCGGCGAGCACTGCTACGTCGTGATGAACCTCTTCCCCTACAACCCCGGCCACGTGCTGGTCTGCCCCTACCGACACGTGCCGCTCTACGTCGACCTCACCGACGAGGAGACCGCCGAGTTCACCGCGCTGACCAAGGCGGCGGTGCGGGCGCTGGAGGCGGCGTCGTCCCCGATGGGCTTCAACCTCGGGATGAACCAGGGCGCGGTGGCCGGCGCCGGCGTCGCGGCCCACCTGCACCAGCACGTCGTGCCACGGTGGGGCGGCGACAGCAACTTCCTGCCGATCATCGCGCGCACCAAGGCGCTGCCGATGCTGCTCGAGGACGTGCGCACCCGGCTCGTCGAGCACTGGCCGAGCTGAGCCGACGCGTCGGTCACCGGAATCCGCTACGGGTCACCCGAAGCGGGCGCGTCTGACACGATGGCGACCATGTCGAAGCAACCGCGCCTGAACAAGGGCGTCTACGAGGCCGAGCTGGTGCGACTGCAGGCCGAGCTGGTGAAGATGCAGGAGTGGGTGCGCCGCGAGGGCGAGCGGATAGTGCTCGTCTTCGAGGGCCGTGACGCCGCCGGCAAGGGCTCGACGATCAAGCGGGTCACGCAGTACCTCAACCCGCGCCAGGCCCGCATCGTGGCCCTTCCGGCGCCCACCGAGCGGCAGCGCACCCGGTGGTACTTCCAGCGCTACGTCGAGCACCTGCCCGGCGCCGGCGAGATCATCATCTTCGACCGCAGCTGGTACAACCGCGCGGGTGTCGAGCGGGTGCTCGGCTACTGCACCCCCGAGGAGCACCAGCGCTTCCTGCGGCAGTGCCCGATCTTCGAGCGGATGCTGGTCGAGGACGGCATCCGGCTGCACAAGTACTGGTTCTCGGTGAGCGACTCCGAGCAGCAGCGCCGGTTCGAGTCACGCCTGACCGACCCGATGCGCCGCTGGAAGCTGTCGACCACCGACATCCAGAGCATCGAGCGGTGGGAGGACTACTCGCGCGCCAAGGACGACATGATGGTTCACACCGACATCACCGAGGCCCGCTGGAACGTCGTCGAGAGCGACGACAAGCGCCGCTCACGGATCAACATGATCGCCGACCTGCTCTCGAAGATCCCCTACGAGGACGTCGAGGAGCCGACCATCGTGCTGCCCGAGCGGCCGCCGTCCAAGGGGTACGTGCGCCCGGCCCGCTCGCTGCAGCACGAGGTGCCCGACTACGCCGCCACCCTCGAGGCCCACGAGCACTGACCGCCC
>JBBQNZ010000154.1:0-9591 GCA_038330415.1 Actinomycetales bacterium | reverse complement strand
GTCGCGAAGGAACCCTGAGTGGGCGGCGGTGCAGTAGGTGGACCGTCGCGCCCGGGCGGCCGCGATCGTGGCGATCTCGAAGCGGCGCCGGTCCATGCCGCCGCGCACGGCGAGGTTGAGGGCGTTCCAGGCCCGGGCGACCTCGGGGCGGGTGGAGAAGGCGGGGGCGTAGTTCGGGAGGAACCCCCAGGCCGCCCGCTGACCCGCGTAGTACTCGGCGACCTCGCCCTGGGCGACGTCCTCTTCCACACCGGAGATGAACATCCCGCCATTGTCGTCACGCGCATCGGCGCTGAGAAGGCCCGGCCCGACCCCCGACTTTTCCTACGAGCAGCCGCGCGAACCGCCGCTCCGGCGGCGTGTTGCGCGGCTGCTCACCTACAAAGTCGGGGAAGAACCCCGAGGTCAGGTGTCGTAGAGCTCGGCCTCGTGGGCGGCGCGGGCCCGCCGGGCGACCCGACGGTAGCGCTCCGCGAGCTCCTGCCCCGACCCGCCCGGAAGCCCCAGGATGCGGCCGATGCCGTCGGCGTCGCGCGGGTCGCTGGGCAGGGCGTCGAACGCCTTGTTCCGGAACAGCACGCCGGCGTTGCGCATCGACGAGGCCAGCCGCCACGCCGTGGCGAGGTCGGCTGCGTGCTCGGCCCGCACCAGTCCGAGCCGCTCGGCGGCCGCAAGCGCGCCCAGCGTCGAGGTCGTGCGCAGCTCGGGGTACTGGTGGGCGTGCTTCAGCTGCACGAGCTGCACCACCCACTCCACGTCCGACAGGCCGCCATGGCCGAGCTTGAAGTGCGTCTTGCGGTCGCCACCGCGCGGCAGCCGCTCGGCCTCCATCCGGGCCTTGAGGGTGCGGATCTCGCGGACCTGGCCCTCGTCGAGGCCGGCGGACGGCCAGCGGATGGGGGCGATCAGCACCAGGTAGCGGTCGGCGAGCCCGCTGTCGCCGGCGACCGGCGCCGCCCGGAGCAATGCCTGGGCCTCCCAGACCAGCGACCAGCGGCTGTAGTACTGGCGGAACGACTCCAGCGAGCGCACCAGGGGGCCGCCCTTGCCCTCCGGGCGCAGCGAGGCATCGACGTCGAGGTTCGGGTCGGGCCCCCGCAGCCCGAGCACACGGATCAGCTCCTTGACCACCTCGAGCGCCTGGGTCTGGGCCGCCGCCTCGTCGGCCCCCTCGACCGGTTGGTGCACGAACACGACGTCGGCGTCGGACCCGTAGCCTTGCTCGCCTCCACCGAGCCGGCCCATGCCCACGACGAGCAGCCGGGTGAGTGCCGGGGCTCCGGTGCGCTCCTCGAGGTCGCTCAGGCAGACCTCGAGGGTGACCTCGAACAACGCCGCCGTGAGGTCGGTCATGGCCGCGCCGAGTGCCTCGAGCGTCAACGCGCCGGTGAGGTCGGCCACGGCCACCCGGAACAGCTCCGAGCGCCGGATCGTGCGCGCGGCGAGCACCGCCGATGCCCGGTCGTCCTTGCGACCGGCCGCCGACCGCATCCGGCGCAGCACCTCCTCGCGCGCGCGCGGCATCAGACCGGAAGAGTCGCCGAGGAACTGCACGCACTCCGGCGCCTGCTCGAGCAGGTCGGCGGCATACCGGCTGCGGGCCAGGGTGTGCGCCAACCGTTCCGCGGCCGACCCCTCGTCGCGCAGCAGCCGCAGGTACCAGTGCGTGGAGCCGAGCTCGTCGCTGATCTTGCGGAAGGCGAGCAAACCGGCATCCGGGTCGGCCTCGTCGGCGAACCACCCGAGCATCACCGGCAGCAGGTGGCGCTGGATGGCGGCCCGCCGGCTGATGCCGCCCGTGAGCGCCTCGAGGTGGCGCAGCGCGCCGCGGGGGTCGCGGAAGCCCAGGGCCGAGAGCCGCTCGCGGGCGGCCTCGGGGGTGAGGCGCACGTCGGAGTCGGACAGCCGGGCGACGGCCGAGAGCAGCGGGCGGTAGAAGATGCGCTCGTGCAGGCGGCGCACCTCGCGCTGCTGCGCGCGCCACTGGGCGACGACCGCCTCGGCGGGCGAGGAGCGATGTCCCAGAGCCCGGCCCAGCCGGCGCAGGTCGCTCTCGGCGGTGGGCATGAGGTGGGTTCGGCGCAGCCGGAACAGCTGGATGCGGTGCTCGAGGGTGCGCAGCAGCCGGTATGCCGTGGCAAGCGTCGCGGCGTCGTCGCGCCCCACGTAGCCGCCCGCGGACAGCGCGGCGAGCCCGTCGAGGGTGGTGCCGGTGCGCAGCGACTCGTCGGCCCGGCCGTGCACCAGCTGGAGCAGCTGCACCGAGAACTCGACGTCGCGCAGCCCGCCGGGGCCCAGCTTGAGCTGGCGGTCGGCCTCGGCCGGGGGAATGTGCTGCTCGACCCGCCGGCGCATCGCCTGCACGTCGTCGACGAAGTTCTCGCGGGCGGAGGCCTGCCAGACCATCGGCTGCACGGCATCGCAGTACATCTGTCCCACACCGGGATCGCCGGCGATGGGGCGCGCCTTGAGCAGCGCCTGGAACTCCCACGTCTTGGCCCACCGCTCGTAGTAGGCGCGGTGGCTGGCCACGGTGCGCACCAGCGGCCCGTTCTTGCCCTCGGGGCGCAGCGCCGGGTCGACCTGCCACAGCGAGCCGGCCGGGGTCGACGCCGAGCAGATCCGCATCAGCCGGGTCGCGAGGTCGGTGGCGACGGCGGTCGACTCCTCCTCGGGCACCCCCTCGACCGGCTCGGCGGCGAAGATGACGTCGACGTCGGAGATGTAGTTCAGCTCGCAGCCGCCGGTCTTGCCCATCGCGATCACCGCGAGGCGGGTGCGGCCGGCATCCGGCCCCACCTCCTGACGCGCGATCACCAGCGCCGCCTCCAGCGCCGCCTGGGCGAGGTCGGCGAGCGCCGCCGCCGTCTCGGGGAGCACGGACGTCGGGTCAGGCGCGGTGACGTCGAGGGCCGCGATACCGAGCAGCTGTTCGCGGTATGCCGTGCGCAGCACGTCGACGGGCGGCACCGGTCCGGGCGTGGTCACGGCCGTGACCAGCCGCCGCACCCGCTCGTCCACGTCGAGCACGGTGGCCTCCGTGACCGCCGAC
Source organism: Actinomycetales bacterium (assembly GCA_038330415.1). Classification (GTDB taxonomy): domain Bacteria; phylum Actinomycetota; class Actinomycetes; order Actinomycetales; family Dermatophilaceae; genus Fodinibacter. Next base: position 6,539 of record JBBQNZ010000154.1, on the reverse strand, counting down.
CACTGCTCGGGGTGGGCGCACAGGTGGTCGCCGAGCGCCGCCGAGCTGCCGAGCACCGCGAGCAGGCGCCGGCGCGCCGGCCCCGGGGCGCCCAGCGCCGTGGTGACCGGGCCGCGCAGCCCGGGCTCGCGTGCGACCGCCTCCATGAACCGCACCAGCCCCAGCAGGGCGCCGTCCGGATCGCTGACCTCGGCGAGCGCCGCGGCCAGCCCGTGCGCCTCGATGTGCTCGCGGCTGTGGATGAAGGCGGCGAGGGCCGGGTCCTCGAGCAGGCGCACAGCCCGGGCCGGGTCCGCGAACCCGAGCCGGGCGATGGCGACCGGGATCGACCCCGGCCCGCGCGCGCTCACCAGTGGCCGCCGGTCACAGCCGCGGCAGGTAGCGCTCGAGCTCGAAGGGGGTCACCTGGTTGCGGTAGTCGTCCCACTCGGTGCGCTTGTTGCGCAGGAAGAACTCGAAGGTGTGCTCGCCCAGGGTCTCAGCCACGAGCTCGCTGCCCTCCATGATGGCGATCGCCTCGCTGAGGCTCGTGGGCAGCGGCTTGATGCCCATCGCCTTGCGCTCGGCGTCGGTGAGGCTCCACACGTCGTCCTCGGTCTCGGGCGGCAGCTCGTAGCCCTCCTCGATGCCCTTCAGCCCCGCCGCCAGGAGCACGGCGAAGGAGAGGTACGGGTTGCACGCGCTGTCCAGGCTGCGCACCTCGACCCGGCTGCTGTTGCCCTTGGTCGGTTTGTACATCGGCACCCGCACCATCGCCGAGCGGTTGTTGTGGCCCCAGGTGAGGTGCGCCGGGGCCTCTCCCCCGCCCCACAGTCGCTTGTAGGAGTTGACCCACTGGTTGGTGACGGCGGTGATCTCGGCGCCGTGGTGCAGCAGCCCGGCGATGAACCGGCGGGCGGTCCGCGACAGCTGGTAGGGCGCGCCCGGCTCGTGGAAGGCGTTGGTGTCACCCTCGAAGAGCGAGAGGTGGGTGTGCATGCCGGAGCCCGGGTGCTCGGCGAAGGGCTTGGGCATGAACGAGGCGAAGATGCCCTGCTCGAGGGCGACCTCCTTGATGACGGCCCGGAAGGTCATGATGTTGTCGGCGGTCGAGAGGGCGTCGGCATAGCGCAGATCGATCTCGTTCTGGCCGGGAGCGCCCTCGTGGTGGCTGAACTCCACCGAGATGCCCATCGTCTCGAGCATGGAGATGGCGGCCCGCCGGAAGTCGTGGCTGTTGCCGTGCGGCACGTGGTCGAAGTAGCCGGACTGGTCGATCGGCTCGGGCCGCTGCCCGGGGGTCCAGCCCTGCTCGAGCAGGAAGAACTCGATCTCGGGGTGGGTGTAGAAGGTGAAGCCCTGGTCGGAGGCCTTGGTCAGCGCTCGCTGCAGCACGTGCCGGGGGTCGGCCACGCTCGGGGTGCCGTCGGGAAGCGTCAGGTCGCAGAACATCCGGGCCGTGCCGGGTGACTCGCCGCGCCAGGGCAGCACCTGGAAGGTGCCGGGGTCGGGCTGGGCGAGCATGTCCGCCTCGTAGACGCGCGCGAACCCCTCGATGACCGAGCCGTCGAAGCCGATGCCCTCGGCGAAGGCCCCCTCGAGCTCGGCGGGGGCGATGGCGACCGACTTCAGGGTGCCGAGCACGTCGGTGAACCAGAGCCGCACGAAGCGGATGTCGCGCTCTTCGATGGTGCGGAGGACGAACTCCTGTTGACGGTCCATGTGACGATCCTGCCGCACCGGTGTTTCCTGCGGGTAACCCCCCGCGGAGCGGGGTGTCGGGAACCGCATCCGGGCGGGGCACGCGACGGCGGGCCGGGGATCGCTCCCCGGCCCGCCGCCTCATCGGCTCACATGATCATCGCGTGAAGCGAACCTTGAGGAGCATGTCCTGCGCCGAGTTCGTCGTCTTCGCGACGGTGATGGAGGTGCCGGTGCCGGCGACCTGGACCGAGGCCCAGGGGTTGTCGGCGGTCCAGTACTTCTTCTTGTCGAGGTCGACGAAGGTGGGGATAGCCTTCTGCGACTTCACCGTCGTCGGCACACCGTTGAGGTGGAAGGTGACCTTGTCGGTCTTCTCCTGCCCGAAGGTGGCGTCGAACGGCTGACGTCGGTTGCCGAGCAGCACCCCGTTCGGGAACTTGACCGGCGCCGGGCGGGCGTCGACCGGGAGCACCTGGCCGTGTCCCGGGTGGGCGCTGGTGTTGTTGTCGTCGTACTGGTTGTCGATGTACCAGACCAGCAGGCCGTTCTGGTACGGGAACCGCTCGACCCAGTTCGGCCGGGTGTTGGCGAAGCCGAAGTTGTACGGGCCGGTGCGCAGCGTCTTGTCGTAGCCGCTGTAGACCCGGTTCTCGGCCAGGTAGTAGTGCGTGGCCTGGCGCGACGTCGAGCCACCGAAGCGGGTGAAGCCCGCGGCGGTCCAGCCGTTGGTGCCGGCCTCGACGTCGTCGGTCAGCACCGCGGTGCCGTCGACAGTGATCGAGATGTCGTCGAGGAACGGGCCCTCGAAGTGCACGCCGCCGTCAGTCGCGTAGCGGAACCGGAAGTCGACCTTCTGTCCCTTGTACGCGGACAGGTCCCACGACTTCTGGACCCACTGTCCGCTGCTGGTGCCGTCGATCGGAGTGCCTACCTCGGCCCAGGTGCTGCCGCCGTCGGTCGAGACCTCGCCATAGAGGAAGTCGTAGCCCTCCTCGATGTTGTACCAGACCCACGAGGAGACGCTCGCGGAGGTGGTGGCCGCGGTGAGGTCGACGGGGCGGGTCAGGGTGCTGTTCAGGCCGTCGGCCGAGCCGCCCCACCACTCGTAGGAGCCCGAGTGCGGGGTGTTGTAGTCGGTCTTGACCGTCTTGTCGGGAAGGTTCACCAGCAGGGCCTGCGGGAGCAGTGCGCTGTCCCGGTCGGCGGGGCCGATCTTGACGTTTCGGTCGGCGCCGTAGTTGACCTGCTGGAAGTCCAGCCAGCCGAGCTGCAGCTTCTCCCACGCGCCCAGGTAGCCGGGGGTGGTGCCGATCGAGTCGGTGCCGTGGTTCAGCCACGAGCCACCGGACATCAGGGTCCAGAAGCCGGTTCCGTTGTCGCCGCCGGCGGTGTCGTAGAGGTCGGGCAGACCGAGGTCGTGGCCGAACTCGTGCGTGAAGACGCCGAGGCCGCCGTTCTCCGGCTCGGTGGTGTAGTCACCGATCCAGATGCCGGAGTTGCCCAGCGGCACACCGCCGAGCTTGTTCTGCACCGGGCCGGTGCGGCCGGAGTCGTTGGAGTAGGCGTACCAGCGGTGCGACCAGATGGCGTCCTCGCCCTGTGCGCCTCCGCCGGCCTCCTCGCCCTCGCCGGCGTGGATCGCCTGGAAGTGGTCGATGTAACCGTCGGGCTCGTTGTAGACGCCGTCACCGTCGTAGTCGTAGCGGTCGACCTGGTCGAACTGCTTGAGGTAGTCGGCCACCTGGGCGTCGGTCTTGCCCGCGGCCTTCTGGGAGTCGTACCACGCGGTGGCGGTGTCCTTGATGTAGTTCCAGTAGCCGTCGGCATCGGACGTGCCGTCACCGGCGACCGGGTTGTGCCCGTAGCGGGACTCGTTGTAGGGCACGGTGACCCAGTTGGACACGTCGCCGCTGGCCTCGAAGCGGCCGTTGGACTGCTTGGCGTAGAAGTCCTTGAACGACTCGCCCTGACCGAACATCATCTGCTGGTAGTGGGCCTGGTTGAAGTCCTTGAGCCAGTACGTCGAGTTGTCGTCGGTGGCGCTCCCGTCCCACTTGCGGTCGGGCTTGGCGATCTGGTTGTGCACCGGGCCGGAATCGCCGCCGGTGCGCGGGTCGGTCTTGGCACCGAAGTCCGTGAGGACCGTGAAGATCGACTCCTTGCGCGTCACGGGCCACGCGACGTACTTGTCCTTGGTGCTGCGCTTTCCCTTGGCCGAGTTCTTCTTGCCCTTGAGCTTGATGACCCGCTCGCCCTTGCTGTTCTTCTCGACGGTCGCGTCACCGTTGATGACGGCGTCGATGGCCTGCCGCTGCTTCTCGCGCAGGGCGTCGCCCAGCGGGTTCGGCAGGTCGTGCGCCCGGTTCGCGTAGGCGGGCTCCTTGTCGCCCTGCACAGGGGTCGCCTGCGCCGGGACGGAAGCGATACCCACCGCGAGCGACGCGGCCGCGAGGCCCGCGAGAGCCCGCGCGTGACGTGTGTTCACTGATCCTCCAGATGATGGATGGAGGCGGCCGGTCGGCATGCCCCCGGCACACCTAAGCAGGTGAATCTGCGTGTGTAGGCACTGGAACCGCAAAGGTTCGGTCAAGAATGGGCATCCATCCGGTAAGACTGACGGCCCCTCGGGCGGCCCGACTACGATCCGGTCATGAGCTCACAGCCGGTCGCATCCGAGAGCACGCCCCCCTACGGCACCGGCGCCCAGGCGGCCCCGCAGCGCCGGGTGCGGGTGCCGCACCTGATGGCGATGAAGGAGCGCGGGGAACGCTGGGCGATGCTCACCGCCTACGACATGTACACCGCCGAGATCTTCGACGAGGCCGGCATCCCGGTGCTCCTCGTCGGCGACAGCGCCGGCAACAACGTCTACGGCTTCGAGACCACGGTGCCGGTGACGGTCGACCACCTGGTGCCGCTGTGCCGGGCCGTGACCAGCTCGGCCAAGCGCGCCATGGTCGTCGCCGACCTGCCGTTCGGCTCCTACCAGGCCAGCCCGCAGCAGGCGCTCGCCACGGCGACACGGTTCATGAAGGAAGGCCTGGCGCACGCCGTCAAGCTCGAGGGCGGGGCCCCGATGGTGCCGGAGGTCGAGCTCCTCGTGCGCGCCGGCATCCCCGTGATGGGCCACATCGGCTTCACGCCGCAGAGCGAGCACGTGCTCGGCGGTTACAAGGTGCAGGGGCGCGGCGCCGGCGCCGAGAAGCTGTTGGCCGACGCCCTGGCCCTCGAGAGCGCCGGGTGCTTCGCCATCGTCATGGAGATGGTGCCCGCGCCGGTGGCAGCGCAGGTCACCGCGGCGCTGCGCATCCCGACGATCGGCATCGGAGCCGGGCCGCACTGCGACGCGCAGGTGCTCGTCTGGCAGGACATGGCGGGGCTGCGCGGTGGGCGTGCACCGCGGTTCGTCAAGAAGTACGCCGACCTGCGCACCGACCTCAAGGATGCCGCGAGCGCGTATGCCGCCGAGGTCGCCTCGGGCGCGTTCCCGGCCGCCGAGCACTCGTTCGAGGCCTGACCTCGCGACCGTCAGGAGACGTCGAACCAACATGTGGCCCATGGACACCCCCAACGCACCGTCGTCGACCCGCTGGTCGGCCCTGCAGAGCGGCCCGGAGGCGGCGCACCGGTACCGCCGGCGCTTCCTCGACCTCGAGGCCTCGGGTGAGGACGTACACGGCGAGGCGCGCTTCATCACCACGCTGGTGCCCCCGCCGTCGCGGGTGCTCGACGCGGGGTGCGGTTTCGGGCGCGTCGCGAGCAAGCTGACCCGGCTGGGGCACACCGCGATCGGCGTCGACGCCGACGAGCACCTCATCGCCCTGGCCCGCGAGGACACCCAGACCCGCTTCTTCGTCGCCGACCTGTCCACGCTCGACCTGCGCACCGAGCAGGAGTTCGCCTGCATCGTCATGGCGGGCAACGTCGTGCCCTACCTCGCCGACGGCACCCTCCACCGGGTGCTCGACCGGCTCTCCGCGCACCTGTCCCCGGGTGGCTACCTCGTCTCCGGTTTCGGGCTGGGCGACTCGCTCCCCGAGAAAGCCGCGATGGTGGACCTGCGCAGCTACGACCGGCTCGCCGAGGCGGCCGGCCTGTCGTTCATCGCGCGCTACGCGACGTGGGACAAGAAGCCGTTCGTGCAGGGAGGCCCGTACGCCGTCTCGGTGCACCGCAACCTGGGCGGCTGAGTCAATCCTCCTGGGACTCCTCGTCCCAGGCTGACCCACTGCCCCACTCCTTGTCCTCGCGTTCCCAGCGCTCGGTGTTGGCCTTCGCCGTCTGCAGCGCGTTCGCCGCCGCGTCGTGCGAGTCGTAGGGACCCATGACGTTGGCGTCCCGGCTGCGGTCGTCGTCGGTCTCGACCTGTCCGGTGTCGACGTTGAACCAGTAGGGCATCGGTGTCCTCCTCGGTCGGCTGGGATCTGCCTAGACTCCACCGTATGCCGTTGACGTACGCAACCGTCGCCCCTGGTGCGCTCTCGCCGCGCCGCCCTGTCCCGGCGAACATCCCGCGGCCCGAGTACGTCGACCGGCCGTCGCCGTCACCGTTCACCGGGCCCGAGGTCAAGGACGCCGAGACGATCGAGAAGATGCGGGTCGCGGGCCGGGTCGCGGCGAACGCGATGGCCGCCGCCGCAGCCGTCATCGCCCCCGGGGTCACGTCCGACGAGATCGACCGGGTCGGCCACGAGTACCTCCTCGACCACGGCGCGTACCCCTCCACGCTGGGCTACAAGGGCTTCCCGAAGTCGCTGTGCACCTCGGTGAACGAGGTCGTGTGCCACGGCATCCCCGACAGCCGGCGCCTCGAGGACGGCGACATCGTCAACATCGACATCACCGCCTTCCTCGAC
>JBBQNZ010000153.1:0-9677 GCA_038330415.1 Actinomycetales bacterium | reverse complement strand
TGGATGGTCAGGATCCAGTTCGACAACGAGTGCGACTACTTCGAGATCGACCCTGTGGCGTATGCCCCGGCGCTCGGGGAACTGGGCGTCAGGGCATACCGCCGCGAGCTGGCGGCCATCCGGGCCGGGTTGGGGGAGCCTCCGCCGACCGGAGCGCGGTGGTCCTCCCCGGACGCCTCCACGTGGTTCCGCCTCGACTGGAACGCCCAGCGACTGGCCGTGCTCGACCGCGACGTCGAGGCGGTCATCCGCACCCACGTTCGCGACCGGAAGGTCGCCCGGTGGGTCCACGACACCGCCCTGGCCCTCGAAGAGATCGGCGAGGTCGACCTGGCGATCGACTGGGCGCACCAGGCGACGGAGTTCGACCGGGGCCACCAGTCGCTGGCGGCGGCCGACTACTGGTGCGCCCTGCTGGAGGCCCACCGGCCGGAGGAGGTGCTCGCCGCGCGCCTCGAGGTGTTCCGGCGCTGGCCCAGCTCGACCACGGCGGCGCGGCTCCACACGGCCGCCGGCGCTGACTGGCCGAACCACCGTGACGAGGTCATGCAACGGCTCGCCGAGTCCCCCCGGGATGCCGTGTTGTTCGCGCTGCTGCACCTGCACGACGTCGTCCTGGCGTGGGACCTCGCCAACTCGCTCGCCCTCCATGATGGCGACGCGTGGAGCCGGGTGGTCGACGCGTACCAGTCGGTCGACCCTGTCGCCGTGCTGCCGGTGCTCGCTCGGCTCGTCGAGGCCGACCTCGAGGTGGCTTGCGTGAAGCACTACCGGGATGCCGCCCGGCGGCTGGCGAGGATGCGCCGCCTCGCAGCGGGCACGGCCGAGGCCACCGAGGTCGACGCCCTGGTGGCGGAGCTGCGGGTGGTCCACCGTCGCCGTCCTCGACTACAGCAGGAGTTCGACCGCGCCGGGCTGCCGTGAGCACCCGGCATCCATGGCGAGGCCGCGCCGCGCGGGCTCAGCGGTGGCCGGGCCCGGATAGGGGCCCCGGGCGACGTTGTCCCCGGCACCGCCTACCCTGTCGCACGTGAGCGAGACGACGAGGGGGGCAGTCGTCGACCGGGTGCGCCTCGAGGCTCTCCGGTACGCGGTCAACGACGAGGCCGTGCAGTACGTCGCCATCATGCGGCTGTTCACGTCGGGCCTCACCGGGCTGCTCTCCGACCAGTCCGCGGCCGAGGTCGCGACGCGCCTGGCCGATGTCGGTCTCGCGATCGATGAAGACACCGTCGAGGCGCGCCTGTCCTACCTGGTCGAACACGGCAACCTCGCCCGGAGCCCACGCGAGACCGAGGCGCGCAGCCTGTCCGACTACCTCCGCAACCGGGCGCGCTACCAGCTCAGCCAGCGCGGCGAGCTCGTCCATCGGCACGTCGAGGAGCTTCTCGGCCACACCGAGGCGGCCCGTGAGGTGAGCAGCGAGATGCTCGGCGGCATCCTCGCCGGCCTCGACACCCTGGCCCGGCACACTCCGGAGTCCATCGCTGCCGCCGACCCCGACTCCCTCGCCCGCGACATCGCCACGATCTTCGCCCAGTTCGAGAGGCTCGTGCACAGCACTCGCGAGTTCTACTCGTACCTCAGTCAGGTGCTCACGCGCTACGACCTCGACCGCGGTGAGTTCCAGGCGTTCAAGACCGCCCTGGTCGACTACCTCCAGCGCTTCGTCGAGGAGGTGCAGCGGCACATGCCCCAGATCGCCGACCGGCTCCGCGACGTCGAGCCGCAGGTCGGTGTGCTGTGCGCCCGCGCCAACAGCGGGCAGCGCCTTCTCGACCTCGAGGGCCGCACCGCCCGGCGCGCCCCCGGGCTCGACGTCACCGACTGGCCGAGCCTGCAGGCCTGGTTCACCGGCGACTCGACCCGCTCCAGCGATGCCGACGTCGTTGGGCAGCTTGCCACCGAGGCGATGCGGGCCCTGCTGACGAACCTGCGCCGGATCGCGTCCAGCGGCGCCGTGGAGCACGGCCGGTACACCGATCTCGTGCGCCTGGCCGGCTGGTTCGACACCGCGCCCGATGGCGACGCGCACGCCCTGTGGGCGGCCGCCTTCGGCCTCTACTCCAGCCGACACGTCGGCTTCCTCGCCGATGACGCCGAACGCCCGGCACCGCCGACCAGCTCGTGGTGGACCACCGCCGGTGCCGAGGTGCCGGTCATGCTCCGGCGCAGCGGCAAGCGCCATGTCGTCGGGCGGTCCTCCGCCACCGTCGACTACTCCGCGGCCAAGGCGGCGCGCCTCGCGGAGCGCGAGCGCGCCGAGACCCACCGTCGTGCCGCCCTCGACGAGCTCGACGCACACCGTGGGCCGCTGGACCAGGTGCGCCTGTCCGACGCCGCCCGCGACGAGCTGCTCGACGTCTACGCCGCCTGCCTGGCGGGGGCCGAGGCGGGCGCCCGCGACGAGCTGCGCGCCGGCATCCCCCTGACCGGCTCGGCGCTGCTGGTTGTCCACACGCCGGGCAACGACACCAGGCTGCTCGGCCCCTCCGGGCGGATGACGTTCGTCGACCGCACGCTCTCGGTCACCGACGCCGGGTCCCGAAGCGACGACGGTCGGCGCCAGGACGATGGTCGGCGCCAGGACGAGGATCGGCGGCAGGACGAGGGTCGGCACCGCGCCGAGGGGGCCGCCTCGTGAGGCCGGCCACCGTCGAACGCCCCCCGCTCGCCGAGGACCCGGGCGAGGTCGCCGAGCGGGTCATGGCGGCGCGGCACCTCCTACGTCACCCGCTCGTGCCCTCGGGGCCGAGCAACGCCACCGTGCTCCGCGCCGTTCGCCGCCATCAGGCCGAGCTCACCCGGCTCTTCGCCGACGGCACCGGATACCGCCTTCAGGTCGACCCCAGCGGGGCCCGGCTCTACAAGGCCGGGCTCGGGCGCGACGCGACGCGCCCGGCGCGCCGGCGCTCGGGTACCCCCTTCACCCCGCGCACCTACGCGCTGCTCTGCCTCGTGCTCGCGGCACTCACCCGGTCTCGCACCCAGCTGCTCGTCGACGAGCTGGTCGCCCAGGTGCGCTCGGCCGCCGTCGACGCAGGTGTCGACGTCGACCTCGACGGCATCTCGGACCGCCGTGCGCTGCACGCCGCGCTCGCCGCCCTGATCGATCTCGGCGTGCTCAGCGAGCGCGACGGCGACCTCGAGCACTGGGCCGACAAGCGCACCCAGTCCCTCCTCGACGTGCGCCGCGACCTCCTCACGCTGCTCGTCGCCGCGCCCCTCGGGTCGGCGCGTTCGCCTGACGAGCTCCTCGACGTCGCGTCCCTGCCGTCCGCAGTTGGCGGCGCTCGCGTCGCGGTCCGCCGCCGGCTCCTCGAGTCGCCCGTCCTCACCGTCGCCGACCTGCCCGAGGAGCACGCTGACTGGTGGCGCCGCAACCGCAACCGCGAGAGCGAGTGGTTCCGCGACCGGTTCGGCCTGCACGTCGAGCTGCGCGCTGAGGGCGCCGTCGCCATCGACCCCGACGACGAGGTCAGCGACGAGCAGTTCCCTGGCCGCGGCGGCACCCGGCACCTCGCCCTGCTGTGCCTCGAGGCGCTCGCGGATGCCGTCCGCACCGGTGCCGCTCCCGGCGAGCCGTGGCGCGCCATCCCCCTCGACCGGGCGTGGACCCGGTGCCGGGAGGTGCTCGAGCGGTGGGCCGAGGCGCTGCGCCGCGACCAGCGCGAGGACCCCGAACGAGCCGTGACCGACGCGCTGGCGCTGCTCGTCTCGTTCGGCCTCGTCCGGCACGCGTCGTCGGAGGCCGGCACCGCCGTGCTCGAGGTGCACGCGGCGGCCTGCCGCTATGCGCCGGCACCCGTGCTCGTCGAGCGGTCCGGCACGGGCGAGGTGTCCTTGTTCGACGTGGGGGTGCGTAACGATGACTGACCCGCTGCGCTACCGGCTCGACCGCTGCGGCGTGCTCAACGTGTGGCAGTACGACCGTCAGGTGTTCGAGCTCGCCGACGGCCGGCTCCTGCTGCGCGGCGCCAACGGGGCGGGCAAGTCCAAGACCATGGAGATGCTGCTGCCGTTCGCCATCGACGGCGACAAGGCGCGGCTCACGGCATCCGGCCGCCACCACACGAGCCTGCTCTGGCTCATGCTCGACGGCTACGAGGGCCAGGCCCGCACCGGATACGTCTGGGTCGAGTTCTCGCGGACCACGGCGGATGGCGAGCGCCAGACGCTGACGTGCGGCGTCGGCATCCGCGCCACGCAGGCCGCGAGAGCAGCGAGTGCCTGGTTCTTCACGTCACCACACCGCGTCGGTGAGGGGCTGGTGCTCGAGGACGACGCCGGCCCTCGCAGCCGCCAGCAGCTCGAAGCCGACCTCGCCGACGGCCGCGGCAGCTTCTTCGTCAGCGCAGACCGCTACCGCGAGCACGTCGGCCGCCTGCTCTTCGGGTTGCCTGCCGACCAGTACGACGACCTGCTCCGCCTCATCTACTGGCTGCGCCAGCCCCAGGTCGGCGAGGACATCGACCCGCGACGGCTCGCCGAGCAGCTCGTCAACGCCCTGCCCCAGCTCGACGATGCCGCGTTGCGCACGGCCGGTTCGACGTTCGACGAGCTCGAGGCGTTCGGCGAGCAGATCGAGGCACGGGCCCGGGCGGCCGAGGCGCTCGGCCGCTTCGTCGAGGTGTACCGCACCTACGCCCGCACGGTGCTGCTCGACCGGGGTCAGGCGCTGCTCGACGCAGACGGCCGGTTACGTGCGGCCGTCGCCGACCAGCGGCGCACCAGCACCGAGCTGGCGCACGTGCGGGCCGAGCTCGACACGGTGTCCCGGCACCGGCGTGACGCCCAGGCGGCGCTCGACTCGGTCCGGCGCACGATCGCCGCGCTGGAGTCCGGGCCGCAGGCCCGGGCCCGGGCCACCCTGCGGCAGATGGCGCTCACCGTGGAGGCGCTCGAGGCGCGTGCCGGCGACGCGGGGCGGCACCGTGACATCGCGGCCGGTCGCGCCGGTCGCAGCGCCGCCGCGGCACAGGGGGAGGCGACGGCCCTCACTGACCGCCTCGGCGTCCTCGCCGCCGGGGTCGGCGACGTCGCTCGCGGCCTCGCAGATGCCGGCATCGACACGCGCGCGCAGCTGCTCGCCACGACAGCGGTGCTCGCCCGACCCGGTGGCCTGCTCGTCTGGGAAGACGCCTCGGCCGCGGCGCCGCTCGACTCCGCGCTGGCGGCGACCCACGAGTGGTTGGCCGCCGCCGACAGCTCGGTCGTGCAGCGGCAGGCGGCGCTCACCATCGTCCGCGACGCGCTGGACGCGTCCGTCGCGGCCCGGCGCGTGGCCGACGAGGCCGGCCGCCGCGAGACCGACGCACAGGCCCGCACCGACACCGCCCGTGACCTGCTCGACCTGGCGAACGCCGACGCCGCGACGCAGGAGCAGGCCTTCCGCGACGCCGTGTCGGCCTGGTGGCTCGGGGGCGTCGGTGGCGAGCCGCCCGCGCTCGACGCCGACAACCTCCCCAGTCTCGGCGCGCTCGCCCGGCGCGCTGTCGACGACGAGCTGACGGCCCACACCACCGAGGTGGGCCGGGCGAGCGCCGACCGCGACGACGCGAACACCGAGGTCGCCGACCTCAACCGACGCCGGAATGCCGTTGCGGCACAAGCTGACCCTCACCCAGCCGCGCCGGTGTGGCACCGAGACCCGCGCGAAGGCCGACCCGGTGCACCGTTCTGGCGCCTCGTCGACTTCGCGGGGGACCTCGGCGCGGCCGAGCGGGCCGGGCTCGAAGCCGCGCTCGAGGGCGCCGGGCTGCTCGACGCCTGGGTGCACCCCGACGGCCGGGTCGACGCCGCCCTGCTCGACGCACAGCTGTCCGCGGGATCCTCGGCCGGTACGCCGCCTGACGGCCCGGCCGGGCCCACGGTGGCGGCCGTCCTCGCACCAGACTCCGCCGGCGCCGAGTCGGCGGGTGTGGCGGTCGGGGCGGTGCGTGACCTGCTCGACCGGATCGGTCTCGTCGACGGATCACCTGCGCTGGACCCTGCTCGGCGTCCACCGGTGTCCGTCGGCACCGACGGGTCGTGGATGGCCGGCCCGCTGCACGGGCGCACGACCAAGGAGGTCGCCCAGTTCATCGGCGCGGGTGCCCGTGAGGCGGAGCGCCGCCGGCGGCTCGCCGAGCTCGACGCACAGATCGGCGACGCCACCGGGCGCGCCGCTGCCGCGGAGGAGCGACGACGGCTGGCGCAGGGGCGGCTCGACGTGATCGGCGAGTGGCTGGCCGGCCAGCCCAGCCACGAGGCGCTCGTGCGAGCCTGCGCCGCGGCCGAGGAGCGCGAGACCGTGCTGGCCCGCACCGAGGCAGAGCTCGGCGAGGTCGCGTCCGCCGCCCGGGAACTCCGCGCGGAGGCCGCCATGAGCCGGCGCCACCTCGAAGCCCTCGCCGCGACCCATGAGCTCCCGGTCACCGACGACGGGCTGCGAGCGCGTGCGGGGCGCCTTGCGGACCTCCGGGTCGTCGTCGACGAGCACGCCCGCACCGTCGATGCCGCCACCCGCGACCTCGGACGGTGGGAGCGGCTGGCCGGTGAGGCGCGATCCGACGCCGACGAGCACGCCGAGCTCGACGAGGCCGCCGCCTTCGCGCAGTCGCAGTGGGCGACCCAGCACGCCGAGCACGCCCTGCTGCTCGACGCCGAGGGAGAGGGCGTGCGCGAGCTCGAGCTGCGGTTGGCGAGCCTGCGGCACGACATCGACGAGCACGGTCGCGGCATCCGCGACCTCGGCGCACGGCACGACGACCTCACCGGGCGCGCCGGCGCGCTCGGCGAGGCGACGAGGGCCGCCGACGAGCGGGTCGAGCAGGCTCGCCCCGAGGTCGACGTGGCCCGGGCCTCGCTCGCCGCTCTCGACGATGTCGCCGGCTTCCCCGAGAGCCTCGCGGGCCTGCTCCACCCGGTGCCCACCGGCTCGGACGATGCTGTGGCGCAGGACGACCCGTCGGCTGCTCCGGGCCGGTTGGCCGGCCTGTCGTTAAAGGAAGTGCGCGATGTGGTCGCCAAGCTCGGTGTCGACGGCGACGCCGGGCGCATCCGCAACGCGGTGCTGCAGGGGGCCACAGCGCTGCAGAGCAGCGACGCCGCGGCCTACGAGCCCCGACACTTCGAGGACGGTGGCGTGCTCGTCGTCGTCGGCCGTGACGACGGCGGCGACCTCCCCGTCCTCCGGTTGCACGACCGGCTCGCCACCGCCGTGGCGCGCGACCGCGAGCTGCTCACCACGCGCGAGCGCAAGCTCTTCGAGGACCACGTGCTCGGTCAGCTCGGCGAGGCGCTGCGCGCAGTGCGCCGCAAGTCCGACGACCTCGTCGAAGCGATGAACGAGCAGCTGCGCGGGGTCACCACCTCGCAGGGCATCCGGGTGCGGCTGCGGTGGAAGCTGCGCGACGACCTCGCGCCCGAGGCGCGGCGGGCGGTCGAGCTGCTGCGCCAGCCGCTCGGGTCGCTGCTCCCGGACGAGAAGGGCGAGCTGCGCGACAGCCTGCACCGCCTCATCGACGCCTCCCGTGCCGAGTCACCGGAGGAGTCATATGCCGTGCACCTCGCGAGGGCACTCGACTACCGCCAGTGGAATGCGTTCACCGTGCAGTACCACCGGCCCGAGACCGGCGACTGGCGCGACCTCCAGCGCCGCACCGCCCTGTCGCAGGGCGAGCAGAAGGTGCTGTGCTACCTGCCGCTGTTCGCCGCGGCCGCGGCGCACTTCACCTCGGTGGCCGGGGCGGCTCCGCACGCGCCGCGCTTCGTGCTGCTCGACGACGCCTTCCCCAAGATCGACGTGCGCACCCATCCCTTGCTGTTCGGCCTGCTCGTCCAGCTCGACCTCGACTTCGTCATCACCAGCGAGCGGCTGTGGGGGACGCACCCGACCGTGCCGCGGTTGGCCATCTACGAGGCGCTGCGCAGCCCGGGGGAGCGCGGCATCGCCCAGTACCAACACCGCTGGGACGGGCACCAGCTCTCGGCGGTGGGAGCGTGACGGCCCGGCCGGGTGCGTCGCACGATGCGGCCGAGCCCGGTGTGTCTCCGGTCGCGCCCGGGCCTGACCTCTGGTGGCGCGTCCCCGACCTCGCCGGAGTGTGGCTGACGATCTGCGACCGGCTGGAGCGTCGCGGCCTGGTCGCCGAGGGCCGGGTCGTCCTGCGCGGCCTGGACCGAGCCGAGCGACACTCGGTCGGTGACCTGCTGGGCCGGCCCGTCACGGCCGAGCGGGTGGCCATCGACCTCGCGGCCCTCGACGCACGGCTGGGCGAGCGAGCCGGTCTGGGCCTGGCGGAGGCCTGCGCGTTGGTGGCCGGGCGTCCGCTCGTGGACCGTCGAGCGGCGGCGCGGGAGGGCCAGGCGCGGGCGGCCGCTCCTCGGGAGGCGGCGGAGCGCTGGCTCGCCGACCACCCAGAGGTCGACTGGCCGTGGGTGGACCCGTGGCTGGCGCGGTTGCGCCGCGACGGCAACCTCGGCCGGGACGACGACCCCGCGGCGACGGTGACGTCGGCGCTCGAGGTGCTGTGGTCCCGGCGGGGTGCGCTCGCTGGGTCGCCGCCAGCGCCGGTAGCGCGGGCCGACCTCGCGGCGGTCATGTGTCACGACGCGCACGCGCTCGACGACGACCGGCGGCTGGGAGTCTACGTGCTCCGGGCCATCTGCGTCGCACGAGGTCTCGACGTCCCCAGCGACGCGTTCTCACGCCGCGCCACGTGGGCCGAGATCGGGGTGCTGTCGGACTCGGTCTCGGCCACCTGCCTGGTGTGGCACCTCTCGGTCCGGTCCACGGATGCCGACGGCCGCCCGGTGCCGCTCGACACGTCGATGCCCTTCCATCTCACGTGGTGGCAGGTCCGGGCGGGGCTGCGTGTCGACGGCGGCCGTCGAATCCTCGTCTGCGAGAACCCCCGCGTCCTCGAAGCCATCGCGGAGGCGGAGGTCGACGACCTCGGAGTGGTGTGCACCAGTGGTCGGCCGAACCTTGTCACGCAGCACGTGCTCGCGACGCTGGGCTCGTCGAGGACCCGCCTGCTCTACCACGGCGACTTCGACTGGCCGGGCGTCGCGATGACCAATGACGCTGCAGCCCGGTGGGGTGCCAGGCCGTGGCGGATGTCGGTGCACGACTACGAGGCGGCGCCCGGGGCGCTGCCCCTCGGTCCGCGCGTCGTCGAGCCGGCCTGGGATGACGAGCTCGGTGCAGCCATGCGGCGGCGGGGCGTCGCGGTACACGAGGAGGCAGTCCTCGACGACCTCCTGGCCTCCCTGTAGGGGGGTGCGACGAGTCGTGAGGTCGAGCTGCTCCGACCTCGGAAGGTCGCCAGTGTCGCAGCTGGCATCCCGACAACGGGCTCGATCGACGAACCGCTGTGGTCCTTGGGCGGCAGGCGGACGTGAGCGAGCGCATGCCGGCATCTGCTCAAGCACCCGCTGAGATGTGGGTGCCACCTGCCACGATGCACGGGTGACGGCACACGGCATCCCGGGGGACCCTCAGTTCGCGACCGAGTCCGAGCGGGAGGTGTGGGGGACCCTGCTCAAGCAGGGGCACGACGACTGGACGGTGCTGGCCAACGTGCGGCTCACCGACGAGAAGAAGGACCACGAGCTCGACCTCATCGTGCTGATGCCCGACACCGGCGTGGTCGTCGTCGAGGTCAAGGGCGGTGACCTGCGGGTCGAGCAGG
>JBBQNZ010000152.1:0-9791 GCA_038330415.1 Actinomycetales bacterium | reverse complement strand
CCCACGGCGAGCTGACGGTGGGTGACGCGACCTACGAGATCTACCGGCTCAAGGCCGTCGAGGGCAGCGCAAACCTCCCGTACAGCCTCAAGGTGCTCCTGGAGAACCTGCTGCGCACCGAGGACGGCGCCAACATCACTGACGCGCACATCCGCGCCATCGGTGGCTGGGACGAGAACGCGGACCCCGACACGGAGATCCAGTTCACCCCGGCGCGCGTCCTCATGCAGGACTTCACGGGGGTCCCGTGCGTGGTCGACCTGGCCACCATGCGGGAGGCCCTGGTGGAGTTCGGTGGCGACGCCGACCAGATCAACCCGCTCGCTCCGACCGAGCTGGTCATCGACCACTCGGTCATCATCGACGTCTTCGGCCGGGCCGACGCCTTCGAGCGCAACGTCGAGATCGAGTACCAGCGCAACAACGAGCGCTACACGTTCCTCCGCTGGGGCCAGGCCGCCTTCGACGACTTCAAGGTGGTCCCCCCGGGCACCGGCATCGTCCACCAGGTCAACATCGAGCACCTCGCCCGCACCGTCATGGTCCGCGAGATCGACGGCGAGCGCGTCGCCTACCCCGACACCTGCGTCGGCACCGACTCGCACACCACCATGGTCAACGGTCTTGGCGTGCTCGGCTGGGGCGTCGGCGGCATCGAGGCTGAGGCGGCCATGCTCGGCCAGCCCGTCTCGATGCTCATCCCGCGGGTCGTCGGCTTCAAGCTGTCCGGCTCGATCCCGTCCGGCGCCACCGCGACCGACGTCGTGCTCACCATCACCGAGAAGCTGCGCAAGCACGGGGTCGTCGGCAAGTTCGTCGAGTTCTACGGTGAGGGAGTCTCCGCCGTGCCGCTGGCCAACCGCGCGACGATCGGCAACATGAGCCCCGAGTTCGGCTCCACCTGCGCGATCTTCCCCATCGACGAGGTCACCCTCGACTACCTGCGCCTGACCGGCCGCTCGGCCGAGTCGGTCGCACTCGTCGAGGCGTACGCCAAGGAGCAGGGCATGTGGCTCCATGCCGGCCCCGACCAGCCCGAGTCGCGCTACAGCGAGTACCTCGAGCTCGACCTCTCCACCGTCGTGCCGTCGATCGCCGGCCCGAAGCGCCCGCAGGACCGCATCGTCGTCGCCGACGCGAAGGAGGCGTTCCGCAAGGTCCTGCCCACCTACGTGTCGCACCACGAGGGTGACGCCGGGGTGGCGTCGAGCTTCCCGGCGAGCGACCCCTCGCCGCAGGGCAGCATCGACGGCACCAACGGCGGCAGCAAGCCGGCCGACGAGGGCGACGGCAACGGCCGCCCCTCGCGCAAGGTGTCGGTCACGACCCCCGAGGGCGCGACCTTCGAGATCGACCACGGCATCGTGTCGATCGCCTCGATCACCTCGTGCACCAACACCTCGAACCCCTCGGTGATGATGGCCGCGGCCATGCTCGCCAAGAACGCCGTGGAAAAGGGGCTGTCCGTCGCCCCCTGGGTCAAGACCTCGATGGCACCGGGCTCCAAGGTCGTCACCGGCTACTACGAGAAGGCCGGCATGTGGCCCTACCTCGAGAAGCTGGGCTTCCACCTCGTGGGGTACGGCTGCACCACCTGCATCGGCAACTCCGGCCCGCTCAACGACGAGATCTCCCAAGCGATCAACGAGCACGACCTCGCCGTGGTGTCGGTGCTCTCGGGCAACCGCAACTTCGAGGGTCGCATCAACCCCGACGTCAAGATGAACTACCTGGCCAGCCCGCCGCTCGTCATCGCCTACGCGCTGGCCGGCACGATGGACTTCGACTTCGACACCGAGCCGCTCGGCACGGGCACCGACGGCGAGCCGGTCTTCCTCAAGGACATCTGGCCCGCCCCGGTCGACGTCGAGGCGACGATCCAGGAGGCGATCAGCAAGGAGCTGTTCACCACCGACTACGCCGACGTCTTCGCCGGCGACGAGCGTTGGCAGTCGCTGCCCACCCCCGAGGGCAACACCTTCGACTGGGACGCCGACTCCACCTACGTGCGCAAGCCTCCGTACTTCGACGGCATGCAGCTCGAGCCGTCGCCGGTCACCGACATCAGCGGCGCCCGGGTGCTGGCCAAGCTGGGTGACTCGGTCACGACCGACCACATCAGCCCGGCCGGGTCGATCAAGGCCGACAGCCCGGCGGGCAAGTACCTCGCCGACCACGGCGTCGAGCGCAAGGACTTCAACTCCTACGGCTCGCGCCGCGGCAACCACGAGGTGATGATCCGCGGCACCTTCGCGAACATCCGGCTGAAGAACCTCCTGCTCGACGACGTCGAGGGCGGCTTCACCCGCAACTTCCTGGCCGGCGGAGAGCAGAGCTCGATCTACGACGCGTCAGCCGCCTACCAGGAGGCCGGCATCCCGCTCGTCATCCTGGCCGGCAAGGAGTACGGCTCCGGGTCCTCGCGTGACTGGGCCGCCAAGGGCACCGCGCTGCTCGGCGTGCGCGCCGTCATCGCCGAGTCCTACGAGCGCATCCACCGCTCCAACCTGATCGGCATGGGCGTGCTGCCGCTGCAGTACCCCGCCGGCCAGAACGCCGAGTCGCTCGGGCTCACCGGCACCGAGACCTTCTCGTTCACCGGCGTCGAGGCGCTCAACGAGGGCGGCATCCCGAAGACCGTCACGGTCACCGTCACCGCCGACGACGGTTCGGAGTCGAGCTTCGAGGGCGTCGTGCGCATCGACACCCCCGGTGAGGCCGACTACTACCGCAACGGCGGCATCCTGCAGTACGTCCTGCGCTCGCTGGTCGGCTGACTCTCACCCGCCGCGAGTGCGGAGGTGGTCGCCCCGGCGATCGTCTCCGGGCTCCGCGGCGGGCAGGATGCCGGGGGTGTCAGGGGCGCGGGCCAGCGCGCGATCGACACCCCCGGTGAGGTCGACGACGACCGCGATACCGGCATCCTGCGGTAGCGACCGCACTCACCGCGAGTAGGCAGGGTTGAGGCGCACCACGTCGCCGACCACCACGACGGCCGGGTTCTCGACCCCGGCGGCGGCGGCGCGCACGGCGATGTCGCCCAGGGTGCCGAAGGTGACCCGCTGGTCGGGCGCGAACCCACGCTCGATGATCGCCACCGGGCACGATGCCGGGCGGCCGGCATCCAGCAGTGACCGGGCCGATCGGGCCAGGCGGCCGACGCCCATCAGCAGCACCACGGTGTGGTCGGTGCCGGGCGGCACGGCGGGCAGCTCGTCGTGGCCGGTGACCACGGTGAAGCCGCGCGCTACGCCGCGATGGGTGACGGGGATGCCGGCCGCGGCGGGCACCGCGACCGCGCTGGTCACGCCCGGCACCACCTCGACCCGGATGCCGTGTGCCGCGCAGGCCAGCCGCTCCTCGCCTCCACGACCGAGCACGTAGGGGTCGCCGCCCTTGAGCCGCACGACCGCCCGGCCGGCGAGCGCCTCCTCGACGAGCAGGTCGTTGATGGCGTCCTGGGCCAGGGCGTGCCGGCCGGGAGCCTTGCCGACGTCGACGACCCGCACAGAGGCGGGCAGCCGATCGACGACCGCGCGCGGGGCCAGCCGGTCGAGCACCACGACGTCGGCGGCGGCGATCAGCTCGCGGGCACGAGTGGTCAGCAGCCCGTCGGCGCCGGGCCCGCCGCCGACCAGGGCGACCCACCCGGAGCCCGGTCGAACGGTGCGGCGGCGCAGGTCGAGCGCGCCACCCGCAAGCAGCCCCTCCGCTGCTCGGGCGACGTTGCCGGCGAGATCAGGGTCACCGGGGCAGTGGGCTGCCAGCGTGACGGCGCCGTCGGCGGTGGTGACCTGCGACGTGGCGGGCAGGTCGGCGGTACCGCCTGCTGTCACGGTGGCGTCGACGCACCAGACGCGGGACGCGAGGGCATCAGCGCGCACCGCGTCGTCCACCGCCGAGTCGCCCGACCCGACCACGACGAACCAGGCGTCGCCGAGGTCGGTCGTCCCGGCGTAGTCCCGTGCGGCCCAGGTCAGCTCGCCGGCGATGGCCAGCTCCTCGAGCTCCTCACAGAGCCACGGCGAGACCACGTCGAGGTGCGCGCCGGCACCGACGAGCGCCCGCGCTGCGTCGACGACGACCGGGGCGCCGCCGACCACGAGGGCCCGCCGCCCGGTGAGGTCGAGCCCGACGGGGAGGGTCACTGCGGGTGCTCTCCGGGCGCCACGGCATCCGCCATGGCAGCGGCGAGGGTGCGGCCGTCGTCGGGGTCGACGAGGAGGAACGCGCCACCCCGGCGCGAGGTGGAGTACGACTCGACCGGCAGCGGCGACGCGAAGCGCACCGTGACCCGGCCGATGTCGTTGAGCTCGAGCCGGTCGGTGGGCGCGAGGCGCAGGGCGTCGAGGTCGAGCCGGCCGTCGATGGAGCGCACCATGGCCAGCACGGTGCGCGACCCGTGCTTGACGAGCAACCGGGCGCCGGGAAGCAGCACGTCGTCGCCGAGCCAGCAGGCGAGCGCGGTGACCTCCTGGCGCAGCGGCACCGGGTCGGCGGCCGCGGCGATGAGGTCGCCGCGGCTCACGTCGACGTCATCGGTGAGCCGGATCGACACCGACTGGGGCGCGACCGCGACCTGCAGCGGACGCTCGCCGAGGTCGATGCCGGCCACGGTGGTGCGCGAGCCGGAGGGCAGCACGACGACCTCGTCGCCGACGCGCACCGAGCCGGAGGCGAGCTGGCCCGCATACCCGCGGTACTCCACGTGCTCGGGGGAGCGGGCGGCGCCCTGGGGGCGGATGACGACCTGCACCGGCATCCGGAACGACTCGTGCACCGGGTCGGTGTCGGGCGGGAGGGTCTCGAGCAGCTCGAGGAGCGAGGGGCCGTCGTACCAGGGCGTGTTCGGCGAGCGGTCGACGACGTTGTCGCCGACCAGGGCCGAGACGGGGATCGCGTGGGCGTGGGGGATGCCGAGCTCGGCCGCGATCGCGCGCACGTCGGCGGCGACGGTGCGGAAGACGCCTTCACTGTGCTCGACGAGGTCGATCTTGTTGACCGCGATGACCACGTGCGGCACGCGCATCAGCGCCGCGACGGCCAGGTGGCGGCGGGTCTGCTCGAGCACCCCCTTGCGGGCGTCGACGAGCAGCACCAGGGCGTCGGCGGTCGAGGAGCCGGTGACCGTGTTGCGGGTGTACTGCACGTGGCCCGGGCAGTCGGCCAGCACGAACGAGCGCCGGGCTGTGGCGAAGTAGCGGTAGGCGACGTCGATGGTGATGCCCTGCTCGCGCTCGGCGCGCAGTCCGTCGGTGAGCAGGGCGAGGTCGGCCGAGGCGAGGCCGCGGTCGCGGCTGACGCGCTCGACGGCGTCGAGCTGGTCGGCGAGAACGGACTTCGAGTCGTGCAGCAGGCGGCCGACGAGCGTGGACTTGCCGTCGTCGACCGAGCCGGCGGTCGCGAGGCGCAGCAGAGTACTCATCGCGGGGCCTGCGTGAAGTATCGGAGCGACGCAGGAGCGTAGAGCTTCATGCGGTGCATCAGAAGTAGCCCTCCTTCTTGCGGTCCTCCATGGCGGCCTCGGAGATCCGGTCGTCCGCGCGGGTGGCCCCGCGCTCGGTCAGCGTGGACGCCGCGACCTCGGTGACCACGTCTGCCACGGATGCCGCATCGCTCTCGACGGCGCCCGTGCACGACATGTCACCGACGGTGCGGTAGCGCACCCTGCGGGTGGCGACGACCTCACCGGCGCGTGGCTGTGACACCGGGCCGACCGCCAGGAGCATGCCGTCGCGCTCGAACACCTCGCGCTCGTGGGTGTAGTAGAGGCCGGGCAGCCCGATGCCCTCGCGCTCGATGTAGCGCCACACGTCGAGCTCGGTCCAGTTCGACAGCGGGAAGACCCGCACGTGCTCGCCGATGCGGTGGCGGGGGTTGAAGATGTTCCACAGCTCGGGGCGCTGGTTCTTGGGGTCCCACTGGCCGAAGTCGTCGCGCAGGCTGACCACGCGCTCCTTGGCCCGGGCCTTCTCCTCGTCGCGGCGCCCGCCGCCGAAGACGCCGTCGAACCGGTGCGCGGCGATGGCCTCGAGCAGCGGCTGGGTCTGTAGCGGGTTGCGGGTGCCGTCGGCCCGCTCGCGCAACCGGCCGTCGTCGATCCAGTCCTGCACCGAGGCGACCTCGAGGCGCAGCCCGAGCCGCTCGACGGTGGCGTCGCGGTAGGCGAGCACCTCGGGAAAGTTGTGGCCGGTGTCGACGTGCAGCACGGGGAACGGGATCGGGGCCGGCCAGAACGCCTTTGCCGCGACGTGCAGCATGACGACGGAGTCCTTGCCGCCGCTGAAGAGCAGCACCGGCCGCTCGAGCTCGGCGGTGATCTCGCGGATGACGAGCATCGCCTCGCTCTCGAGCACGTCGAGCTGGCTCAGCACCGGCAGGTCGGTGGCCGCGGCAGGGCGCAGGTCGGTGGTCACGTGGGTCGTCACGGGCAGCGCCTCGGTCAGGGTGTCGGTCGCGGTCATGAGGGGTCCTCGCGAAGTATCTGGAGGAGCGGAGCGGGGCGGGTCCCACGCGCCCACGCAGAGCGTGGGACCCGTGCGTGGGCAGAACTTCGTGGGGTGCCGCTCATGGGTGCAGCCCGCACTCGGTCTTGGCGAACCCGGCCCAGCGGCCGGCGCGGGGGTCGTCGCCGGGAGCGACCCGCTGGGTGCAGGGCTCGCAGCCGATCGACGGGTAGCCGTCGGAGAGCAGCAGGTTGACGGGCACGCGGTGGTCGTTGGCGTAGTCGACGACCTCGTCGAAGGTCCAGGCGGCGAGTGGGTTGAGCTTGACCAGCCCGAACTGTTCGTCGAAGGTCACCAGCGGGGTGTCGGCCCGGGTGGGACCCTCGTCGCGCCGGATGCCGGTGGCCCACGCCTCGTAGCCGCCCAGGCCCGCCTTGAGCGGCTCGACCTTGCGCATCCGGCAGCAGGCTGCTGGGTCGCGTTCGTAGAGGCGCGGGCCGTGCTCGGCATCCTGCTCGGCAACCGTGAGCTTCGGCAGCACGTCGACGATCGTCACGTCGAGCTCGTGGGCCACCTGCGCCCGGGTGCCGTAGGTCTCGGCGAAGTGATAGCCGGTGTCGAGGAAGAGCACGTCGACGCCGGGGGCGTGGTTGGCGACGACCGCCGGCAGCACGGCATCCGCCATGCTGCACGCGACGGCGAGCGTGCCGGGAAAGGTGCGCGCCGCCCAGGCGGCCACCTGGTCGGCCGTGGCGTCCGGGCCGAGCTCGCGGGCGCCGGCGTCGGCGAGCGCGCGGAGCTCGTCGGTGCCGCGGCGGGCGAGCGGGCCGGCCGTGGCGGCAGTCGTGGGGGCAGGGCTGTGGGTGCTGGTCATCGGAGCAGCTCCTCCTCGTCGACGCGGTGGGCCCAGGTGGAGAACGTCTCGCGGGCCCCGCGCTGGTCGAGCCAGCGGCGCACGAGGCGCTCGACGAGGTCGGGCAGCTCGGCGGCGGTGACCTTCAGGCCGCGCACGGTGCGGCCGAGGCCGGCCTCGTCGCGGTCGGCGGAGACGAGCCCGCCGCCGAGGTGCACCTGGAAGCCGGGCCCCTGCTCGCCGTCGGTGGTGACGATCATGCCCTTGAGGCCGATGTCGGCGACCTGGATGCGGGCGCAGGAGTTGGGGCAGCCGTTGACGTTGAGGGTGACCGGGGTGTCGATCGCGTCGGTCACGTCGGCGAGGCGCCGCTCGAGCTCGGCGATGGCCGTGGCGGCGGTGGCCTTGGTCTCGACGATGGCGAGCTTGCAGAACTCGATGCCGGTGCACGCCATCGTGTGGCGACGGAACGGGCTGGGGGACACCGAGAGACCGATGCGCTCGAGCCCGGCGACGAGGTCGTCGACGGCCGGCGGGGCGACGTCGAGGACGACGAGCTTCTGGTGGGGGGTGAGGCGGACCCGGTCGCTGCCGGCGGCCTCCATCAGGTCGGCCAGCCCGGTGAGCACGTCACCGCTGATCCGGCCGACGACAGGGGCCGCGCCGACGTAGTGGTTGCCGTCCTTCTGCAGGTGCACGCCCACGTGGTCGCCGGGGCCGGCCGGTGGTGCCGGGGGCGGGCCGTCGGGCAGGGGGTGGCCGAGGTACTCCGTCTCGAGCACCTGGCGGAACTTCTCGGGGCCCCACTCGGCCATGAGGAACTTCAGGCGCGCCTTGGTGCGCAGCCGGCGGTAGCCGTAGTCACGGAAGATCGAGATGACCCCGAGCCACACGTCCGCGGCCTGCTCGGGCCTGACGAACACGCCGAGCCGCTCGGCCAGTCGCGGTGCGGTGGACAGGCCCCCGCCGACCCACAGGTCGTAGCCGACGCCCAGCTCGGGGTGCGTGACCCCGACCAGCGAGATGTCGTTGATCTCGTGCACGACGTCGAGGCTCGGGTGCCCGGTGATCGCCGACTTGAACTTGCGCGGCAGGTTGGCGAGCTCGGGGTCACCGATGAACCGGCGGGTGATCTCGTCGATCGTCGCGGTGGGGTCGAGCAGCTCATCGGCCGCGATGCCGGCCAGCGGGCTGCCGAGGATGACCCGGGGTGTGTCGCCGCACGCTTCGGTGGTCTGCAGGCCGACCGCCTCGAGGCGGCGCCAGACCTCGGGCACGTCCTCGACGCGGATCCAGTGGTATTGGATGTTCTGCCGGTCGCTGATGTCTGCGGTGCCGCGCGCGAACTCGTGGCTGAGGTCGGCGAGCACCCGCAGCTGGGCCAGGGTCAGGGCGCCGCCGTCGAGGCGGACCCGGAGCATGAAGTACTCGTCGGAGAGCTCGGTGTCGTCGAGCTGGGCGGTGCGCCCGCCGTCGATGCCGGGCTTGCGCTGCGTGTAGAGGCCCCACCAGCGGAACCGTCCGCTGAGGTCCTGCGGCGGGATGGAGGCGAACCCCTCCTTGCTGTAGACCTGCTCGATCCGCTCCCGGACGTTCAGGCCGCCGTCGTCCTGCTTCCACGCCTCGTTGGCGTTGAGCGGTTCGCGGCCGTCGAGCGCCCACTGACCGTTGGAGCGGCCGGCCCGCGGCGGGCGCAGCGCCCGCCCGGTGGAGGTCTCGGTCGTCGGTGTGGTCATGGCTCCCCAAAGCACGGTGGTGGATAGGTCAGCGCTTATCCAATGTATAACGTCGGATTATTTCTGGACCACCGGTCCACGATGCGGTACCAACTCCTACCCGTCGGGTGGGAGGTTCGAGAGCGGGCTGCCCTGCGCGGGCGGACGCGCGTATGATCGAACACGTGTTCGACTCTGCGGTGCCCGGCGGTCCTCCGCTGCGCACCGGAACTCCCGGCTCGCCGGCCGGTCGCCGGTCGGCGTCGGGGGCGAGCACCGCGGGCGGCCCGCCCGGTTGGCCGCCCGGGGTGCCCCCGCCGGGGGAGCGGGGCTGGGACCACCGGGCCAGTGCCTGGCTGCTCGACCACTGCCCGCCCGACTACCGGCTCTACCCGGCCTGGCGACGGCATCCGGTCGCCCTGGCGTGGTTCACGGTGCGCCACCTCGACGCCCAGCTCGACGCGATGCGCTCGGCCTACCGCGAGGTGCGGGTCGACCTCGTCGACGACATCGGGCCGGAGGGGGTGGCCCAGGTGCTCGCTGACCTCGAGTGCGAGGGGGTGCGTCTGCTCTCGGCGCGCCGGGCCGCCGGCCTGTTGCTCGACGCGCTGCGCGGGCTCGACTTCGTGCCGAAGCTCTAGGAGCGTGGGTACGAAACACGCGCGGCGGGGTGCTTCGGTAGCGGGCTGAGCGTTGGGACACTTGAGTGTGTCTGGGAATCAAGGTGATGACGGCTTGTTTGAGATGGCGCCGGTTGAGCCGGCAGTGGTCGAGCAG
>JBBQNZ010000151.1:0-9830 GCA_038330415.1 Actinomycetales bacterium | reverse complement strand
TGCTCGTCGGTCTGGCGGTGCTGCTCACGTGCCTGGTGCTCCGCCCGGTGTGGATGATCCCGTTCACGCTGCTCACCAACCGGCACGCCGACGCCACCGTCGACCGGGTCGACCGGCTGCGAGGCGGGGTCGTCGGCGCGTGGGCCGGCATGCGCGGGGTGGTGACCCTTGCGGCCGCGCTGACCCTGCCCGAGGAGACCCCCCTGCGGGCCCAGCTCGTGGTCATCGCGCTCGTGGTCACCGTGGGCACTCTGCTGCTGCAGGGCTCCACCCTGCCGGCGCTCGCCCGCGCCCTCGACGTGCGCGGCCCGGACCCGCGCGAGGACGCCCTGCAGGAGGCCACCGTGCTCGGCGCCACCACCGGCGCGGGGCTGCGGCTGATCGAGGCCGATCCGGACGCCGACGAGGCGACGGTGGCGGCCGTCCGCGACCAGGCGACGGCCCGGGTCAACCGCAGCTGGGAGCGGCTCGGCACCCTGGGCCAGGGCGACGACGAGACGCCGAGCGAGGCCCGCGCCCGGGTGCGCACCGAGATGATCCGCGAGGAGCGGGCCGAGCTGCTGCGCATCCGCGACGTCGGCGGGGTCGACCACGAGGTGCTGACCTCCGTGCTCGGCCAGCTCGACGCCGAGGAGTCCGCGCTGATCTGGAACGCGACCCGCTCGGGTGAGGTGCGCGAGTCGCCCCTGCTCCCGCCCGAGCGGATCGCCGGCGCCTGCGAGCACCTCGCCGCCACCGAGGTCCCCAAGGCGCCGACGAGCGCCGAGGGGTGCCCGAGGTGTCTGGCCGAGGGCCTGACCTGGGTGCACCTGCGCGCGTGCGCCGTGTGCGGCAACGTCGGGTGCTGCGACTCCTCCATCGGCAAGCACGCCGACGCGCACTTCGCCGAGACCGGTCACCCGGTGATGCGCAGCATCGAGCCCGGTGAGGCGTGGCGCTGGTGCTACGTCGACGGGGTGCTCGGCTGAATCCTCCCGACGATCGGCACGTACTCAACCCTGTCGGTCGGGGGCGGGCTGGCCTACACTGAAACCACACGCCCACCCTGGACCCCGGTGGCACTCCACCACCGCGGGAGTCCTTCATGGGAGTCATCGAAGCGCAGCAGCCCCGGCCACGACGCCCGGGCACGCCTCGGTACCCGGGCCTCGCCCCGCGAGGTGGCCGCACCACCGATGAGCACGCCGGCGCCAGCCGTGGACGACCCGTTGGCGCCGGTGGTGATGGGAGAACCGCCGAAGGACCGCATCTGCTGCAAGGTGCCACAGCTCGGCGGCCCGAAGGGGTCCGTTCCCGGTAGTGATGACGGACCCCGGGCCGTCGTGCGTGGTTTGGTGTCCCTGCAGACCCACCACGTACGGCGGCCGTTCCGGACCGAGGTCCGACGTCAGGCGTCAGGCGTCAGGCGTCAGGCGTCAGGCGTCCAACCGTCAGGCGCCGCCGACGACCAGGTCGCCGTAGGTGTGCCGGGCCCGCTCCAACGCGGCCACGTAGCCGGCCCGCTCGTACGCCGTCTGGTCGACCCCGACCGGCACCGCCAACCGGCCACGGAACTCGTCGACCCCTGCGAACCCGTGCCGCGCCATCCAGTCCTCGAGTCCGGTGAGCAGCACCTCGGCGTGGCCGAGCCCGTGCCGGAGCAGGGCCGAGGCGGTCATGACCACGTCGGCGCCGGCGAGCAGGTAGGCCGCGACGTCACCGGCATCCTCGACCCCGGTCGTGGCGGCGAGGGATGCCGTGACGTGGCCGCGCAGGATCGCGATCCAGGTGCGCGGCAGGCGCGCCTCGGCCGGTGAGGACAGGCCCACGCCGGTGGTGACGGTCATCGTCTCCGGGTCGACGTCGGGTTGCAGGAAGCGGTTGAAGAGCACCAGCCCGTCGGCCCCGGCGACGTCGAGCCGCATCGCCATCTCGCCCATCGAGCTGAAGTGCGGGCTCAGCTTCACGGCGACCGGCACGGTCACGGCATCCTTGACCTGGCGCAGGATCTCGACGTGCCGGTCCTCGACCTCGCGCCCGCTGGTGTGCGGGTTGCCGGGCACGAGGTAGATGTTCAGCTCGATCGCCGCGGCGCCGGCATCCTGCATCGATCGCGCGAAGCTCGCCCAGCCACCCGAGCTGCTGCCGTTCAGGCTGCCGATCACCGGCACGTCGACCGCCGCCGACGCCTGCTCGAGCAGGTGCAGGTAGTGCGCCGACCCGACCGGCTGGGTGGTGGGCACCGCCGGGAACCAGGTCTGCGCCTCGCCGAAGGCGTCCTCGTGCGACTCGGTGATCATCAGGTCGCGCAGCTGCTCGCGGTGCACCTGCTCCTCGAAGAGCGAGTAGAGCACCACGGCACCCACCCCGGACCCGGCCAGGGCCCGCACCCGGTCGACCCCCTGCGACAGCGGCGAGGCGCTCGCCACGAGCGGGTTGCGCAGTGCCAGACCGAGATAGCTCGTCGTCAGGTCGATCACCGGGTCCTCCTCGGGTCGGCGGCGAACCGGTCGGCGTCGCGCCTGGCCATCTCCTCGTACGTCCGCCAGCGCTGGTCGACCGCCTCCTGGGCGAGCCCGAGCAGGCGCTCGGCCTCGGCGGGGTCGGCATTGCGCAGCATCCGGTAGCGCAGCTCGTTGTAGATGTAATCCTCGAGCGGGATGCGCGGGCGTGGCGAGTCGAGCTGGAACGGGTTGCCACCGCTGCTGCGCACCGCCGGGTCGTAGCGCACCAGCGGCCAGTGCCCGGAGGCGACCGCGCGGTACTGCTGGTCGAGCCCCTTGCTCATCTCGATGCCGTGGGCGATGCAGTGGCTGTAGGCGATCACCAGCGAGGGGCCGTCGAACGCCTCGGCCTCGCGGAACGCGGTGAGCGTCTGGTGCGGGTCGGCGCCCATCGCCACCCGCGCCACGTAGACGTTGCCGTAGGCGATCGCCTGCAGGGCCAGGTCCTTCTTCGGCGACGCCTTGCCGGCCGACGCGAACTTCGCCACGGCACCCACCGGGGTCGACTTCGACGACTGCCCACCGGTGTTGGAGTAGACCTCGGTGTCGAGCACGAGCACGTTGACGTTGCGGCCGCTGGCCAGCACGTGGTCGAGCCCGCCGGAGCCGATGTCGTAGGCCCAGCCGTCGCCGCCCACGATCCACACGGTGCGCCGCAGCAGGTGGTCGGCGACGCTGCGCAGGTCCTCCACCACCGGGCCCTCGAGGCCGTCGAGGCGGGTGAGCAGCTCGGCGACCCGCTCACGCTGGGCGGTGAGCTCGAACTCGCGCACCTGACCTGCCTCGAGGATGCCGTCGGCCAGCTCGGTGCCGACCTCCTCGCGCAGCTGGGCGAGGCGGGTACGGGCCAAGGACGTGTGCAGGTCGGCGGCCAGCCGCAGCCCGAGGCCGAACTCGGCGTTGTCCTCGAAGAGCGAGTTCGACCAGGCCGGCCCGCGACCGGCGGCATTCTTGGTCCACGGTGTCGTGGGGAGGTTTCCGCCGTAGATCGACGAGCACCCCGTCGCGTTGGCCACCGTGAGCCGCTCGCCGAAGAGCTGGGTGAGCACCTTGAGGTAGGGCGTCTCACCGCACCCCGCGCACGCCCCCGAGAACTCGAACAGCGGCTGCAGGAACTGGGTTCCACGCACCGTGCCGAAGTCGACGCGGGAACGGTCGTTGACCGGGAGGCTCTCGAAGTAGCCGATGTTCTCGCGCTCCGGCACGAGCACCGGCTCGAGCGGCTCGAGGTTGATCGCCTTGCGGGTCGGGTCCCCGATGGGGCTGACCGGGCACGCCTCGACGCACAGGCCGCAGCCGGTGCAGTCCTCGACGTAGACCTGCAGGGTGTAGCGCGAGCCGGGCAGGCCGGCGGCGTTGAGCGGTGCCGACCGGAAGCCCTCGGGGGCGTCGTCGAGCGCCTGGCCGGCGTAGAACTTCGACCGGATGACGCTGTGCGGGCAGACGAAGCTGCAGGTGCCGCACTGGATGCAGGAGTCGGGGTCCCAGGCGGCGACGACGTCGGAGATCCGGCGCTTCTCGTAGGCGGTGGTGCCGCTGGGGAAGGTGCCGTCGACCGGCATCGCGCTGACCGGGAGGTCGTCGCCGCGCCCGGCCATCATCGCGGCGGTCACCTTGCGCACGAACTCCGGGGCGTCTCTGGGCACGATGTCGGGCATCTCGCGCGCCGACGTGCGCCCGACCGGCACGGGCACCTCGTGCAGCGCGGCGAGGGTGGCGTCGACGGCGGCCTCGTTGCGGCGCACCACCTCCGAGCCGCGCCGGCTGTAGGTCTTGCGGATGGCCTCCTTGACCCGCAGCACGGCCTCGTCGGCGGGCAGCACGCCGGAGATCGCGAAGAAGCAGGTCTGCAGCACGGTGTTGGTGCGACCGGGCAGGCCGGCGGCACGCGCCACGGAGTCGGCGTCCACGGCATACAGGCGCAGCCGCTTGTCGATGATCTGCTGCTGTACCGGGCCGGGCAGGGCGTCCCACACCTCGTCGGGCGGCTGGGGGGCGTTGAGCAGCAGGGTGGCGCCGTGCTCGGCGCAGGCCAGCACGTCGACGGTGTCGAGCAGGCCGAGGTGGTGGCAGCCGACGAACCCCGCGCGGTTGACCAGGTAGGGGGCGTGGATGGGGTGCGGCCCGAAGCGCAGGTGCGACACCGTGACCCCGCCGGACTTCTTGGAGTCGTAGACGAAGTAGGCCTGGGCGTAGACGTCGGGGTCGGCACCGAGGATCTTGATCGTGTTCTTGTTCGCGCCGACGGTGCCGTCGGAGCCCAGCCCGTAGAACACGGCCCGCAGGGTGTCCGGCTCCTCGATGTCGAGGGTGTCGTCGTACGACAGGCTCGTGCCGCCCACGTCGTCGGTGATGCCGATCGTGAAGCGGCGCTTCGGTTCTGGTCGCCCGAGCTCGGTGAAGATGCCGGCGACCATGGCCGGGGTGAGCTCCTTGGACGACAGGCCGTAGCGGCCGCCGATGACACGCGGGATGGTGGCCCGGTCACCGCGCTCGTGAGCCTCGGCGAGGGTGGCGACGACGTCGAGGTAGAGCGGCTCACCGTTGGAGCCGGGCTCCTTGGTGCGGTCGAGCACGGCCACCTGGGTCACCGACGCCGGTAGGGCGGCGAGCAGCTCGTCGGCCGGGAAGGGCCGGTAGAGGCGCAGCTGGAGCACCCCGACCCGATCTCCCCCACCGACGAGGTGGGTCACGGTCTCGCGCACCGTCTCTCCGCCGGACCCCATGATGACGACGACACGATCGGCCTCGGGGTGGCCGGTGTACTCGGCCACGCGGTAGTGCCGGCCGGTGTGCGCGGCGACCTCGTCCATGACCTCCTGCACCACGGTGGGCACCACGGCGTAGAAGGGGTTCACCGTCTCGCGGGCCTGGAAGTAGACGTCGGGGTTCTGGGCGGTGCCGCGCACGAACGGCCGCTCGGGGGTCAGTGCCCGGGACCGGTGCTCGCGCACGAGGTGCTCGGGCACGACGGCGCGCAGCACGTCGTCGTCGATCAGCTCGACGGTGTTGAGCTCGTGCGAGGTGCGGAAGCCGTCGAAGAAGTGCACGAACGGCACCCGGGTGCGCAGCGTCGCGGCCTGCGAGACCAGGGCGAGGTCGTGCGCCTCCTGCACCGACGCCGACGACAGCAGGGCAAAGCCGGTCTGCCGCACCGCCATCACGTCGGAGTGGTCGCCGAAGATCGACAGCCCCTGGGCCGCGAGCGAGCGGGCGGCCACGTGGAACACCGTCGACGTCAGCTCACCGGCGATCTTGTACATGTTGGGGATCATCAGCAGCAGGCCCTGGGATGCCGTGAACGTGGCACTCAGTGCCCCGCCCTGCAGCGCGCCGTGCATCGCGCCGGCCGCGCCGCCCTCGCTCTGCATCTCCACCACAGTGGGCACGGTCCCCCACACGTTGGTGCGGCCGTGGCTGGCCCACTCGTCGGCGAGCTCGGCCATCGTCGAGCTCGGGGTGATGGGGTAGATGGCGCACAGCTCGTTGAGCCGGTAGGCGACGTCGACCGCCGCCTGGTTCCCGTCGATCGTGACGCGCACGGCTCAGACCTCCGCGATCATGTCGATGGCGTGCACCGGGCACTGCCGGTAACACGCGCCGCATCCGGTGCACTTGTCGAGGTCGAACCGATAGCGCAACCCGACCCCGAGC
Source organism: Actinomycetales bacterium (assembly GCA_038330415.1). Lineage (GTDB taxonomy): Bacteria > Actinomycetota > Actinomycetes > Actinomycetales > Dermatophilaceae > Fodinibacter. Next base: position 3,693 of record JBBQNZ010000151.1, on the reverse strand, counting down.
TTGATGACGGCGTCCTCGGGGCAGGAGCCCAGGCAGCCGTCGCACTCGAAGCAGTTGCCGCAGGACAGGCAGCGACCGGCCTCGAACGCCGCCTCGTCGGGGGTGAGCCCGGGAAGCACCTCGTCGAAGGTCTGCACGCGGGTGGCCGGGTCGAGCTCGACCTCTTCGCTGCGACCGTGCACCCCGAAGTACCAGAGGTTGAGCTTGTCGAAGGCCGCGAGGGGGTGCTTGGGGGCGTCCTCGTGGGGCTGGGCGCGCAGCCAGGCGTCGATCGAGCGGGCGGCGCGCTTGCCGTGCCCGGTGCCCACGGTGACGGTGCGCTGGCTGGGCACGGCGTCGCCGCCGGCGAAGATGCCGGGTGCACCGGTCATCAGGGTGGCCTTGTCGACCTGCACGGTGTCGCGCTGGAACTCGATTCCGGGGATGCCGTGCAGGAAGCCGGTGTCGCTCGCCTGGCCCAGCGCGAGGATGACGGTGTCGGCCTCGAGCGTCTCGAACGTGCCGGTGCCGTGCGGCCGCCCCTCCTCGTCGAGCTCCTGGATCTCCACGGTCAGGTCGGCGTCGCCCATCGAGCTGATCGTGCGCAGCCAGTTGATCCGGATGCCCTCGGCCTCGGCGTCCTGGGCCTCGGACTCGTGGGCCGGCATCTGCTCCCGGGTGCGCCGGTAGACGATGACCGTGTCGTCCGCGCCGAGGCGGCGGGCGACGCGCGCGGCATCCATGGCCGTGTTCCCGCCGCCGTAGACGGCGACCCGGCCGGTGAGGGGTGCCTGGGTACCCGACGAGGCGCCGCGCAGGAACTCGACGGCGTCGACGACCCGTGAGGCGTCCTGGTTGGGGATGTCGACCCGGGTCGAGAGGTGGGCGCCGATGGCCACGAAGGCGGCGTCGAACCCACCGTCGCGCAGCTCGGCCTGCAGGTCGACGACCCGGTGGTCCTGCTCGAAGACCACCCCGATCGCGCGCAGCCGGTCGATCTCGGCGTCGAGCACGGCGCGGGGCAACCGGTAGCTCGGGATGCCGTAGCGCATCATCCCGCCGGGCTCGGACCCGCTGTCGCGCACGGTGACGGCGTGCCCCAGCCGGCACAGGTGGTAGGCCGCGGACAGCCCGCTCGGGCCGGAGCCGATGACGAGCACGCGGCGGCCGGTGGGGACCGGCGCCGGGTCGAAGGCCCAGCCGTGCTCGATGGCCAGGTCGCCGAGGAAGCGTTCGACCCCGTGGATCGAGACGGCGCTGTCGAGCTCGACCCGGTTGCAGGCGGTCTCGCAGGGGTGGTAGCAGACCCGGCCGTGCACCGCGGGGAACGGGTTGTCGGCGGTGAGGGCGCGCCAGGCACCCTCGTGGTCGCCCGCCTTGACCAGTGCGAGCCACGACTGGATGTTCTCTCCTGCGGGGCAGCCGGCGTTGCACGGCGGCAGCAGGTCGACGTAGACCGGGCGCTGTTCGCGCACCGGCCCCGACCGGGTCCTACCCATGCCGATGGGTGCGAGGGGGGTGAGGTCGCGATCGGCTCCGGACACGGAGGTTCTCCTTCTCGTCCGATGGCGTTCGGCACCGGACGTCCACCACGAATACTACGGCGCGTAGTTGACGCTTCTCGCACCGAGCGGGCGTGTGCCGCGTCACCCGCACTAGGTTGTGCCGTATGCCGTCCGCACCCCTCGCGCTGCTGCTCGCCTCCGCGTCGCCGGCCCGGCGCAGCACCCTGCGGGCGGCCGGGGTCGACCCGCTGGTGCGGGTGTCGTCGGTCGACGAGGATGCCGTCGTCGCCGCGGCCGAGGCCGCCGCCGGCGAGGCCCTCGAGGCGGCCGACGTGGCCCTGCTGCTGGCGCGCGCCAAGGCCGAGGACGTCGTGGCCGCACTCGAGGTCGACGACGCCTTCGGCGAGGCGGACGCCGACCTGGCACACGGCATCCTCGTGCTGGGGTGCGACTCGGTGCTCGAGATCGACGGCCTGGTGCACGGCAAGCCGGCGGGTGCCGCCGAGGCCCGGGCGCGCTGGCGGGTGATGCGCGGCCGTTCCGGAGTGCTGCACACGGGCCACTGGCTGGTCGACCTGCGCGAGCCCGACGGCGGCGGGACCGGCGGGATGGTGGGGGGCACGGCATCCACGGTCGTGCACTTCGCCGACCTCGACGACGCCGAGGTCGAGTCCTACGTCGCCACCGGCGAGCCGCTGCGGGTGGCCGGGGCGTTCACCCTCGACGGCCTCGGCGGGCCCTACGTCTCGGGCATCGAGGGCGACCCGAGCAACGTCATCGGGGTCTCGCTCCCCCTGCTGCGCGAGCTGGTGCGCGAGCTCGGCGTCGCCTGGCACGACCTGCGCCGGGGCAACTTCGACCAATAGGTCAATCTTGTCCCACGACCCCCGGGGCAACTTCGACCAATAGGTCAATCTGGTCCCACGACCCCCGGGGCAACTTCGACCAATAGGTCAATCTTGTCCCACGTCCATGCTGGGCGGAAACTACTTGACAGATTGGAAAGTAGTTTCATATGGTGGACTGGACCCGCAGAGGACACCACCGGGAGGAGACCCATGAACGACATCACGCCCCAGCAGGCCCGCGCACAGCTCGCCGAGGCCGAGGCCGCCACCGACCGCAGGGCCGGCGACCGACGCGTCCACGCCCTGGCCACCGCGGGCTTCGGACTGCTCATCGGCGGCTACCTGGCCGTGTCGCGCCTGGTCGAGGGCACGTCGTGGGAGACGCCGGTCATCGCCTTCTACGTGCTGCTCCTCCTCGGCCTCGCGGGCTGGCAGACCCGGGGGGCCAGCACCTGGCCGCGGCGCGCGCGCCGCACGAGCTGGGTCGGCCTCGGCGCCACGACGGTGCTCTTCTTCGGCGCGGTCGTCGCCTTCAACGTGGGCGAGGCGCAGCAGGATGCCGGCAGCACGGCCGCCAGCGACAACGTGGCCCTCTTGGTGCTCGCGGGGCTGGTCGTCGCGGCTCCGATGCTGGCGGCGGCCGTGCTGATCGACCGCCGGGAACGCCGGTGAGCACCGACGGCGTCACACGGTCGCCGCACGCGCGGCACCGGCTCGACGACGTCATCCACGCACCGGTGCGGTTCAGCATCGTCGCCACCCTGTCCGGCGTCGACGAGGCCGAGTTCGCGTTGGTCCGCGACGAGGTCGAGGTCTCCGACTCGGTGCTCTCGAGGCAGGTGTCGACCCTCGAGCAGGCCGGCTACGTGAAGGTGCGCAAGGGCTACGTCGGCAAGCGGCCGCGCACCTGGCTCTCGCTCACCCGGGCCGGCCGCGCCGCCTACACCGGCCACCTGGCCGCGCTGCGCGAGATCGCCGGCGCCTGACCCGGCCGTGGGACAACTTTGACCTATTGGTCGATTGTGCCCCACCGGCGCCACCCTCCGTTGGGGCAACTTTGACCTATTGGTCGATGTTGTCCCAGCGCGGGTCAGACCGGGGGGACGTCGCGGCGCTTGTCGGCGAAGTGCCGGTCGCGCCGGGCGGCGTAGCGCAGCCGGTGCAGCAGCTCACCGCGCAGCGCGTCGGCCTCCACGACCTGGTCGATGACGAGGTCGGCCGCCAGCCGCTCGAGGTCGACGTCGGCCTCGTACTCCGCCCGCCGCGCCGCCACGAAGGCATCGCGCGCCTCGGCCCCCTCGGCGGCCTCGACCTCGGCGATCTTGTTGGCGTACACCGCGTTCACGGCCGCCTCCGGCCCC
>JBBQNZ010000150.1:0-10098 GCA_038330415.1 Actinomycetales bacterium | reverse complement strand
CGGGTGACGCTAGGGACGCCGGCTTGGCACACACCCTCGGGGTGCTGTGTCCCACCTGTGTGCCCGAAGCCACGCCGGCTCGACGGCCCGGCGGAGGCCGGCCAGCGCCGATGACGCCGTGCCCGATGGTCGGCGAAATGGAGTGGGAATGCCGTCGGCCCCAAGGTGTATTGATAGGGCATGGACGAGATCCGGGTCCGAGCCATCCACACGTTTCCGGTGCGTGGCGAAGCCGGCGTCGAGCACGTGACCGTGCAGGTCGACGAAGCCGGGCTGGCCGGTGACCGGCCGAAGAAGGCTGCCGTCTCCCTCGTCGGTGCCGATGCCCCGGCCACCCGGGCCAACCTCGTGCTCGACGCGTCGACTGCACAGGTCGAGGCGCTCGACGGCTCGGTGGTGCGCATCGGCGAGGTGCTGCTCGCCGTGCGGCTCACCGGCACCTCGTGCCCCGGCCTCTACGCCGCGGTCGGCCAGCCGGGCAGCATCCGGGTCGGTGACAGCGTGCAGCGGGCCTGACCACGGTCGTCGGGGTGGCCCACGAGGCCGGCGTCCTGGCGTAACGGGCTGCTCAGGCTCCCGGGCTCGGCCCCGCGAGGCTCGACAGGCCGTCCCACACCAGTGCCGTGAGGTCGTCGGCGAGCTGCTCGCTGCTCGGGCCGCCGGCGGCGCCACCGGCCGCGAGCCAGGCGTCGGCCGTGGCGCGCACCATGCCGACGAGGGCCACACCCCACATCCGGGGCGCGGCGCCCCGGCTGCCCAGGCCGCCGGCGACGAGGTCCGCGACGTGCGTGGCGATGCGGTCCGTCATCCCGGCGGCGACGTCGCCCTGGGGCCGCTCACCCGCCGGCACGATCGGCGCGTTGACGATGAACCGGTAGACCTCCGGGTCGTCGGCGACGAGCCGCAGGTAGGCGCCGATCACGCCGCGGACGACGTCGCGCGGTCCGTCGGGGGCCGGGTCGCCGGCCGCGCGGGTCAGGTCGCGGATGATCGTGGCATCGACCCGCGCGGCGACCGCGGTGTACAGGCCGGCCCGGTCGGTGAAGTGCCGGTAGAACACCGTCTTCGAGGTGCACGCGGTGGCGGCCACCTCGTCCATGTCGACGCCGGCACCGTGCTCGCGGATGGCGCGCAGGGTCGCCTCGACCAGCTCCTGGCGCCGGGCGAGCCGGTGCTCGTCCCAGCGCGAGCTGCGTCCGTCCGGCGTCGCCTCGGTCGCACCCACGCCCCGGACGGTAGCAGGAACCGCCAGTACCTGTTACCTTCCGTACCGGGTACTACGACCCGCCCCCAGCACCTGACCCAAGGAGCCCTCCCGGTGACCACCCCCCGCCGCGCCGCCGTCCTCGGCGGCAACCGGATCCCGTTCGCCCGCCAGTTCGGCGCCTACGCCGACGCCTCCAACCAGGACATGCTGACCGCCGCCCTCGAGGGCCTGGTCGCCCGCCACGGCTTGGCCGGCGAGCGCCTCGGCGAGGTGGTGGCCGGCGCGGTCATCAAGCACAGCCGCGACTTCAACCTCACCCGCGAGGCCGTGCTCGGCTCGAGCCTGTCGCCCACCACCCCGGCCTACGACATCACGCAGGCCTGCGGCACCGGGCTCGAGGCCGCCATCCTGGTCGCGAACAAGATCGCCCTCGGCCAGATCGACTCGGGGATCGCCGGTGGCGCCGACTCGGCATCCGACGCACCGGTCGTCGTGCCCGAGAAGCTGCGCCGCAAGCTGCTGCGGATGAGCCGCGCCAAGAGCTCGACCGACAAGGCGATGGCGGCGCTGGCCTTCCGGCCCACAGACCTGGGCGTCTCGGTGCCGGCGAACACCGAGCCGCGCACCGGCCTGTCGATGGGCGAGCACATGGCCGTCACGGCCGAGCGCTGGGGCATCTCCCGCGAGGACCAGGACGCGCTGGCGCTGGCCAGCCACCACAACCTGGCCGCCGCCTACGACCGCGGCTTCTTCGACGACCTGCTGACTCCCTACCTCGGCCTGACCCGCGACTCGAACCTGCGCGCCGACTCCACCCTGGAGAAGCTCGCCTCGCTGAAGCCGGTCTTCGGCACGGGTGAGGGCGCCACGATGACGGCCGGCAACTCGACTCCGCTGACCGACGGCGCCTCCGCGGTGCTGCTCGGCTCGCAGGAGTGGGCCGCCGCCCACGGACTGAAGCCGCTGGCGTGGTTCGTCGACGGCGAGACCGCCGCGGTCGACTACGTCACCGGCGACGAGGGCCTGTTGATGGCACCCGCCTACGCCGTGCCCCGCCTGCTCGCCCGCAACGGCCTGTCGCTGCAGGACTTCGACTTCTACGAGATCCACGAGGCCTTCGCCGCCACCGTGCTCACGACCCTCACGGCGTGGGAGGACGAGGACTTCTGCCGCGAGCGGCTCGGGCTCGACGCGCCGCTGGGTGCCATCGACCGCTCGCGCCTCAACGTCAACGGGTCCTCGCTCGCCGCGGGGCACCCGTTCGCCGCCACCGGCGGCCGCATCGTCGCCACCCTCGCCACGCTGCTGGCCGAGAAGGGGCCGGGCTCGCGGGGGCTGATCTCGATCTGCGCCGCCGGTGGCCAGGGCGTCGTCGCGATCCTCGAGGCGGCCTGACATGGCGCACCGCGACGGGTACACGGCGTTCGTCTCCTCGGGCGTCGGGAAGAAGCTGGCCACCACGATCGGGCTGCCCCAGCCGGTGGCGTTGCGCCGCCAGGTGCCGGGTCGGCCGCTGGTCGACGGGCCGGTGCTCGTCGGCGGGCATGCCGACACCCCCGCACTGACCGCGCTGCGCGACGGCCTGACCGCCGCCGGTGCCACGCTGGTCGAGGCGGTGCCCGAGGCGGGGCGCCTCGGCGGGGTCGTCGTCGACCTCACCGCCGCGCAGGGACCGGCCGACCTCGAGTCGCTGCGCGCCACCCTGGGCCCGGCCATGAAGCGGCTCGGGCGCTGCGCCCGGGTCGTCGTCATCGGTCGCGACCCCGCGCGGGCCGGCTCGCCCGCCCAGCGGGCCGCCCGCCGGGCGCTCGAGGGCATCACCCGCTCGGTGGCCAAGGAGCTGCGCGCGGGTGCCACGGCCAACCTGGTGCTGGTCGCCGACGGGTCCGAGGCCGCGACCCTCGGCACCGTCGAGTTCCTGCTGTCGGCGCGCTCCGCCTACGTCGACGCGCAGGTGTTCCGGGTCGGCGAGGGTGAGGCGTCACCGGCATCCGCCGACCGCCCGCTCGAGGGCAAGGTGGCCGTGGTCACCGGCGCGGCGCGCGGCATCGGCGCCGAGATCGCCCGCGCCCTGGCGCGCGACGGCGCCACCGTCGTGTGCGTCGACGTGCCGTCGGCCGGCGCGGCCCTCGCGGCCGTGGCCAACAGCATCGGTGGCACGGCCCTGCAGGCCGACGTCACCGCCGCGGATGCCGGCCAGCGCATCCTCGGCCACGCCCGCACCCGGCACGGCGGGCTCGATATCGTCGTGCACAACGCCGGCATCACCCGCGACAAGCTGCTCGCCAACACCGACGCCGACCGCTGGGCCTCGGTCGTCGACGTCAACCTCGGCTCGATCCTGCGGATGAACGAGGCGTTCCTCGACAAGGACGGCATGCGCCAGGGCGGGCACGTCGTGCTCGTCTCGTCGATCGCCGGCATCGCGGGCAACCGCGGGCAGAGCAACTACGCGGCCTCCAAGGCGGGCGTCATCGGGCTCGTCGACGCCTACGCCGGCGACAAGGCCCTGCGCCGCCGCGGCATCACCGTCAACGCCGTCGCCCCTGGGTTCATCGAGACCGAGATGACGGCCCGCATCCCGTTCGCCACCCGCGAGCTCGGCCGGCGCCTGAACAGCCTGTCGCAGGGTGGGCTGCCCGTCGACGTCGCCGAGACGATCGCCTACTTCGCCTCCGACGCCCAGTCCACGGTGAGCGGCAACGTCGTGCGGGTGTGCGGCCAGAGCCTGCTCGGGGCCTGACGTGGCCGTCGAGACGCTGTCCGGGATGCCGTCGACGGCGGCGCTGCTCGTGCGGGCGGCCGTGCTGGCCAAGCTCCCGCGCGGCGAGTCGGTGCCCGACCGCACCCTCGTCGTCGAGGACGTGCGGGTCGACCGGGGGCGGCTGGCGGCCTACCAGCGGGTGACCGGCTACGACGTCGGCGACAGCCTCCCGCAGCCCTACCCGTGGGTGCTCGCCTTCCCCGTGCAGACGGCGCTGATGGCGCGCCGCGACTTCCCGGTGCCGCTGCCGGGCCTGGTGCACCTCAGCAACCGGGTCACCACCCACCGGCCGCTGGATGCCGCCGACCTGCTCACGCTGTCGGTCACCGCGGGTGCGCTGCGCCCGCACCGGCGTGGCCGCACCCTCGACGTGCGGCTCGACGCCCGGGTCGACGGCGAGCTGGTCTGGGAGTGCGACAGCGTCTACCTCAGCCGGGGGAGCGGGTCGCAGGACGCACCACGGGGTGCGGCACCGCCTGCGCTTCCGGGCGGCACGGCGGTCGCCCGCTGGCGGCTGCCCGAGGACCTCGGGCGCTCGTATGCCGGGGTGTCCGGCGACCTGAACCCCATCCACCTGCACGCCCTGAGTGCGAAGGCGATGGGCTTCCCACGACAGATCGCCCACGGCATGTGGACCTACGCCCGCACCCTGGCAAGCCTGGGCCGAACCTCGCTCGGGCCGTCGAGCAGCAGCGTCTGGTTCACCCGGCCGGTGTTCCTGCCGAGCACCGTCGAGCTGGTGGTCGGCCGTGACAGTGGCACGGTCACCGCTGGGCTCCGGTCGGCCAAGGACCCCGCCAACGGGCACCTCGTGCTCACCCTGGAGCGCTGAGCGCCGAACCGGTGCCGTTTGGGCGGGGCTGATCGCCAACCCGAGGTGGTGGTACGGCCCCAAGTCCACCTCCCGCGGGCCGAGGTTCGTGCCGATCCCTGGCCGGCCGGCGTATCACCGGTGGCCGAGGTGGCTCCTGCAGGGCGGAACACTGACCCGACGGAGGACCGCCATGGACACCACCACCGCTGTGCAGCCGCCCGCAAGCAGCACCGACCTTCTCGACGGTCCCCGAGTATGGAAGGCCCCGCCCGAGCGCCGGCAGTCGTTGCTCGAGCTGTGGCTCGACGTCGAGCCGTTCCTCACCAGCGAGGAGCGGGCGACGCTGGGAAGTGGGACGTTCGAGGTCCTGTTCCCGGACTCGGGGCGGCCGCGACCGAGCCGCTGCGGGCAGCCGAGCGGCGGCGGGTACTGACATGTAGGTCACCACGACCCGACTTCCGGGGACGCTTCATGTCCCTGAACGTCGGGGAGCCTTCTCCTCGTCGTGGTGGTCGTACTTCGGAGGAGCCTTCAACGACGTCGTCTCGAGCCTCCTCGTCGTCGCGCGGGAGGCCGAGGACCGTGAGAGGGGCATCCCCCTGGCAGCGGTCGTCAGCGGCCAGTTCGCCTCGGTGTTCGACCTCAGACCCAGGGAGGCGGGGCGGTTCGACGACGACGTCACGCTCGTGGTGGTCAAGGGCTGACAGCTGCGCGCCGTCACCTTCCGTGGCTCTCGTTTCGGTCGTCGGCGCGGTTGGCGAACCCTGGCTAGCGCAGAGTCAGGTGGGCCGCAATGGCCCGGTCGGGCCATGGCGAGCACTCGGGCGCCCCGCTAGGTTGACCTCACTTCGGGCGACGTGGTCCGGGGTCGTGCCGCGATGCTCGCCGCCCGGTCCGCTCCTTCGTCGGCCCGTGCCCGGGTGGGGCATGCAGACGCCTCTGCAGGGAGAGCCAGTGATTCCGCACCGCCCCGGACCCGACACACCCGACCACCTGTCCGGCCCGCGCCGGCTCTCCAGCGTCAAGGCCGTGGGCGCGGTGCTGGCCGTGGCCATGGTGCCGCTGGCGCTGGTCGTCGGGCACCTGCCCGAGCGCGCCGCCGCACCGGCATCGGTGCAGGCGGAGGCCGCCACGGTGAGCACTCCCGGCCTCACCCCCACCTGGCTGGCGGTGCAGACGGGCTACACCTCGAAGATCACGCTCAACACCGTTGACGGGCAGCTGGGTGCGGCCCAGACCCTGGCCCCGGCAGCCAGCTGCGGGGTCAACCTCGGGCCGGCCGCCAGCCAGCTCCTCACCCTGCGCGGCTCGACCGGGGGCGCGTTCAGCGAGTCGCTCGCGTCGTACGCCAGCGGCTCGCTCGGGGTCAAGGAGAAGAAGTCCGGGACCTCCTGCTCCCAGGTGGGCGCGCCGAGCGAGTCGCTCGAGCTCGGCCTCGGCGCGGGCCTGCGCACCGCCCTCGGGCCCGACACCGTGGCGACCTCCGCCTACCTCGACGTCGAGCTGAAGGGCAGCGCCCGCATCCTGGCCACGGCTCGCCTCGCCGGGACGGTCGTCGGCACCTTCGAGCTGCAGAGCGGCTACAGCGTCGGGCTGCCCCCGGTCGCCACCACCACGCCGTTCGTCTGCACCAGCAGAGCCGACTCCGGGGCCGACAGCCACGAGAACGACAACTGCCGCTGGCCGATCAGCGTGCCGTCGTGGACCGGCGCTGACGACGGCATCTACTTCGACACCCTGACCCTCAAGGCGCTGAAGGGTTCCTTCTCGGTCGAGGGCGGCTCCGACGGATCGGTGCTGCCGCCCGCCCCGTTGTCGACCCCGAAGGCGTCGATCCTCGAGATCGCGGCCGACACCGTCGCGTGCGGTGGCTCGACCGAGACCGTGCTGGCTGTCGGCGACAAGCCCGAGGTCACCATCTTCCGGCTCGACAACGTCGGTGCGGCCCCCTGCTCGGCGGTTCCGTACTCGCTGTCGACCGAACCCGGCACGGCCCGGTTCCTCAAGCCGCTCACCGTGCAGCCGACCGCCCAGTTCGTCTGGGACGTCACCTCGCTCTTCCCGAGCACTGCGTCCACCACGGTCCTGCCCGACGTCAAGATCGACTACGAGACCCCGGATGCCGCGGGCGCCTCACCGTTGGTGCCGCTGGGCTGGTGCCCGGAGGCGAACGCCGTCGACGACCCGGCCCTGTTCCCCGGCTACACGGCCGCCCAGGTGGCCACCCTGCCCGACCAGGACGACTTCACGGGCACCCAGTTCGCCTGCGTGATCTCGCGCACGGCCAAGGCGGTGGCGGGCGACCCCGACCAGGTCTCGGTGCGCGACCTCGTCTACGTCTACGGCGACGCCAAGATGCAGTGGTGAGTCTGCCGTCGTGAACGCGGTCCGGCTCGGGGCGAGCGGTCAGCCCGCCGCCCCGAGCCCGGCCAGCAGGGTGTCTGACGCGCGACGCGCGCCAGCAGCGTCGGCCGCCCGTCCGCGCCGCTCGTCGACTGCGCTGCCGACCCGCAGCAGCAGCGCCTCCTCGTAGGGCAGCTCCTGGTCGCGGGCGGCGACCAGACCGTCGACAACCATTGCCGCGGCCTCGTCGAGCCGGTCCAGCGCCAGCAGGGCCCGGGCACGCTGCAGGCACAGCCGCGGCATCGAGAACACGGCGTCGTCCCGGGCGGCGCGCTCGGCGGCGGCGACGACGTCCAGCGACTCCTGTGCCCGGCCCTGCAGCGCCACGGCCTCCGCCCGCACCAGGGCGGCCTCGAGGGCGCTGGTCGGGTTGCCCAGGTCGGCGAACTCCTGCACGACCTCGGCGGCCCGCTGCTCGGCCCGGTCGAGCTCGCCCCGGCTCAGGTGCACCCGGGCCAGCTGCATCCGTCCCTCGGCGAGAAACCGCGCGGCGCCGGACGCCCGCAGCACCCGGACCGCGCCCACCAGCACCTCCTGCGCCTCGTCGAGGTGGCCCTGGTTGATGAGCAGCTCACCGAGGTTGACGTCGGTCTGGGCCGCGACGAAGGCGCTGCCCGCCTCCATCGCGACGTCGCGGCTGGTGCGGTACCACTGCGCCGCCTCGGTCCAGCGGCCGGCGTAGTAGGCCATCGCCCCGAGGTTCGAGCGCACCTTCGCCTCCTGCGAGCGCAGCCCGCGCTGCACGCAGATCTCGAGGGCCTCGCGGTGCCGGGCCCCGAGTCCGGGCACCCCCAGCTGCATCTCGACCATGTCGACGAGCATCAGCGCGCGCACCTGCGTCTCGTGCTCGCCGACGGCGCCGGCCGCTTCCATCGCCCGGGTCGCCCACTCGCGGGCCTCGCGCGGGCGCTCCTGCTCGACGCGCACCACGGCGGTGAGGGCGTCGAGCCGCACCCGCGTGCGCCGCGCAGTCGGTTCCTCGGAGCCGTCGATCAACCCTCCGGCCCGGCTCACGACGCGCAAGGTCGTCGTGAAGGCCCCCGTGCGCAGGTGGGCGGCGGCCTGGCGGGACAGCACCTCCGCGGTGGCCACCGGGTCGTCGCGGGTCAGCCGGGCGGCGGCGCGGTAGGCCTCGACCGACTCGGTGAACATTCCGGCCAGCTCGCGCAGGTCGCCCACACTCGCCCACAGCGCCGCCCGCTCGGCATCCGTCACGTCAGGCAGCCGCCGGCTCACGTCGAGCGCGGTCTCGAGGTGGTCGGCAGCATCGGCGTTGGCATAGGAGGCCCGCGCCAGCTGGCCGGCGCGCTGCGCGTAGGCCCAGGTGCGCGGGGCGTCACCGGCCCGGGCGAAGTGGAGCACCAGGGCGGGGGAGTCGGTGTCGAGGTCGGTGCTGAGCCGCTCGAGCACCTCGCCGGCGGTGCGGTGCACGCGGGCGCGCACCCGGTAGGCGAGCCCGTCGTACGCCGCGTCGCGGACCAGGCTGGTGCGGAACCGCAGCCGGTCCGGGCCGTCGGCCTCGACCAGGCCGCCCAGGGTGGCCAGGGTGGCGGGGTCGAGCGCCAGGCCGTCAGCCGCGAGCGTGCCGGCGAGCACCTCGCGGCGCACGCTGAGCCCGAGCACGGCGCAGTAGCGCAGGATGCGCCGGGCCGCGGGCGCCAGCTCGTCGACCTGCGCGCCCATCACCGCCTGCACCGACTCGGGCAGCTCCTCGAGCGAGCCGGCGCCGAGGGCGAGCCGGGTGACCTCCTCGACGAACAGCGGGTTGCCGCCGGCCTTCGCGACCACGGCGGCGACCTCGTGCGGGCGCAGCGGCGTGGCCTCGGTGGCGGCGTGGACCAGCTGCTCGACGACCTCCGGCGGCAGCGGGTCGAGGACGATGCGGGTGCCGGATGCCGGCACGAACCCGTCGCGCTCATCGCGCCGCACCACGACCACCGCCCAGGGCCGGCCCGACGTCGCGGACGCCAGCCGGCCCAACAGGTGCACCGAGGCGCCGTCGGCCCAGTGGGCGTCCTCGACCACGACCGCCAGCGGCCCGGGTGACAGCGTGTCGAGCAGCTCGACGACGACGTCGGCCACCCGGTCGGCGCGGTACTGCGCGTCGACCCGGTCGGCCTCCGGGGTGTCCGGCACGGCCACCTGCACGACGTCGGCGAGCAGCGGTGCCATCGGCAGCAGCCCGGGCGCCCGGTCGGCCAGCGTCGCGAGCAGGGCGGCCCCCATCTCCTCGCGGGTGCCGCGACCGATGCCGAGCAGCGCGCGCAGCGGGTCGCGCAACACGCGGTAGGCGCTGGACGCCCCGTAGGGCTCGGCCCGCAGCGCCAGGCGGTGGCCGGCGCCGGCGGCGTCGAGGGCCACCTGCGCGAGGCGCGTGCTGCCGATGCCGGCCGGACCCTCGACCGTGAGCACCCCGCCCTCGCCGGACAGGGCGCGGCCGAGGGCAGCGCGGGCGCGCTCCAGCTCGGCGTCGCGCCCGAGGAACGGCAGCCGGGTGTCATCGACCGACTCGCGCCTGCCGAGCTCCTCACCCACCTCGTAGACGAGCACGGGGGCAGCCTTGCCCTTCATCCGGAACGGGCCGCGAGGCGTCACCGCGAACAGCGTGCGCGAGTGGTCGAGCACCGACGGGTGCGCGTGCACCGTGCCGGGGGGAGCGGTGCCCATGATCCGCGCCGCCGTGTTGGTGGTGTCGCCCATCGCGGAGTACGCCGCCCGGCCGGCCACGCCCACCTCGGCCGCGAAGACGTTCCCCCGTGCGACCCCGAGCTGCAGCGGCAGGGGGGAACCGGCATCCGCCACCCGGCGCAGCGCACGCAGCATCGCGCCCTCGTCGTCGGTGCGGGTGCTCGGCACCCCCGAGCCGAGGAAGAACTTCCCGCCGTCGGTGTCGAGGTCGGTCGCCAGCAG
>JBBQNZ010000149.1:0-10137 GCA_038330415.1 Actinomycetales bacterium | reverse complement strand
CGACCCGGCCGAGGCCGAGCGGGCCGCGCTGGCGGTGGCCCGCAACTGCGGGTTCGCCCTGGTCTTCGAGGGGCTGAACCCGCTGACCACCACCGACGACCGGCTCCGGGCCCAGCTCGCCGGGCGGCCGGTCGTGCGGGTCACCGCGGCCGCGCCGGTCCGTCCCGGCCGGCACGACCCGGGGTCGTGGTGGTGGCTGCTCCCCCGCGCCCTGGGCGTGGTGGCCATGCTCGGAGTCGCGCGAGCGATCCGGCGCCGCTGACGCTCGGTCGCGCGCCGAGGTCGGTCTCAGCGGACGGGGAGGCCGTCGGCGCGCAGGGCGTCCTTGACCTCGCCGATGGTCAGCTCGCCGAAGTGGAAGACGCTGGCGGCGAGCACGGCATCCGCGCCGGCCCGCACGGCGGGCGCGAAGTCGCCCACCGCTCCCGCCCCGCCGCTGGCGATCACCGGCACGGTCACCTCGGCGCGCACGAGCCGGATCAGCTCGAGGTCGAAGCCGTCCTTGGTGCCGTCGGCATCCATCGAGTTGAGCAGGATCTCACCGGCCCCGAGCTCCTCGGCGCGCACGCACCACTCCACCGCGTCGATGCCGGTACGGGTGCGGCCGCCGTGGGTGGTCACCTCGAACCCACCGGTCGCGCGCCCGGCGTCGTCACGGCGGCGGCGCACGTCGGCCGACAGCACGAGCACCTGGGCCCCGAAGCGGTCGGCGGTCTCGGCGATCAGGGCCGGCCGCGCGATGGCGGCGGTGTTGACCCCGACCTTGTCGGCGCCGGCCCGCAGCAACCGGTCGACGTCGTCGACCGTGCGCACCCCTCCCCCGACGGTCAGCGGGATGAAGACCTCCTCGGCCGTGCGCGCCACGACGTCGAGCATCGTCGCGCGGTCGCCGCTGCTCGCCGTGACGTCGAGGAAGGTCAGCTCGTCAGCCCCCTGCTCGCCGTAGCGGCGGGCGAGCGCGACCGGATCGCCGGCATCGCGGAGGTTCTCGAAGTTGACACCCTTGACGACCCGGCCGTCGTCGACGTCGAGGCACGGGATGACGCGGACCGCCACGGACATGTGACCAACCTACCCAGCACTAGAGTCGCCGCCATGACCCTCCCGCCGGTCGGGCAGACCAGGCACGTCGACTCCGCCGACCCCGCGCAGGTCACGGCGGTCGTGCAGGCCGCCCGGGCGGCGTCGCCGGTAGTCGGCCGCACCGTGGTCGTGGCCGTCGACGGGCGCAGCGGCTCGGGGAAGACCCTGTTGGGCACGGCCGTGGCCGACACCCTGGGCTGCCCGGTGGTGCACCTCGACGCGATCTACCCCGGCTGGGACGGCCTGGCGGCCGGGGTCGCGCTCGCGACCACCCACGTGCTGGAGCCGGTCGCCCGCGGTGAGCAGGCGGCATACCCGCGGTGGGACTGGATGCGCTCGCGCCCCGGGCGCACGGTCGTCGTGGATGCCGGGCCGCACCTCGTGCTCGAGGGCTGCGGTGCGCTGGTGCCGCCAGCGAAGGCGTTCGCGGCCGTGCGGGTGTGGGTCGACGCGCCGACCGAGCTGCGCAAGGAGCGCGCCCTGTCGCGCGACGGCGAGACCTACGCCCCGCACTGGGACCGGTGGGCCGCCCAGGAGGAGACGGTCTACGCCGCGGCCCGTCCGTGGGAGTCGGCCGACCTGGTGCTTCGGACGGTGGCGGCGTGACCCTCGACGACCTCGGCCCCGAGGTCCGGCGCAGGCTGGGGCGGCTGCGCACCCGATGGGTGTTCCTCGTGCAGATCGGCGTCGGGGTGCTGGTCGCCTGGCTCGTGGCGAGCAAGCTTCTCGGACACGCCAACCCGTTCTTCGCCCCGGTCACGGCGATCCTGTGCCTCGGGCTGACCTACGGGCAGCGGCTGCGGCGGATCGTCGAGGTGACGGTGGGCGTCGCCATCGGGGTGCTCGTCGGCGACCTGATCGTGAAGGTGCTCGGCACCGGGCCCGTGCAGATGGCCGTGGTCGTGGTGCTCGCCATGGCCATCGCCATCGTCGTGTCGTCGGGACAGCTGCTGGTCATCCAGGCGGGGGTGCAGTCGGTGTTCATCGTGGCGCTGGTCGCCACCGAGAGCGCGGCCTTCTCACGGTGGCTCGACGCCGTGGTCGGGGGTCTGGTGGCCCTGGTCATCGGGGTCCTCGCGCCGACCTCCCCGGTGCGTCGGCCGCGGGCCGAGGCCGCCCGCACGGTGCGCGCGGTGTCGTCGACGCTGCGTGACGTCGTCGCGTCCCTGCGCCGGGGCGACCGGGTGCTGGCGTCGACGGCCCTCGACGGTGCCCGCTCGCTCGAGGAACAGCTCGGCGAGCTGCGCACGGCGGCCGCCGAGGGGGTGGCCGTGGTGCGCCAGTCGCCGCTGCTGCGCGGCCACGCCCCCACCGCCGAGGCCGCCTCGGCGCTGGTCGTTCCGCTCGACCGGTGCGTGCGCAACCTGCGAGTGCTGGCCCGGCGGGCGTCCGTGGCCATCGCCCGCGACGAGCCGGTACCCGAGCACTACGTCGACCTGGTCGAGACCCTCGCCGACGCGGCCGACGACCTGGCCCGGGTGCTCGACGAGCACACCCGGCCCTCGGCCGCCCGGGCGGTGCTCGAGCGGGTCGCCGGGCTCTCGGCGCGGGTCGACCCCGGGGCCGGTCTGTCGGCCGAGATGATGCGCGGCCAGGTGCGCTCGATGGTCGTCGACCTGCTCGTCGTGGCCGGGGTCGACGACGACGAGGCCCTGCAGATGGTCCCGGAGTCCTACCTGCCCTGACGGCTCTTCCAGCGGGTGGCACTGTCCGCGCTCCTGGCGTTGCTGGGCGGATGGGACGACATCGAGCTCGCGCGGCCCGGCTCCGGTGCCAGCTCGCTCCCCGGGGACACCCGTCGTCCTCGCCCCGCTGGGGTTCCTGTCGAGCTGCGCCGCCATGGCGTGCCGATCGGTGGATGAGGTCGCCGGGGGCCCCGATAGCGCCCCAGCTCGACGGTGGGCGCGGCATGATCGTCGCGTGAGCACGTCAGGGGGGCCGGGCGACGCAGCATCATCGTCGCCGCGCGAGCCCTGGGCGCGCGCGCTGGGATGGTACGGAGCGGCCGTGCTCGGGCTGCTGGGGGTCGGCGCCATCCTCAATGTGGTGCTGGGACTGTTCATGGAGCCGATGACCTGGGGTGGGCTCCTGGGCTTCTCCCTGCTCATGGGTGCGCTGAGCGTGTGGCGGGCGCCCGGATCGTCATCGGGAGGCTCCGGGCGCTGGGGCATCGTGCCGCTCGCCCTGGGCGCGTTCGCCCTGCTCGTGATCGTGGGGCTCATGGTCCGCCGTCCTGGAGTCGACCTGCCGGCACCGTCTGCTCTTCCCACGCTGGCCTTCGGGGTGGTCGCGGCCGTGGCGTCAGTGAGGGCGAGCACGTGGTTGGGTCGCCAGAGCCGCTGACGAGTGGGAGCCGGCCGGGAGGCCCGCGTCAGAGGGAGCCCGCTGGGTCATCGACGACGTGCTGGCACGCCTGCGGCTCCGGGCCGCCGACGCGCCCCCTTCGCTGGGCGAAGCGGACCCGTGCGGATGCCGTGGCCCACGTCAGGCGCTCCAGTACGCCAGGTGTGACCGGTGCAGCCACGCGTCCACCCACGCTCGGTCGGGCTCGGCCGGTAGGTCGGGGGCGTCGCGCAGGGCGGCAAGACGTGCTTCCGCCTCGTCGACCCGGACGACGACGTCGTCCAGCGGCACCTCACCCCGCCTCACCTGTCGCAGGTAGGTGCGG
This sequence comes from Actinomycetales bacterium, assembly GCA_038330415.1. GTDB lineage: Bacteria > Actinomycetota > Actinomycetes > Actinomycetales > Dermatophilaceae > Fodinibacter. The sequence continues at coordinate 6,386 of JBBQNZ010000149.1, read as the reverse complement.
TCGGGCTCAGGAACCGGAAGCGTGATGCGGCCCGTGGTCAGCAGCTCCACCCCTTGAACGCCCAGGCGCATGGCGTGCATGGCGAACTTCGTGTCGTAGCCGTGCTCGGCGACCAGCTCGGGCCGGTTGGTGTGTGCTCCCACCTCGCCCGTCATGGCCGCGCGCTGCGACTGGAGGTAGCCCAGGAAGCGCGCGGCAGCCAGCGAGGACACGAAGCGGTGCGCGTTGTCGACCAGCTCGGCCCCGTACCGGTCTCGGTGGACGACGTCCTCGTCGGGCACGAAGAGCGCGAGCAAGACCGTGGGGTTGCCGGCCAGTGCCAGCCGGCACCACTTGCGAGCCGAGTAGATGACCACGTCCAGGTCTCCCGCCCCGGAGCGGTTCGCCAGTCCCCCCGGCTGGTCCCACACGGTGTGCCGCTGGTACTGCTCGAACTCGACCTCGGCGCTGCCGCCGTCGATGCCGCTGGGGACTCGCGCCAGGCCAGTCACATACCGGGCCGGCTCCAGGCAGATCCCCATCTCGTCCCGATCGTCCTGACCGCTGATCGCCGTGCCGTGGACCCCCGAACCGACCTGAACGCGCAGGATCATCCCCGCCTCGGCGATCGCCCGGGCCTCCTCAGAGGCGTGCGGGTGGGTGAACCCTGTGGGAAGGGAGGTGTCCCCATGGATCTCGGCAGCCCGGGTCATGCCACCGAACCGTACGACCCCTCGCACCTGCTGGGCGAGCTGATCCGGGGCATCCAGGTGGACGTCGTGGCCGGCGTCGTCGATGACGACCAGGCGGGCGCACGCGACGCGGCCACTCGAACTCAGTGGAAACCATGCGTGCCCCTGCCATGCGAGCCCAGGCTCAGACTGCTCCGACAGCCAACCCGAAGAAGCCCACCGCCAGGACCACCGCCGCCACCGCCACGACCGCAATGACCGCTGGATTGCCGGACCAGGAGTCGCAACCCGCCCGACGACGACTGGACGGCCGACAGGGCGGACCTGAAGCGGCGGCTCGACGGCGTGCACCTCCAGAAGATCCGTATGGCCGACGAGGTGTACATCGTGGATCCGGGCGGCTACGTCGGTGAGTCGACCCGACGGGAGATCGCCTACGCGACGTCGCTCGGCACGCCGGTTCGGTACCTGAGTCGCGAGCGCCCGGCTGAGACGGGAGACGGCGCCCAACGGTGAAAGCGCGCAGCACGCTGACGAATCCCGTTGAGCCATCGACGCCGCAGCTCGACGGCTCTGGAATGCTCGGGGCGGTGACCACCACCCGCCCGGATGCCGCCGCGTCGCGCCACCCGCACGGGGCGCCCACGTGGGTGGTGGTCACGGCGCTGGTGCTCGTGGCAGCGAACCTGCGCACCCTGATGGCCAGCCTGCCGCCGCTGGCCCAGAGCATCAGCGCCGACCTGGGCCTCAGCAGCGCGTGGATGGGCGTGCTCACCACCCTGCCGGTGCTCTGCATGGGCCTGCTCGCCCCGGTCGCCAACCAGGTGGCACGGCGGGTCGGCACGGCATCGGCGGTAGGCGGCGGCATCACCCTGGTGCTGCTCGGGCTCGTGCTGCGCGGCCTCGGCGGCGGGCAGGTGTGGTCGCTCTACGCGGGCACGGTCGTCGCCGGCGCCGGCATCGCGCTGGCCGGCACGCTGTTGCCCGGCGTGGTCAAGACCGTCTTCCCGGCGAGCCGCTCGGGGCTGGGCACCGGGCTGACCATGGTGGCGATGATGGGCCTGGCCGCCGTCGCCTCCGCCACCTCGGTGCCGCTGGCGGAGGCGCTCGGCGGCTGGTCGGCATCCCTGCTCGCCTGGGTGCCGCTGGCGGCACTGGCCGTGCTGGCCTGGGTGACGATGGCGCGGACCGTGCGGCGGCACGCCGCTCCCGACGAACCGCCCGCCGACGTCTCGCACGCCCTGCCGTGGGGCAGCCTCACCGCCTGGCTGCTCGCCCTCTACCTCGCCTGCCAGTCGTGGCAGTTCTACTCCTCGCTCGCCTGGCTGGCCCCGACCTACGAGTCGGTCGGGTGGACCGCCCGCAGCGCCGGGCTGCTGATGGCAGTGTTCACCGGCGCCCAGCTCGTCTCCGGGCTGGTCGCCCCGGCGCTGCTCGACCACGTCGGCGACCCACGCGTGCTGCTGGTCACGGCCACCCTGCTCGGCGGCTCGGGCGAGGTCGGTGTCTGGCTGGCACCGCAGGCGCTGCCGTGGGTGTGGGCGCTGCTGCTCGGCGCGGGGCAGGGCGCCTGCTTCGCGCTCGGCCTGGCCCTGCTGGTGCGGTATGCCGCGACGCCCCGCGACAGCGCGCGGCTCACCGCGATGGCGTTCCTGGTCAGCTACACCATCGCGGCATTCGGGCCCACGACGATGGGGGCGGTCGAGGACGTCACCGCCAGCTTCGCGGTGCTGTGGGCGCTGCTGGCGCTGGTGGCGGTGCCCCAGCTGCTGTTCGCGCTGCGGCTGCGCCCGGGGCTACCGCGCGTGGGCGCCGAGGTCGCGGCTTCGGAGCCGGTCAGGCCCTGAGGTCGCGCAGCTGGCCGGTGTGTGCCGGCAGGTGGCGCCCGGACTGGGCGTCGACCGCGAGCCGGCCCCACGGCATCGCGCCGTCGAGCACGAGCTCACCGTCGTGGAAGAGGCGGCACCCCACCGCACGGCCGAGCTGGTCAGGGTCGAGCCGGGCGGTGGCGGCCATGGCCACCTGCGCGAGCTCGCGGCCACGCGCGACGAGGGCCGCGAGGTCGCCGGTCGCCGCGACCCAGTCGGCCAGCACGACAGGGTCCTGACAGGTGAGGTTGCCGAAGGTGAGGTCGGTGCGCCCGTGCACCAGGCCGTGGGCCACCGCCGTCATGGCGAGGTCGTTGAGGGCGACGTGCGCGAGCACGCGGGCGGCATCCCACTGCCCCACCGGCGGCGGCCCGAAGCCGCCCCGCTCTGCCTCGGCGAAGAACGCGTCGTAGGCCGCGGCGACGGCGCCGAGGTCGGCGGCATCCGGTCGGGGGTCGGCGACGTCGGCGAAGTGGTCGAGCACGTGCCCCCACGCTCCCGGCCCGACGTATCCATGCCGCCGCAGCATGGCGCTCTCGCCGAAGCGCTCCCAGCCGCGGTGCTCGAGCTCGACACGCGTGCCAACACCGTCGGATGCCGTGAACCGCACCTCCACCTCGGACGCGTCGTCGGCGCCGCCCCCCGGGTGCCAGCTGAACACGAGGCGGTGCGGCGGTTCCCACGCGAGCACCGCGCCCCACACGCTGGTGCGCCCGTCGACCGCGCGCTCGACCAGGAGGCCGTCGTCGAAGGTGACGACACCGGCATCCGCGCCGAACAGGCCGTGCGTCGGCAGCGGCCACCAGGCGCCGATCTGCCGGGTGAAGACCTCGAACGCCTCGTCGACCGGTCGGGTCACGTGCGCCGAGCGGAGCACCGGCGGCGGACCGGCGGTCACGAGCGGGCCTCGCCCTCGGCGTGGGCGACGAAGGCCGCGAGGGCGTCGTCCCAGAACCCGTCGACCCAGGCCCGCAGCCCGGCGAGCCCGTCGAGGTCTACCCGGTAGAGCCGCCGAGCGCCCTGCGGCCGCGCCGTCACGAGCCCTGCATCGCGCAGCACCCGCAGGTGCTGGCTGACCGCGGGCTGGCTCACGGCGAGTGAGTCGGTCAGCTCACGAACGCTCTGCTCACCGCCGCGCAGCAGCTCGAGCACCGCCCGTCGGGTGGGGTCGCCAAGGGCGTCCAGGACGTTCGCTTCATCGGCCATCACTTATCATAAGCACCTGCCAATGGATGCCGTCAAGCGCGGGCGCGCCAGTGCCGGTCAACGAGCCGGGCCAGCCGCAGCGCCTCGTCGCGCCCCAGCTGGCCGTCGGCCCGCTGGATCGCCATCACGGCCAGCTCGTCGGCGTCGTCGAGCTCGAGGCTGACCCAGGGGGCCCCGTCGGGGAAGCGCACCTCGATGATCTCGTCCCACGACACGGTGCGGGTGAGCAGCAGGTTGCGCACCGTGAGGCCGACGTCGTCGGGCACCGCCTTGATGCTGGCGTAGCGACCGAGGAACGCCGCCAGCGCCAGTCCCAGCCCGACGAGGGCGAGCTGGTCGCCCACCTTCCAGGCCCCGCCGGCACCCATCCCGATGGCGACGACCGTGCAGACCACCACGGCCACGGCGCCCAGGACCAACGGCAGGACGCGGCCGCGCCGGGGCCGGAACTGCGCGTCCGGCCCGGCCGGGGTGGGCTGCGGGCCGGGCGTCGGGTCGCTCACAGCCGGCAGGCGGTGATGTCGGTGACCAGGATGGCGCGCGCACCGAGCTCGTAGAGCTCGTCCATCACCGCGTTGGTGCCCGAGCGGGGCACCATCGCGCGCACCGCGAACCAGTCCCGGTTCTGCAGGTGCGACACGGTGGGCGACTCCAGGCCGGGCGTGACGGCGCAGGCCCGGTCGACCAGGGTGGCCGGAACGTCGTAGTCGAGCATCACGTAGTGGCGGGCGGTGATGACGCCCAGCAGCCGCCGGCGCAGCACCTCGACGGCGGCTTGCTCCCCGCTGCCCTCACGCCGGACCAGCACGGCCTCGCTGCGCAGGATCGGCTCACCGAACACCTCGAGCCCCTGGCTGCGCAGGGTCTGCCCGGTCTCGACGACATCGGCGATGACGTCGGCGACCCCGAGCGTGATGGCGGTCTCGACCGCGCCGTCGAGGCGCACCACCGAGGCGTCGATGCCGTGGCCGGCGAGGTGCTTCTCGACCAGGCCCTGGTAGCTGGTGGCCACCCGGTGACCCGAGACGTCCGCGAGCGCGCTCGCGGTGCCGGGGCGCGCGGCATACCGGAACGTCGAGGCGCCGAAGCCGAGCGCCATCAGCTCGACCGCGGCCGAGCCGGAGTCGAGCAGCAGGTCGCGGCCGGTGATGCCGCAGTCGACGGTGCCGGAGCCGACGTAGACGGCGATGTCGCGCGGGCGCAGGTAGAACAGCTCGACGCCGTTGTCGGCGTCGGTGACGATGAGCTCCTTGGGGTCGCGCCGGGTGCGGTAGCCGGCCTCCTTGAGCATGGCGGCCGCGGGCTCGGACAGGGATCCCTTGTTGGGGACGGCGATGCGCAGCATGGGTGTAGTGGCTCTCGGGTCAGAGGTGCGTGTAGACGTCATCGGGCGAGATGTCGCAGGCGAGCATGAGCACCTGCAGGTGGTAGAGCAGCTGGCTGATCTCCTCCGCGGTGCGCTCGCTGCCCTCGTACTCGGCGGCCATCCACACCTCGGCGGCCTCCTCGACGATCTTCTTGCCGATGGCGTGCACGCCGGCATCGAGCGCCGTGACGGTGCCCGACCCCGAGGGGCGGGTGCGGGCCTTGTCGGCCAGCTCGGCATACAGGTCGTCGAACGTCTTCACGAAGGTCAAGGGTACGGGGGCGAGGAGGTGTCCCCTCGCCCCCGTCCGTCGGCGGCCGTCAGGCGGTGGCCGTCAGGTCGTGGCCGTCAGGTCGTGCGCGTCAGGCGACCGGCGTGGGCTGCCCGACCTCGGCGGACTTCGCCGCCTCGGCCCGGGTCACCTTGACCCACTGGGAGAAGCCGTACAGCACGAACAGGCCGTAGAAGCTGTACATCACGGCGGTGGGCACGTAGCCGGTGGCGAAGCCGAGCGGCACACCGACGAGGTCGACGGCGATCCAGGCCAGCCAGAACTCGTTCCAGCCGCGCGCCATCGCGTAGGTGGCGGCGATGGAGCCGACGAAGATCCACGCGTCGCACCAGTAGAACCACCACTGCGGCGTGAAGAAGGGGTTCGGAGAGAGCTCCCACAGGGCCACGAAGACCTGGTGGACGATGACGGTGCCGACCAGCCAGCCGGCGACCAGCAGGAGGCGCTCGCGCTGGATCATCCAGCGGGGCACGATCGCCGGGGCGTCACTCGCGGCCCCGACCGCGCGGCGGTGCTGCGTCCAGCGGGTCCAGCCGTAGATGCTGACGATGATGAAGAAGACCTGCCGGCCGGACTGACCGAACAGGGGAACGCGCTGGTCCTCGAGCCCGAAGGCGCCGCCGATGTAGACGAAGAACAGCATGATGTTGGCGGTGATGCCGACCGGCCACGCCCACACGAGGCGTTTCATGCCGAGCCAGGCGGAGGCGACGCCGATCGAGACGCCGATCAGCTCGAGCCAGTAGAGCTTGTACTGGCCAATGGGGATGTACGCGTCGATGATCGTCTTGAAGACGTTCTGCGACGGATCCGTGGCCGCAATGAGGGTATTCATCTGAGGTGTTCGTCCTTTGGGTTCGTTGTGCTTCTCGGACGAACTCCGGGGAACGTGCACCACGGGCGAACCGGGGGTCGACAGACCTCCGGTACAACCGTCGTACGTGCTTCCTACCATCCGGACTTTCACCGTCGGTCCAGGATTT
>JBBQNZ010000148.1:0-10144 GCA_038330415.1 Actinomycetales bacterium | reverse complement strand
GCCACGTACAAGCTCGCGCTCCTGATGGCCCTGGTGGATCACAGCGTGGAGAACTACGTCGGCCCCGAGGACCCTCTGGAGATCTCACTTGATGCTCTCGGCAGCCGAGTCATCGAGATCTACTGGCGCCAGGTCAAGCCGATGAACGGCGTCGGAGCGCTACGCCAGACAACGCAGCCACGGGCCCGGATCCTCGCGGTAGTGGCAGCTCTACATCTGCGAGGGGTGTCGCTGGGAGTGTCAAGCGCAGACGTCATTCGGGACCGAGAACCACAGGCCTTCCAGGAGGCCCTCAACTCGGTGGTGTCCACGCTCGTCCGTCAACCGCTCCCGCGGCTTCAACGGCTGCCCGGGTCCGAGCAGTCCGATCCCTTCCTCTATGACGACGGATGGATGGGTGAACACGTCACGGAGCGGGCACTCGACGCACATGGCAGGGCGATTACGCTCCGTCCGGGCGTCGCGCACGGCCTGGCACGGATAGCCGGCCTCGTCCGGCCGGTCATCGAGATGCTCTGGGTCGAGGACGTCGTCCGTCTCAACGCGGGCCTGCGTGAAGGACGGGACGACGTAGCGGGCCATCTGTTCGGCAGGGAGCGACTCGGGTTGGGGCGCGTACGCGATGCTCTCCACGGGGGCTTCGGTGCGCGGTGCTTCTACTGCGGCAGCCGACTGACGGCGGCGAGCCCCGTCGACCATGTGCTCCCGTGGTCGCGCGTCGGACTCGACGGCTTGGCGAACCTCGTTCCCGCCTGCAGTGTCTGCAACGCATCGAAGAACAGCACCTTGCCGTCCGCTCGACACCTCGTGACTGCCTTGCAGCGTGACCGCGCAACGCTCGAACAGATCGGTAGTGAGATCGGCTGGCCGGTGCAATGGGAGCGCACCAGAGACACAGCTCGCGGCCTGTTCCTGTCGAGTTCGATCGGCACACCGTTGTGGGAAAGACCGAAGCACTACGCGCGTGTGGAGGTCGCCTGGGATCCCGACCTGTCGATCATCCTCGCTGATCGGGCATTCGGCTGGCACAGGCAAGGTGGGGACGGACCGCGATCGGCGAGCTCGTCGCCACCGCGTCCGGGCTGACGCCCGGCGCCGTTGGCCCGCCAGAAGCGGCAATTGCGCCGACAACACGATTGGAGGGTGGCACGGCCCACCAAGCGGCGAGACCGGCTCCGATCGCGACGGTCACGTCATCCCCCGTAGTTCTGGGCCTGGGCATATGCGCCGCACGGCACCGGCAACGTCGATTAACCGGCGGGCGCTCCCGCGGCCGAGGCGATGGTGACGTCGTCAGCGTGAGCGGGCCCCCGAGGGGGAGGCCTGATCATCTCGCCTGCCCCGCGCCTGCGTGGGGCGGCCCCGGCGGGCACTGTTCCGAGCCGGTGGTAGAAAGGAACCAATTGACGGTAGAATCGGTACCATGGGGTTGAACATCAAGAAAGAGAGCGTCCACGAGCTGGCCCGCGCCGCGTCGGCCCGCACCGGGTTGTCCCAGACCAGCGTCATCGAGGAGGCCCTGCAGATGTACCTGGCACAGCTCGACCAGCCGGGCGAGCGCGACGACCGCCGCCACCGCGTCAGGCAGATCCTCGAGTCGCTGGATGCGCGATGGACCGACGCCGATCGGGCCGCGCTGACGTCGGACTGGCTCTATGACGACCAGGGCCTGCCCCGGTGATCGTCGACACCTCGGCCCTGTTCGCCATCATGGCGCACGAACCGGAACGGGCCGAGTTCCTGGCGGCGATCCAGGCAGCCCCGTCAGTGCAGATATCCGCCGCCACCTACGTCGAGCTGGGGGTGGTCATCGACGCACGCCGAGACCCGCTCGACAGTCGTGCTCTCGACGACCTCCTCAGAAACCTGCACGTCGAGGTGGCTCCCGTCACCGGGGAACAGGCGACCGTGGCGCGCGCGGCCTATCGAGACTTCGGAAGGGGGAGTGGTCACCCGGCGCGCTTGAACTTCGGTGACTGCTTCTCCTACGCCCTGTCGAGGGTGTCGGGTGAGCCGCTCCTGTTCAAGGGCGACGACTTCGGCCACACGGACATCACGCCCGCTGTATGACCCGGGGCTCGGGCTCCACGTCGCACAGCATCGCGCGGGCGCGGGCGCGGGCGAGTGACGCCCGCTCGTCGTCGTCGAGGAAGAGGCCGTCGGCGAGGGAGCAGACGGTGTGCGGGTAGGGCCGTCGGCGCTCGCCGCGCTCGACGGCTCCGATCGCCTTGGCGGTGAAGCAGGACCGCTCGGCGAGCCCTGCCTGGGTGAGCGAGCGCGACTCGCGAAGGCGGCGCAGCACGAGGGCGAAGTCGCCCGAAGCCGCACGCGAATCCACGAAGGAACGCTAGCGGCTCGACGTGCGTTCGTGGCGCAGCAGGGGGAGGGCTCGCGTCATTCCCCTCGGTAGGTGAGCTCGATGCTCTCCTCGTAGGCGTCCACGAACTGGATGACGCCCTCGAGGACTTCGAGCACAGCCGCCGCCAGCTGCTCGGGCGGGAGGTCGAGGTCGTGGAGCTCGGCCCGCTCGGGGATGTCGCGGATGAGCCGGCGCAGGCGCCGCTGTTCGTTGTCGGAGAGCCCGAAGTCCTGAAGCACATCTCTGAGCACGTCGCGCAGGGAGTACCTGGCCTGTTCCGGAGCGGAGGCGAACGTGTCGGTGGCGGCGTCGAGCCACTCGTCGTCGCCGTCTTCGAGGGCGTCGGTGACAGCGACGAACAGCTGCTGCATCGCCATCCTCGCGGCGGGCTGCATCTGCTCGTGCTCGTCGTAGGGCAGCGCGACGGCCCGTTCGACGAACCGACGCGCGCGGGCCTCGTCACCGTCGTCGAGCGCTCGCAGCGCCTTGTTGAGAAGGTTCGTCGCCGCATCCATTTGCGCCCGGCTGAACGGTGAGAGGGCAGCCGTGGAGCGAAGCGGGATGTCGCCCAGCCCCCGGTTGGCCGCCTGTGCCAGGTACTGGTGGAAGCGCTCGTAGATGTCGTCCTTAGCCACGTCGGCAACCTACCGCCGCGCTCGCGTCCGAGGGGTCAGCCGCCCGCGCGAGTCCGTGTGGACCACGTCGGGCGGGGACCGCGAGCCGTCACTCATCCTGCGCGACCGGCCGGTGTACTGACACGTGCCCGGGCCGGGGGCTGAGCGCCGGGGTGAAGCCCGCACGCTTATCGGCACACCCGGTCCACCCGTGTTCGGTGACGAGGTAGACGTCGCCGTTGAAGGCGGCGGTGAAGTGGTTGCTGTAGCGCCACGCCAGAAGCCAGAAGAGCTCCTCGGGGCCGGGCACGACGCGACCCGAGCGGCACACGACCGTCACGAACACGTGCCGCGGCGGCATCCACCCGCCGTCGACCCACGGGCGCTTGCCCACCATGGCTTCGGCCTGTGCCCTCAGCAGTTCGGATGCCTCGTAGCGCCTGGGCCGCTCACCGCGGTGGACGCGAGCGACGTCGACCAGCGCTTGGTCTGGCTCGTCGCCCGACTGCGCGAGGGCCACGAGCACGTCGCCGGGTCTGGGTCTGCGGCGGCGCAGTGCCTCGCCGATGATCGTGGCCGGCTCTCGAACGTCCCATGGCTGGTGTCTCCTCATGCGGCCACCATCGCAGCCCGGAGCCCGGTGCCGATCCCGTTATCCACAGGGCACGCACCTGTGGATAACTCGGCGGCGGTGTCACACCAGTCGTGCAGTCTGGCTTCTGTATTCGACGAGGCGAGGGGAGCAGCACGGTGGGTTTCAACACGGAGTACCTGGGCCATCTGCGGGTCACGCCCACCCTGAACCGGGCCGAGGTGGAGTGGCTGAGCGGGTTCGCCGACTGGGGGGCGCTGCCGGATGGCGACCGGTTCCGGCTGCCGATGAACCCGCGCGCGACGCTGTCGAAGGCGTTCGCTGACGGGGGTGGGGCCATGTCCGGGCCGCACGGCATTCCCTACGGCGTCCGGGACTGGCGGGTGTGCGAGCACGGCGACCGCATCAGCTGGGTGCGGTCGGACAAGTCGAACGACGCGGTGCAGGCCCTGAGGTTCCTCGTCGAGCACTACCTGGGGCCCGACGCCAAGGCAAAGGACAGCGACAACCCCGACTTCGCCGCGTTCACCTTCGACCATCGCCTCGACGGGGTGATCGCTGGGGAGCGTAACGACACCGAGGAGCTGTTCCTCCTCCGCGTGGTCGACAGCGACTTCTCCTACGAGACCGTCGTCGGGGGCGTCGCGTGGTGGGACAGCCCCGATCTGGACGAGTGGTGATCATGGAGCCCCGTGTTGGGGTCGCCCGCTCTCCGCCGGCCAATCGGCACGGTGTGCCCGCCCGAGACGCTAGATAACGATTCCCTGCTAAAGTTATTTAGTGGATCCGGGTAGAACACCTTCGGGGAGGAGCTGGCCATGAGCTCCGCCAACGCGCTCGCCTTGAAATGGGAGGCGCGGCTCTGGCAGCCGCAGTCGGCCGTGACGATGATGTCGCGGGCGGCCACCGCCCGGAAGGGAACGCCCTACCAGGCGGCCGTGCCGCCACGGATCGCCGCGCTGCGCCTCACCCTGGAGGATGCCGTGACGGCGGCTGCCGAGGACGCCCGCGCCGAGGTGACCCGCTTCGATGCGGAGCTGTCGGCGATGTTCGGCGGGGACGGGGAGTTCGCGCCGCTGGCCTCGGTGCTGCTGCGCACCGAGTCGTCCTCGTCGTCGCAGATCGAGAACATCACCGCCGGTGCCCGGGCGCTGGCCCTGGCCGAGATCGGGCTGGCCAAGCACGGCTCGAACGCCGAGCTCGTCGCGGCCAACGTCGAGGCGATGCAGCGTGCCGTCGCGGGAGCGGACCGGATGACCCCGACATCCATCCTCGCGATCCACGCCGCGCTGATGCACGGCCAGTCGTCGGCAGACCCGGGGGCGTTCCGCTCCGAGCCGGTGTGGATCGGCGGGTCGGGCGCCTACCCGCACGGAGCGACATTCGTGCCGCCGCACCACGAGCGGATCCGTGACGGCATCGACGACCTGTGCGCGTTCACCGCCCGTACCGACCTCCCGCTGATCGCGCAGGCCGCAGTGGCGCACGCGCAGTTCGAGACGATCCACCCGTTCATCGACGGCAACGGCCGCACCGGGCGCGCCCTGGTGCACGCCATGCTGCGCCACGGAGGGGCCACGACGCGCACCACCGTGCCGGTCTCGGCCGGGCTGCTCACTGACACGAGCAGCTACTTCACCGCCCTGACCTCCTACCGCGCTGGGGATCCCAACCCGATAGTGACGCGGTTCAGCGAGGCCACGTTCGCCGCCATCGGTAACAGCCGCGTCCTCGCCGCGACGCTCAAGGCAATCGAGGAGCGGTGGCATTCCGAGCTCACCGTTCGCCGCGACTCGGTGGCCTGGCGGATCCTGCCGATCCTGCTCGCCCAACCGGCCGTGTCGTCCCGGCTGGTGCAGCAGCGCACGGGCGCCTCCCAGCCCGCCGTCGACCGGGCGCTGCGGCAGCTGGCGGATGCCGGCATCGTCACCTCGCGCAACGAGCACGGCCGTGACCGCCGGCGCGACGTGGTGTGGCGCAGCGACGAAGTGATCCTTGCGCTCGACGAGTTCGGCGAGCGGGCCCGGCGCGTGCGGCATTGAGCGAGCCGGGCGGTCGCCGACCCGGGCCAGCCGCCCAGGTCGACGACGAGGCGGGTGGCGACGGTGTCCGCCTCCGACAGGGAGAGGCATGGTGCGGCGATCTCCCGCTCGAGCCCCGCGGCCGTCGTGTGGACGCCCCCGGCCGCCGGACTCAGGGGCGGTACTGGTCGCGGAGCGTGATGATCCCGGCGCGCCGGGTCGAGACGAGGAGGGCGGCATCGCCCAGCTGCTCGGCCCCGATCCACCGACCGTTCGCCCACGCCCGCAGCAGTGCTTCCGCCTTGGCCGACGGCGGGCCCGACACGCCGAGGTCGGCGGCGAGGTCCTTGACCAGCACCGCCCCCTGCGGGCCGACCAGGTGGTTCGCGATGCCGGTGGCCCACAGCAGCCCGCAGGCCCGGCCGCTCGCCGAGGCACGGCGCCGCAGCCAACCGGGGTCGTTGCCGGCGGCCCCGACCAACAGCCGGTGGGATGCCGTGCGCCACTCGTCGCGCACCGAACCCAGGTGCGCGATGCGAGGGGAGGTCGCCAGCCACTCGTCGGCCAGGGCGGCGATCTCGGCTGCCGTTTCGCGCACGTCGGCGGCGATCGTGTCGAGGGTCAGCGGCTCCGCGGGCAGCGGCGAGTCGTCGAGGTCGTCGAGCGCCTTCGGGCCTCCGACCTCCTCGGCCAGCGAGTGCAGCACCAGGGGGCCGTGCACGCCGTGCTCGAAGGCCCCGATCATCGAGGCGGTGGCGCGCCAGCGCACGGCCGGCGAGGCGTCACGCAGCACCTCGAACACCGGCATCCACTCATCCACTGCGGCAAGCGTCTCGGCCGTCGCTTCCGGCGAGACCTCGAGGCGTCGGTGGGCGTACCGGATGAAGGCGGGCAGCACATCCTCGACGGCGTCCAGACCGGCATCGGTCGCGTCCGGCGACCACGGCAGGCGCTGGGTCAGAGCCAGCTCGACCTGGACCGGTGACCAGCGAAGAGGGTTCCCGGCCGAGGCGGCCGCGTCACCGGCGATCAGGAGGGCGGCCTCCTCGAGGTCGTCCGTTACGACGTCGACGTCGGTCATCTCGGGGGAGCCCAGGAAGTCTCGCACCGCGTCGAGCACCGACACCGCGGGCTGGGCACTGGAGGTGAGCACGGAGGTGCCGCCACCCGGCATCCGGCGCAGCAGCATCTCGACGAACGGGCGCGCCGTCGGCCAGCCGAGCGGGTCTCCGTCGGGGTCGGACCAGTCGTCGGGGACGCGCAGGGCGTCGGGGGCGTCAGCGCGGTCGATGGCATGCTGGATGCTGGCGCGCGCGTCGGCCAGGTCGATGGCGGAGAGGTCGGAGGTGCGCCGGCCCTGCTCGGCGAGCACCTCGCGGTAGCGCGCACACACCTCGTCGAGGGGCTCGGGCACGAGGAAGACGTCCTTGATGCGGGTGCCGAACGCCTCGTCGACGTAGACGACCACCGTGACGCCGCCGATGCCAGGCCAGGTGAGGCCGAGGATGAGGTTGTCACCGTCGCCGAGGTCGTCGCCGATCTTGGCAGCCTGCTCGACCGTGATGTCGCGGACCCCGCTCACGTTCAACGCCACCGGATGCCGGCGGCTCGCCAGCGCGCGGCGCACCCGGGCGGCGTCGAGCTCGTCGGGCAGGAGCGCGGCCACGACGTGCAGGGCTGCGGTCGTCTCGGCGTAGGGGGTGCGGATGAACAGCTCGATGAGGACGTCGAGGGGAACGGGGCCGGCGTCGGAGTCGTCGTCGAGGTCGTCGTCGAGGTCGAGGTCGAGGTCGTCATCGTCCTCGCGCCACCAGGCGTCGGTCACCGCGAGCATCGAGCAGATCAGGGTCATGAACGCCGTGGAGTCCTTCGAGCGCAAAGCGGTGCGAAGGGTGCCGATCATGTCGTCGTCGTCCGGGGCGTCGGTGCTCTGCACCGCTTGGAGCGGGCGCTCCTTCGACCTCGTCGCGGACCTGTTCGGCCCCTGCTTGCCACGTCGACCACCCTTGCGCGTCACGCTGCCTATCGAACCATGCACGCCCGAGCTTCCTCGAGGTCCGTCTCCTGGAGAGCTGGGTCGCGCGGCTGGTGCTGGAGCCCGCGGGCGACTTCCGTCTGGGCCCGCGTGCCTGGAGTTGGATGCCGGTCTCAGGTGACGCCCGAGGGTAGGGGTGGGGTGCCGGGCCACCTGGGGGGCGCCTCGCCGGCGCGGGGCGCGGGCGTTCCTGGGCCGCGGGCGGCGGCCCGATTCGTTGTCCATGCTGCCTGTGGATAACTCAACCGGCCTGTCAGTGGACAGGCGTACGATTAATGCATGGCAGGGGGACCAGCACTTGAGGAGCGCCGACACCAGATGGTGGCGGCGTGTGACGCCGTGGACGGGCTCGGCGGAGAGCTGTGGCGAGCGGGGTCCGCTGAGCTCGAGGAGGTCATGGCCGAGGCCGACCGCATGGCCGCCGCCGGCGAGGCCGCCCGAGTGGCCGTGCTCGCCGAGGTGATCAGTCGGGGTGGGACAGGGTCGGGTCCTGAGGCGTTGTCGCCGGTGCGGTGGGTGCGGCGGCACGCTCCAAGCACCCGCGCGGGTGGGGCCGCTCAGGTTGTCGCTGTGGCGCAGGCCTTCGCGGTGCCGGGGAGGGCGGCGGTCAAGGATGCCGTGGTTTCCGGGGTGCTGCCGGTGCGCAGCGCCGCGGTGGTGATCTCCGAGGCCGACAAGCTGCTGCCGTCCATCACCGAGGACGCTCGACCGACGGTGCTGGCGGGGTTGATCCGCATCGCGGCCAAGGACGGCCCGCGGGAGTGCCGCAGGCTGCGACCGGAGCTGCTGGCGAAGTACGGCATCGAGGGTCAGCTGCAGCTCGAGCAGGACGCCGCGAAGCGGTACGTGGCTCTGTCGCAGCCCTATGTGGACGAGATGGGCGTGGCGGAGTACCGGCTGACCCTGGACCCAGAGGGCAAAGCAGTCCTCGAGGCCGCGCTGGGGCCGCTGTCCGCGCCGAGGCCGGTCGAGGGTGAGCGTGACCTGCGCTCGAGCGACCGCCGCCGCGGCGAAGCCCTGGTCGCTTTGGTGCGCCGTGGGGTGGCCGCTGCCGACAAGGGCCCACGGCACACCAAGAGCCAGCTCTTCGTCACCGTCGACCTCGAGACGCTACGCAGCGGGCTGACCGGTGCCGGGGTCAGCATGGGCGGGGCGGACGCCGGCACCGTGCTGGCGCCCGAGACGGTACGCCGGCTGGCCTGCGACGCCACGATCATCCCGACGGTGATGGGGGTGGCCGGGGCGGTGGTCGACCTCGGGATGGAAGTGCGGCTGTTCACCCCTGCCCAGATCAAACGCCTCTGGCTGCGCGACCAGCACTGCTCGTATCCCGGGTGTGACATGCCTCCGATGTGGACCGACGCGCACCACCTCATTCACTGGGCAGACTCCGGGCCCACCGACCTGTCCAACGCGGCCCTGCTGTGCGAGCGACACCACACTGTGGTGCACAACCGCCGCTACGCCGGATGGTTGGTCGAGGATGGCGACGGTTCCCGCGTCGAGTGGGACCTCACCATCGGCTCCTACGACCGGCTCCTCGCACAACGCGCGGCGCGAGAACCAGCGTGACCCCGCCCCGCACCCCGCTTGCCCGCGGCGGGTGCATCGTCACGCCCCGGCCCCACCTGCCACCGCCCGCACCACCGGTGTCTGCGACCTGACAGTCGCCCGCCTGACGGTCGCCCGTGGAGCCAGCCGGTTCCACCGCCAACGGGCAATGGTCCCAGTCGGCCCAAGTCCCATCCGCACGGAACGCCAGCCGCGACCGCTGGGTGACCAGTGCTGGCTGTGCGGACCCCGCGGGTCCGCCGCACGACGGGAACCGGCATCCGGACACGACGAAGCCCCGGTGGGCGGGTGCCGACCGGGGCTCCGTGGTCCCTGCAGCGGGTCAGACGGTTGCCGGGATCTTCTGGTTGGCGGGGGTGGCGACGGTCTCGACGCCCTCGGCCGTGTGGGCGTGGCGCAGGCCCAGGACGCCCAGGGCCAGCATGACGGCCGCACCGATGAAGGAGGCGATGGCCGCCCACATCGCGATGGTGCCGAGGGTGGCGAAGGCGTAGGCGTTCAGGAGCATGCCGCGAAGGGTGGTGCCCATGAAGAGGGTCTGACGCAGCTCGCCGAGGTCCTTGGTGGCCTGGGCGGCCGGGTCGGCCTTGGAGGCGGCGATGAACTCACCGGAGACCTGCGAGTAGGTCTTGCCACCGGAAGAGGCGTTCATGTGCTCCTGGATGTAGTAGTCGGCGTAGGCCTTGGCCTGCGCGCCGGTCGTGAGGTCCTGGCCGGCGTACTGGCCGAGGTTCGCCTTCATGGCCGGGGTGGTGAGGGCCGCGCCCTCGGGCATCGTGATCTGCTGGGCCTTGAGCTGGTCGTGGACGTTCTGCGTCGCGAACGAGGAGGCCCACACGAGCAGTCCGCCGGCGAAGAGGAGGACGACGGCGATGACGATGCCGGTCCAGGAGATGAGCTTGTCGAATGAGCTGCGCATGGTGGTCTCTTGTCCTTCCGAGGCCCTGGGGT
>JBBQNZ010000147.1:0-10302 GCA_038330415.1 Actinomycetales bacterium | reverse complement strand
CGCCGACGAGCGGGTCAGGGACGTCGCCGAGCTGGGCCGACGACTTCCACGTGGACGCGACGCCGAGCCGGTGGGCGACCATGATGTCGCCGACCCGAGCCGCGGCCGCGGTGATGATGTCGAGGTTGCCCGCGTAGTCGGGCAGGTAGTCGCCGCGGCCCTTGACCTCGATCGGCACGAACACGCGGGCCATGCCCTTCCACAGGTCACGTGCGTGGTCGAACTGGGGGTCGGCGCGCAGGTGGTAGCCGGGCACGTAGTCCTGCACCTTCGCGACCATCGAGTGGATCGACTCGAGCAGGCGGTCCTGCAGCTGGCCGGGCTCACCGGCCTCCGGGGGGATCGCGCAGAACACCGTGTTGCGCATCATCAGCGGCGGCTCGACCGGGTTCAGGATGATGATCGCCTTGCCCCGCTCCGCGCCGCCGACGACCTCGAGGGCCTGCGACGTGGTCTCGGTGAACTCGTCGATGTTGGCGCGGGTGCCCGGGCCGGCGGACTTGCTCGAGATCGAGGCGACGATCTCGGCATACGGCACCGGCACCACGGAGGAGACCGCCTTGACCATCGGCGTCGTCGCCTGGCCACCGCAGGTGATCATGTTGACGTTCATCGCGTCGAGGTTGAAGTCGAGGTTGACCGGCGGGCAGAGGTACGGGCCGACCGCGGCCGGGGTGAGGTCGACGGCGAGGATGCCGGCCTCGGCGTAGCGCGGGGCGTTCGCCTCGTGCGCCTTGGCCGAGGTGCACTCGAAGACGATGTCGGGCAGCTCGTCCTGGGCGAGTAGCCAGTCGACGCCCTCGTGGCTGGCCGCGAGGCCGAGCGACTTGGCGCGGCGCAGGCCGTCGGATGCCGGGTCGACCCCGATCATCCAGCGCGGGTCGAGCACGTCGCTGCGACGCATCAGCTTGAACATCAGGTCGGTGCCGATGTTGCCGGGACCCACGATGGCGGCGGTGCCCTTGGTCCGGGGGGTGGGGGACATGGCGCTCCTCAAAGCGTTGGGACGGGTCAGACGAAGCGAGCGGTGACGCTGCCGAGCCCGGCGAACGTCGCGGTGAAGGTGTCGCCCGCGGCGACGGCGGACATGGCGCACACCGAGCCGGGCAGCACGACGTGGCCCTTCTCGAGGGTCACCCCGCGGGCGCCGACGGTGTTGGCCAGCCAGACGAGGGAGTTCAGCGGGGAGCCGAGCACGGCGCCGCCGGCACCGGTGCCGACGACCTCGCCGTTGCGGTGGAAGGTGGCCCCGGCCAGGCGCAGGTCGACCGCGCCGACGTCGGTGGGGGTCGAGCCGAGCACCACGGCACCCGAGCTGGCGTTGTCGGCGATGGTGTCGAACAGGCCGATCCTCCAGTCGCGGATGCGGCTGTCGACGATCTCGAGAGCCGGGAGCACGAAGTCGATGGCGCGCAGCGCCTCGTGCACGGTGACGCCCGGGCCCTTGAGCGGCTTCTTGAGCACGAAGGCGACCTCGGGCTCGATGCGCGGCTGCACGAACAGGTCGATGGAGATCGGCATGTGCTCGAGGTGGAAGAAGTCGTCGAGCAGGTGGCCGTAGTCGGGGTCGGTGACGCCGAGCAGCCGCTGCATGGCGGCGCTGGTGAGGCCGACCTTGTGGCCCTGCACGGTGCGACCCTGCGCCAGGCGCTGGTCGATCTGCAGCATCTGGATCGCGTAGGCGTCCTCGAGCGTCATCCCCTCGTAGGTCGAGGTGAGCGGCTCCAGCGGCTCCTTGGAGTCGTAGGCCGCGAGCAGCGCACCGGCGACCTGCGTGCGGGTCTGGTCGTCCACGGGTTGTCCTTCCTGGGGCCTCCGCGCGACGGCGCGGGGCGAGGCGAAGCGGCGCCCCTTCCGTCATGACGGTACGGAGATGCCCGATGCCGTGCGCGCCACGTTCCGCTCCCGGGAACGTGGCGTCGACGCGTACACCGACGGGTGCGCCGACGGGGAGCCGGCCGGGGGCGACGCTGCGCCGGCCGGGGGGCGGACCTCAGGCGATGTGGGCGCGGGCGATCCGACGGCTCGCCGCGACGAGCACCGGCACCAGCCGGTCGACCTGCGGCGCGATGGCCTCGGTCGGGCCGAACACCGACACCGAGGCGATGGCCACGCGGCGCGAGATCACGGGCACGGCCACCGACGAGGCGCCGTCGAAGGACTCACCGTGCGACACGGCATACCCGATCTTGCGCACCGACTCGAGACACCGCAGCCAGTCGGCCTCGGTGCGCACGGTCTTGTTGACCCGCGGCGGGAAGCCGGCCCGCCGACGCGCCAGGTCGGCCTCGGCGTTCCAGGCCGCGATCGCCTTGCCGCTGCTGGTGGTGTGCGAGGGCAGGCGGCGTCCGAAGTGGCCGAGGAAGCGCACGCCGTCGGTGTTCTCGATGCGCTCGACGAAGACGACGTCGGGGCCGTCGGGGACCGAGAAGTTGACGGTCAGCCCGGTGCTCACCGCCACCTGGCGCAGGGTCGGCAGCGCCACGTGGCGCAGCTCGTTGCGGGCCAGGGCCAGCGCCCCGAGCTCGTAGACGTGCAGGCCGAGGCGGTACTGGCCGCTGTGCACGTCCTGCTCGACGAAGCCGCGGCTGGCCAGGGTCTGCAGCATCCGGTGGGCCGTCGACTTCGCGACCCCGAGCCGGCGGGAGATGTCGGAGACGCCCAGCTCGCCGTCGAGGGCGAAGCACTCGAGCACGTCGAGTGCGCTGCCGACCGACTTCAGCCCCGATCCGTGGTGGTCGTCGCCCTGCGCTCGCTTGGGCGTCGTGGCGCACCACGCCTGGTCTTGGAGGACGATCGACATGCTTTGGGCCCCTTTGCCTAGTGGGTCGATGTGCTGACAGTGCGCGCTCGGACGTGGTTCGATCAACGAATGCGTTCCACTGAGCGGAACACGGCGACTGTGAGCCTGCTCGCACGAGCCGCCGCGATCGTCGGCGCCTTCGACGACCGCGACCCCGTGCTGAGCCTGGTCGAGCTCTCGCGGCGCACCGGCCTGCCCAAGACGACGGTGCACCGGATCATCGGCGAGCTGGTCACCTTGCGGGTGCTCGAGCGCCAGGAGTCCGGGCCGTCGGGCGAGGGCTACCGGCTGGGCATGTGGCTCTTCGAGCGCGGTGAGCTCGTGCCGCAGCACCGCTCGTTGTCGCAGGCGGCCCTGCCGGTCATGGAGGACCTGCGCGAGGCGACCCGCCAGCGCATCCACCTCGCGGTGCTCGACGGGGTCGACGTGGTCTACGTCGAGATCCTCGGCACCGGGGGTCTCGAGGTCCCCTCCCGCACGGGGGGGCGGTTGCCGGCACACGCCACTGGGGTCGGCAAGGTGATCCTCGCCTACTCCCCGGCGGCGACCGTGCAGGCCCGGATCGATGCCGGGCTGCCGCGGCTCACCCCGCGCACGATCTGCACCTCCGGCGGGCTGGTGCGCGAGCTGCGCAAGATCCGCTCGATCGGCATGGCCATGGACCTCGAGGAGGCCACCCCCGGTGTCTCGTGCGTCGCGGCGCCGGTGTTCGGCGCCGACCACAAGGTGGCGGCCGGGCTGTCGGCCACCGGGGCCACCGGGTCGATCGACCCCGGCACGCTCGGCCCCGCAGTGCGCACCGCGGCCTTCACCCTGGGCCGCCTCCTGCGCGAGTCCGGCCTCTGACCTCGCGCTGCCCCCGACTTTGTAGGTCAGCAGCCGGGCAACACGCCGCGATGGGGCCGCTGGCGGCGGCTGCTCGCAGTAGAAGTCGGGGAGGGCACGGCCGGCAGCCGGGGTCCCCGCCCAGCAGCGCGGGGCGGGCCCGGCATCCAGGTGCTGGCCACGCGGCATCCGGACCCGGCGTGGGCCACCGCCCGGTAGGTCGAGCGATCGCCTCACCTACCATGCGGTAGGCGACGCCACGTCGGATGCCGGCCACGAGCTTGGGCGCGCGGCCCGCGGTCGGCGTGACACGGCATCCGACCCCGACTTTGTAGGTCAGAAACCGAGCGAACCGGGCCATCCGCGGCGTGTTGCTCGGGCGCTCCCCTACACAGTCGGGGAAGGACCCGGGGTCAGCGCTTGATGAGGGGGGAGCGGACGCCGCCGGTGGCCTTGTCGCCCTCGTTGAAGAAGTCCTCGCGGTGGATGTCGCGCGGGAAGAGGCGCTTGCCCATCAGGGTCTTCAGGGCAGCCTCGACCATCGGCGGCGGACCGCACAGGTAGCCCGTGCACCCGCCCAGGGTGGGGTGGTCGGCGGCGATGACGTCGGTCACCATGCCGTAGCCGTAGGCCGCCGCGTCGTCGCCACAGTCCTCCGCGGTCTCCTCGGAGAGGCAGGGCCGGTAGGTGAACTGGTCCGGGAACTGCGCTGCGAGAGAATGGAAGAACTCGACGTCGTAGAGCCACTCACGCGAGCGGGCGCCCTGGTAGAGGGTGAGCTTGCCGTCGTACGCGGCATCCTCGAGGGCATAGCGGATCATCGACTTCAGCGGGGCCAGCCCGGTGCCGCCACCGACGAGGATGGCGTGCCGGTCGTCGTCGGTCTTGAGCACGAAGCGGCCGTAGGGGCCGGCGACCGACACGGTGTCGCCGAGGTCCAGGCCCCCGAAGACCCAGCCGTCGGTGCCGCGCCCGCCGGGGACGTTGCGGATGTGGAACTCGAGCTCACGCGGCTCGGTGGGCGGCGAGGCGATCGACCAGGTGCGGTCGACGGACGGGAGCCCATCACGCGCCGGCACCTGGAACTTGAGGTACTGCCCGGCGTTGAAGCCGATCTCGCGGTCGAGCCCGATGACCAACCGCACGGTGTCGCGGGCGATCTCGGTGATCTCGAGGACGGTGCCGGTGTAGTCCTGCACCGGGAAGACCTCGATCGACTCGTCGACGTCGATGTCGGCCTCGATGGTGACGTCCGAGCGCGGGCACGCCGTGCAGGGCAGCAGCTTGCCCTCGTCGCGTTCGTAGTCCATCAACGCGAACGTGCTGGCCGCGCCGTGATCGACCTCACCGTCGAGCACCTCGGCCTTGCAGGTCGCGCAGGTGCCGTGGGTGCAGGAGTGGGGGAGCCAGACCCCGCTGCGCAGGCACGCGTCGAGGATGGTCTGGTCCTCACGGCACTCGACCTCCCGGCCGAGCGGCTCGACGGTGATCGTGTGGGTCTGGGTCATGGCTGCTTCCTGGCTGCTTCCGGGCTGCGTGGTGGTAGTGGTGGTGCTCCCGCCATCGCCGACTTCGTGCGACTTACCCACGGTTGTCACGGCCCGGAGGCTGCCAAACCGTAGGTAAGTCGCACGACGTCGGAGATGAGCGAGCGGGTGGGGAGGCGTCGCGTCAGGCGACGACCTTCATCCCGATGACGTCCTTGTGCTCGACGCCGATCTGCTCGAGCGTCTGGTCGTCGCGCGGCTCGAAGGTCTGGCCGTGCAGCGTCCACACCCGGTTGGCCGAGGGGTCGAAGTCGGGGTCCTCCTCGGCGAACGGCACCACGAGGGCGTTCCAGAAGTCGCCCCAGGTCATCGCCTTCGGTGCCCGGAAGCACGCCGCGGCGCAGAACCACGGGTTCTCCTGGAACCACAGGTGGACCAGCTGGTCGTCGCCGTACAGCTCCTGGCGGGAGCGGGACGGGAAGTCGTACGTTCCAATGCTCTTGACGGCCATGATCAGCCCTCCGATCCGATGTGGGAGTGGTCAGCGAGGTTGTGCCACTTGTTCCAGTTGTTGTCGTCGACCGAGCCCTTGTACTCGCCGCTGTCGCCCTCCTGGATGCCGTACCAGGCCAGGACGTCGGGGATGGTCCCGCCGCCGCAGTTGCCCTGGTAGATCTGGTGCACGGGCAGCCAGGCCTGGACGTACTTCTCGGGCTCGCGCTCGAAGATCCACTGGCACCCGTTGGAGCAGGTCTGGAAGTTCTCGCCCTTGTAGACCGAGTCGCGCTGGCACAGGGTCGTCGGGTCACCGGGCTCGGTGAAGAGCATCGGGATCTGGCAGACCTGACACAGCTGGGGCAGGCCGCGCACGAAGTGCCGCCCACCGGCATCCAGGTTCTTCTGCTCCTTGTCCCACAGCGGGCGGTAGAGCTGGTCGAAGGTGTCGGTGTAGTTCTCCGCCAGCCAGGTCTGGGCGTCGGCGTCCGGCATCGTCGTGGTGAAGGCCGCGGCGTGCGAGAACTGGTAGAGGGTCCAGTACACCTGGTGCGAGAGGATCTCCTTCTCGGCGATGGCGTCGTCGACGTGCCTCGGCGGCGTGATGCCGTAGAAGGCGAGGTCCTGGAACAGGCCGCCCAGCATCTGCTCCTCGAAGTAGAGCTCGAAGGCCTCCTTCCAGCTCATCACCTTGCGGGGCAGCATGTAGTCGAGCATCTGGGCGACCAGCGCGGTGACGCGGTACCCGCGCCAGAACCACTTGTCGATCCAGGCCTGCACGATCGGCACGTTCTGCTCGTCCTGCTCGAGGAGGAACTTGATCGCCTCGAGGCCGAGGGTCATGTGCCGCGACTCGTCGCTCTGGGCCGAGAAGCCGAAGGTCATCGTCGGCAGGTCGCCGTTGAACGAGGCGCCCGACATGAACGGCACGAACAGCAGGTTGGTCAGCAGGTACTCGAACGAGAACCCGATGGCGATGAGGAACTCGAACGGGCCTGCGGTGAGGGCGTCGTCGAAGAACGACTTCGGCACCGAGAGGTACCAGACCCGGTCGTGCTGTTCGAGGTAGTTGTGGAAGCCGCCGTAGTACTTGTTGTAGTTGGAGAGGGTGTGGATCTCGGTCTGCGTGTGGCGCATCTCGTCGATCGACTGGCACAGGGCCGCGAACCGCGGGCCGGGGCCGTTGAGGTGGCGGGCGAGGTAGGCGAAGTTGCGGTGCGCCTGGTATTCCAGCGGTGTGACGCCCTGGAGGAACAGCTTCATCGCGTTGAGGTAGGACGCCTCGGTCAGGCTGAGGTGGCCCTGGCTCTGGGCGAACCCGTCGAGCACGGCGTAGAGCCGCTTGTCCTTCTCCGCCTGGTACTTCGTGTAGGCGTCGACCGTCAGGCGGAAGGGGTCCTCCCACTTGCTCCAGTCGTGGATCTTGATGCCCTCGAACTCGGTGTGGGGGAACACGTCGCTCTTGTCGACGTAGCTCGGCTCCCAGTCGAGGTCTCGGGTCAGCGCCTCATAGCGCTGCTTCATGGTCAGCTTGCGCGGGGCCTTGGGGGCGATCGTCATGTCTCGCAGCCTTTCTCAGTGGTCCCAGGCGATGACGATCTCGTCGTCATCCCATTCCTTGATGTGCCCGAAGTAGCTCACGATGGCGAGCTGGAACTCGTGTGTCTCCCACTCGCGGCCGAGGCGCTCCTCGACCGACTCACGGGTGATGACGAGGCGGCCGGGTGCGGTGATCCGCACGAGCCCCGGCATGTGCTTGACGGTGCAGCCCTCGTTCGTCAGCTCGATGGCCTCGACGACGGAGCGGTTGGTCTCGCTCTCCTGGATGTCCACGCCGACGGGGCGGGTGGGGGCGGTGGTGCTCATGCTCTGGTCCTTCCCGGTCAGGCGGTCAGCGCCGCGACGGCGTCGCGGACGGAGGTGGCGGACTCGTCGAGCGCCGCGGTGGCGCCGGCGGCGACGAGCTCGTCGGCGCGGGCGGCGACGGGGATCATCGCGACGAGCGCCGCATCGAGGGCCTCGGTCGTCGTGCTGTGCAGCAGTGCCTTGTTGGCGGCACCGGTCTCGGGGTCGGCGACCCACGCCTTGTAGAGGGCGTCGACCCACTTGCGCTGGTCCTTGAACCACGAGGAGAGGTGCTGGGCGACCAGGCTGTAGGAGCCGGCGCCCTGGTCGATCGCGGCGTCGTCGAGGTAGGTGTAGAACAGCGAGTAGATGAGGCGGTCGGCGACGTCGAGCCGGATGAGCGCCTTGCCCCAGTCCTTCTCGAGGAAGAGCTCCTCGATGTACCGGCGCAGGCCCTGCATCGCCGGGTCCTCGACCCAGCTCTTCTTTGCGTCCCCGAGCAGCTCGGCGGTACCGCCACCGAGGGCGATGCCGACCCGGCTGAGCGCCTGCGCGTTGCCGATCCGGTCGAACGCGGCGTAGGCGGCGCACTGGGTGATCGTGGTGCCGAACCCGAACCGGGCGATGTCGCAGGAGACCATCTGGGCCCCCGACTCGTAGTGCCGCAGCGGCACGACGAGCTCGCCGAGCAGCGCGGCCCAGGTGTCGGGCATGCGGGACAGCAGGTCACGGGCGTTGAGGTAGTCCAGCGTGGAGGACACGGCGTCGGCCATCGCGGCCCGCGAGGTCACGTAGGGGGCGTAGTAGAACTGGCGCGGGTCGGTGAACGAGTAGGGGTCGGTCAGCCGGAACGCGCTGTACGCCTCGTCGTAGATGTCGTGCTCGGGGCCCCACAGCGGCTTGTAGTGGAAGTTCTCCTTGGGCTGGATGTCGATGCTCCCCTCCTCGTACCGGGAGGCGGGGCGGTCGCCGTAGCGGGCCACGAGGTGGGTGAAGGTCTTGCGCGGCGGCTCGATGACCTGGGTTCGCAGTTCGTACTGCACGGTGCCTCCTTGAGGGCGGTGCTCCGGGCTCCGGGTGCCCGGGCGCGGGGGGGTGCGGGTGGTGCGGGTGGTGCGGGATGATGCCGGAAGGTGCGGAAGGTGCGGGAGGTGCGGATGGAGCAGGGTCAGGGAACGTGGTGGTGGGTGACGCCGGACTCGACGAGCAGGCGCACGAGCAGGTCGGGCAGGGCGTCTGGACCGTCGAGCTCCTGGGGGAGCTCGGAGTCGAAGCCGTCGCCGACGAGCCGGCCGTAGGCCGTGCCGTCCTCGAACGTCGTCGACACCCGAGCCGCACGGTCGCGGTGCGTCACCCGGAACGCGAGCTCGTGGGGCAGCGTCTCGTCGACCAGACCGAGCCGGTCGTCGGACTGCGCGAGGATCGCGTTGGCCTCGCTGACCAGCTGCTCGGCCAGCGAGCGGATCGCGACCTGCCGGTCGGCGCCGGTACCGGTCGCGATGCGGCGGCTGATCCGGGTGTCCGGCATCGGGGCGATCTCCTCGAGGTCGGGCAGGTCCTCCTCCGGCGTGCCGACGAGCTCGGCCACGCGCAACATGAACGGGGTCATCGTGCGTCCTCTCGTGCTTGTCGGTGTGCGCCGGCGGCGGTGAGCCGCTCGGCCTCCAGGGCGGCGGTGACCGCGGCGGCGCCCGCGGAGGCGACGTCCTTGTCCTGGTCGGCGGAGCCGCCGGACGCGCCGACCGCCCCGACGAAGGTGCCGTCGACGACGACGGGCTCGCCGCCGCCGAACGCCGCGACCCGTCCGCGCTGGCCGATGCCCTCGCGCACGGCATCGTCACCGGCGATCGCGTCGTAGAAGACGTCGGTCGGCAGGCCGCCGAAGCCGGCGACCGTCCAGGCCTTGTCCTGGGCGATCGCTCCGGACACGGCGAACGCCCCGTCCATCCGCGCGAAGGCCAGCAGGCCACCGGCGGTGTCGGTGACCGCGACGTTGAACGCACCACCGATCAGCTCACCACGGGCGAGGGCCGCGTCCAGCGCGATCCGGGCCCCGGCATACGTCAGGACGGTCTCGGTGCGCACGAGCATCAGCGACCTCCTGGTCGACGGTGACGGACGGGTGGTGACAGGTAACGACAGGTGGTGACAGGTGGTGACGATCGGGTCAGCTCGGGATCAGGTGAGCACCGAGGTGAAGGCGTCGTTGAGCTCGCGGGCGTGGTAGAACACGCCCTTGCCCAGGGCTTCGGGGGTCCACACCGACATCGGGCGGTCCCGGTAGGCCAGGTAGCCGCCGGCGAAGACCTCGTTGCGGTTGCCCGACGGGTCGAAGAAGTAGACCGTCTGGCCGCGGGTGATGCCGTGGCGGGTTGGGCCGATGTCGATCGGGACGTCATCCATCGAGAACAGGTCCGCGGCGCGGCCGACCTCGACCCAGTCGCCGAGGCGGAAGGCGAAGTGGTGCAGCTTGCCCTGGGGGCCGGCGAGTACGGCGAGCTGGTGGATCTGGTTGTTGCTCGTCATCCAGGTCGCGATGATGTCGGCGTCTGAGTCCAGCGACGTCTGCACGCGCTCGGTGGGGTAGAAGTCGAACACGGCGGTGAGGAAGCGGTCCATCAAGCCCGGGTCCTCGGCGGTGATCAGCGAGTGGTCGAGCGCCGGCACACCGACACCGACGAGGTGGCGGGGGAATGCGTCCGGGTTGTGGGTGCCGACCTCGGTGCCGACGCAGGTGGCCTCGTGGTAGACCTCGAAGACGTGGTCGGACGGGGTCGTGAACCGGATGCCGTCGCCGATCTCCGGGTTCTCGCCCTTGCTCATCCGCTCGACGGTGACGCCGAAGGC
>JBBQNZ010000146.1:0-10412 GCA_038330415.1 Actinomycetales bacterium | reverse complement strand
GCACGAAAGGCCCACGAACCCGGCACCGGGTTCGTGGGCCTTTGACGTGCGGTTCAGCCCTCGTCGGTGCTGCGACGGCGCAGGTAGCGCTCGAACTCCTTGGCGATCGCGTCGCCGCTCGCCTCGGGCAGGTCTGCGGTGTCCTGGGCCTCCTCCAGGCTCTCGACGTACTCGGCGACCTCGGTGTCGGAGGCGGCCAGCTCGTTGATGCCGCGCTCCCAGGCATGCGAGTCCTCGTCGAGCTCGCCGTGCTCGATCGGGCCGTCGAGGAGGTCCTCGAGGCGGCTGACGAGGGCGAGCGTGGCCTTCGGCGACGGGCTGTGACCCGCATAGTGCGGGACGGCCGCCCAGCAGGAGACCGAGGGCACGCCGACCTGGGTCGCGGCGTCTGCGAGCACGCCGACGATGCCGGTGGGGCCCTCGTAGCTGCTCATCTCGAGGTCGTGGCGATGCCGGGTGTCCTCGCTGTCGGAGGTGGCGGACACCGGGATGGGGCGGGAGTGCGCGACGTCGGCCATCAGCGCGCCGAGCGTCACCACCATCGACACGTCGGCGGCCTGGGCCAGCTCCATCAGCTCGATCGCGAAGGCCCGCCACCGGAAGGACGGCTCGACACCCTGCACCAGCACCACGTCGCGGCCGAGGGAGGTGTTCGTGGCCACGAGGATACGGGTGGTGCGCCAGCTGATCCGGCGGCGACCGTTCTCGAGCAGCACTCGGGGCCGGTTGACCTGGAAGTCGTAGTAGTCCTCGGGGTCGAGCGCTGCCACGACCTCGGCGTCCCAGATCTCGGCGAGGTGCTCGATGACCGCACTCGCGGCCTCGCCGGCGTCGTTCCATCCCTCGAAGGCGGCGATCATGACCGCATCCTTCAGCTCGGGCAGGTCTTCGAGCTCGATCACTCGCGTCCTCCTGTCGTCAGGACACCACCCTACGGCTCACTAGGCTTGCCACCCATGAGCCTCCCCGCAGCCGTGCTCTGGGACATGGACGGCACCCTCGTCGACACCGAGCCCTACTGGATCGCTGCCGAGCACGCGATCGTCGCCGAGCACGGCGGCACCTGGAGCGACGAGTTCGCCCACCAGCTCGTCGGCAACGACCTGATGGTGTCGGCCGCCTTCATCCGCGAGCACTCGCCGATCTCGTGGTCGCCCGAGCGGATCGTCGACGAGCTGCTCGGGCGGGTGGTCGCGCAGGTGCAGGAGCACGTGCCGTGGCGCCCCGGCGCACGCGAGCTGCTCGAGGCGCTGCGGGCCCAGGGGGTGCCCAGTGCCCTCGTGACCATGTCGTGGCGTTCGCTGGCCGACGCCGTGGTCGCCGCCCTGCCCGACGGGACCTTCGCCGCGGTGGTGACCGGCGACGAGGTCTCGCACGGCAAGCCGCACCCCGAGCCCTACCGGGCCGCAGCCCGCCTGCTCGGGGTGTCGCCGCAGGACTGCGTCGCCATCGAGGACTCGCCCACGGGGGTGCGCTCCGCCGTGGCGGCAGGGGTGCCCACCGTGGCGGTGCCGCACGTCGTGCCGGTGCCCGAGCTGCCCGGGGCGGTGCACGTCGACGGCCTGGCCGGCATCACACCCCAACGGCTCGGCGAGCTGGCCGCCTCGGTCTCACTCCTCGACGGGGTGGACGGCACCTGAGCGGGCCGGGTCGAGCGCGATCTCGCCGGCGCCCTCGGGCAGCGGGGGAGGAGTGCCGCCCCAGGCGGGGCACAGGTCGCGGAAGTCGCACCAGTCGCAGAGCTTCGAGGTGCGCGGGCGCCAGTCGCCGGTCTGCGCGGCGCGCACCACGGCATCCCAGATGGCCTTGACGTTGCGCTCGATCGCGAGCAGGTCGCGCTCGTCGGGCGCGTAGCGCACGACCTCACCGTTGCCGAGGTAGACCAGCTGCAGCTGGCGCGGGATCTCGCCGTGGGTGCGCCACAGCACCAGGGCGTAGAACTTCATCTGGAACAGTGCCTTGGCCTCGAACAGCTCACTGGGGGAGCGGCCGGTCTTGTAGTCGACCACTCGCATCGCACCGTCGGGGGCGACGTCGAGCCGGTCGACGTAGCCACGCAGGGTGAGGCCCTCGACCTCGGTCTCGACGTAGAGCTCGCGCGCGGCCGGCTCGAGCCGGGTGGGGTCCTCGAGCTCGAACCACTGCTCGACGAGGGCCTGCGCCGCGGCGAACCAGCTCTCGGTGGTGAGCAGCTCGTCGTCGTCGATCATCGCCTCGAGCTCGGGCCGCTGCTCGACCAGCGCCGCCCAACGCGGCTCGAGCAGCGCCACCGCCGCCTCGGGCGTGCGCTGCTCGGCCGGGAGGTCGAACAGGTGCTCGAGCACGGCGTGCACCAGGGTGCCCCGCGCGGCGGCGGGGGACGGCGGGCCCTCGAGCTTGTCGATCGTGCGAAACCGGAACAGCAGCGGGCACTGCTTGAAGTCCGCGGCGCGGCTCGGGGACAGGGCGGGGGTCATGCGGCAAAGGTATGCCGGGTCACCGACATCCCCTCGCCGCCACTCCAACACCCCCGACTTTGCAGGGCAGAAACCCCCTCGAACCGGGTCCCAGCGGCGTGTTGCCCGGCCGCTGGTAGGGAAGGTCGGGTCAGTCCTCGGGCTGGTACCCGAGGTTCGGGCCCAGCCAGCGCTCGGCGGTGCGCAGGTCCCAGCCCTTGCGCGCGGCATACGCCTCGACCTGGTCGCGGCCCAGTCGGCCCACCACGAAGTACTGGCTGTCGGGGTGCGCGAAGTACCAGCCCGAGACCGAGGCGCCGGGCCACATCGCCATCGACTCGGTGAGCCGGATGCCGGTGCGCTCCTCGCCGCCGAGGAGCGCCATCAGGGTCTCCTTCTCGGTGTGCTCGGGGCAGGCCGGGTAGCCGGGGGCGGGCCGGATGCCGCGGTACTTCTCCCGGATCAGCTCGTCCATGTCGAGGCCCTCGTCGGGGGCGTAGCCCCACAGCTCGCGGCGCACCTTCTCGTGCAGGCGCTCGGCGAACGCCTCGGCCAGCCGGTCGGCCAGGGCCTCGAGCATGATCGCCGAGTAGTCGTCGTGGTCGGCCTTGAACGCCTCCAGGTGCTCCTCGATGCCGAGGCCGGCCGTGACCGAGAACGCGCCGACGTGGTCGGCGATGCCGGTCTCCTTGGGTGCCACGAAGTCGGAGAGGCACTTGTTGGTGACCCCGTCGCGGTGCTGACCCTGCTGGCGCAGCCCGTGCAGCGTGGTGAGCACCGTGCTGCGGGCCTCGTCGGCGTAGACCTCGATGTCGTCGCCGACCCCGTTGGCCGGGAAGATGCCGACCACGCCGCGTGCGGTGAGCCAGTGCTCGCGCTCGATGCGGTCGAGCATGGCCTGCGCGTCGGCGAAGAGCGAGCGGGCCTCCTCCGCGGTAGCGGCGTTGTTGAGCACGTCGGGGTAGCGGCCCTTGATCTCCCAGGCGAGGAAGAACGGCGTCCAGTCGATGTAGCGCCGCAGCTCGGCGACGGGGAAGTCGTCCCAGGCGCGGGTGAACTGGGTCGCGGCCCGGTGCCAGTGCGCGTCCGGCGGACCGGACCAGCGGTCCTGGCTCTGCTGCGCGAGCAGGTGCGGCCGCTTGGGCCGGTAGGACGCCCAGTCGAGCACCGGCCGGTTGGCGACCGCCGCCGCGTAGCTCGCCAGCGGCCGCTCACCGGTCTTGGCGGCGTGCCGCACCCGGATCGCGTCGTAGTCGTGAGTGACGCCGTCGAGGAAGGCGCCGCGCTGTGCGTCGGAGAGCAGCTGGCTGACCACCGGCACCGACCGCGAGGCGTCCTTCACCCACACGACCGGCCCGTGGTACTGGCCGTCGACCTTGACGGCGGTGTGCGCCCGCGAGGTCGTGGCCCCACCGAGCAGCAGCGGGATGTCGAAGCCCTGGCGCTCCATCTCGCTTGCCACCCGCACCATCTCGTCGAGGCTGGGCGTGATCAGGCCGGACAGTCCGATGATGTCGGCGCCGACCTCCGTGGCGGTGTCGAGGACCTTCTGGGTGGGCACCATGACCCCGAGGTCGATGACGTCGTAGTTGTTGCACTGCAGCACCACGCCGACGATGTTCTTGCCGATGTCGTGCACGTCACCCTTGACCGTGGCCATGACGACCAGGCCCTTGCTGCGCTTCTTGGCCGCCTCGTCCTTCTCCGCCTCGATGTACGGGATCAGGTGCGCGACAGCCTTCTTCATCACCCGCGCCGACTTCACGACCTGCGGCAGGAACATCTTGCCGTCGCCGAACAGGTCGCCGACGACGTTCATGCCGTCCATGAGCGGGCCCTCGATGACCTCGAGCGGGCGGCCGCCGGCCGCCGCGATCTCGAGCCGCAGCTCCTCGGTGTCCTCCACCACGAAGGCGTCGATGCCCTTGACCAGCGCGTGCGTGATGCGCTCGCCCACGGGCAGCGAGCGCCACTCCTCGGCCGCCACGTCGGCCACCTCGCCGGTGCCGCGGTACTCCTCGGCGATGGTGAGCAGCCGGTCGGCGGCGTCGGGACGGCGGTTGAGCACGACGTCCTCGATGGCGTCGCGCAGCTTCACGTCGACGGTGTCATAGGGCTGCAGCGCACCGGCGTTGACGATGCCCATGTCCATGCCCGCCTTGATGGCGTGGTAGAGGAACACGGCGTGGATGGCCTCGCGCACGGCGTTGTTGCCACGGAAGCTGAACGAGACGTTCGAGACACCACCGGAGATCAGCGCGTGAGGCAGGTTCTCCTTGATCCAGCGGGTCGCCAAGATGAAGTCGCTGCCGTAGGCCGCGTGCTCCTCGATGCCGGTGGCCACCGCGAAGATGTTGGGGTC
The DNA here is from genome assembly GCA_038330415.1 of Actinomycetales bacterium. Lineage (GTDB taxonomy): Bacteria > Actinomycetota > Actinomycetes > Actinomycetales > Dermatophilaceae > Fodinibacter. The sequence goes on along the minus strand of JBBQNZ010000146.1, from coordinate 5,615 downwards.
GATGATGACGTCCTCGGCGGGGAAGCCGACCTGGTCGACGAGCAGCGAGTAGGCGCGCCCGCAGATCTCGCGGCGGCGCTCGAGGTTGTCGGCCTGGCCGTCCTCGTCGAACGCCATGACCACCACGGCAGCGCCGTACTTGCGGGCCAGCCGGGCGTGGTCGAGGAAGGCCGCCTCGCCCTCCTTCATCGAGATCGAGTTGATGATCGGCTTGCCCTGGGTGACCTTGAGCCCGGCCTCGATGACCTCCCACTTGCTCGAGTCGATCATCAGCGGCACCCGGCAGATGTCGGGCTCCGAGGCGATCAGCTTGAGGAAGCGGTCCATGGCCGCGACGCCGTCGATCATCCCCTCGTCCATGTTGACGTCGATGACCTGCGCCCCGGCCTCCACCTGCTGGCGGGCGACGCTCAGCGCGGTGCCGTAGTCGTCTTCCTTGATCAGCCGGCGGAACCGGGCCGACCCGGTGATGTTGGTACGCTCGCCGACGTTGACGAACAGGCTGTCCTCGTCGACGACGCAGGGCTCGAGACCGGACAGCCGCAAGGCCGGCGGCACGACCGACGGGGTGCGCGGCGTGCCGCGGCTGGACGCCTCGGCGATGGCCGCGATGTGCGGCGGCGTGGTGCCGCAGCACCCGCCGACGATGTTGACCAGCCCGGCGGTGGCGAACTCGCCGATGACCCGCGCCATCGCCTCGGGCGTCTCGTCGTACTCACCGAAGGCGTTGGGCAGGCCGGCGTTGGGGTGGGCGGAGACGAAGCAGTCGGCGATGCGCGACAGCTCGGCGACGTAGGGCCGCAGCTCGCCGGCGCCCAGCGCGCAGTTCAGGCCGATGGCCAGTGGCCGGGCGTGCCGCACCGAGTACCAGAACGCCTCGGTGACCTGGCCCGACAGGGTGCGCCCCGACGCGTCGGTGATCGTGCCCGAGATCATCACCGGCCAGCGCCGGTCGTGCTCCTCGAAGAGGGTCTCGAGGGCGTAGATCGCGGACTTGGCGTTGAGCGTGTCGAAGATGGTCTCGACGAGCAGCACGTCGGCGCCGCCGTCGACCAGCCCGCGGGCCTGCTCGAGGTAGGCCTCGACCAGCTCGTCGTAGGTGACGTTGCGGGCCCCGGGGTCGTTGACGTCGGGGGAGATGGATGCCGTGCGGTTCGTCGGGCCGAGCGTGCCCAGCACCCACCGCGGCCGGTCGGGGGTGCGCTCGGTCATGGCGTCGGCCTCGGCGCGCGCCAGGGACGCCGCGGCGAGGTTCATCTCGTAGGCGAGGTCCTGCATCCCGTAGTCGGCCAGCGAGATGCGCTGGGCGTTGAAGGTGTTGGTCTCGAGCAGGTCGGCGCCGGCCTCGAGGTACTTGCGGTGCACCTCGCGGATGATGTCGGGCTGGCTCAGCGAGAGCAGGTCGTTGTTGCCCTGTTGGTCGCTGCCGTGGTCGGCGAAGCGCTCGCCGCGGTAGTCGGCCTCGGACAGGCCGTGGGCCTGGATCATCGTCCCCATGGCGCCGTCGAGCACGAGGACTCGCTCGTGCAGTGCGGCGGTGAGGTCGGCGGTGGCGTCTGGGCGGTGCTGCTGGGTCACGTGGGGTCACTTCGGGGTCGGCAGCAGGTCGAAGGATCAGTATGCCGGGTTCCTCACGTAGGGTCCGTCCCATGTCCGACGAGCTGCCCCCCGCCGGGGCGCTGCGGCTCGCCCGAGTGGCGGGCGTGCCGGTCTACCTCGACCGCACCTGGCTCCTGCTCGGCGCGTTCGTCGCCTGGACCGGGTGGCAGAACGCCCGCGACCTGGGAACGGGCGGCGCCATCGCCTCCGCCGTGTTCATGGTGGTCGGCATCCTCGTCGCGGTGCTCGGCCACGAGGTCGCGCACGCCGTCGCCGCCCGGCTGCTCGGCTTCCGGGTGCACCGCATCGTCGCGACGCTGTGGGGCGGTCACACGGCCTACGACGCCACGGGGTCCACCCCGGGCCGCACCGCGGTCATCGCCGGTGCCGGCCCGCTGGCGAACCTCGCGCTGGCCGGTGTCGGCGGCGCCATGGTCGGCATCCTGCCGTGGCCGGCATCCCGGTTCGCCTGGCTGTTCATGTTCCTCAACCTGCTGCTCGCGGGCTTCAACCTGCTGCCCGGGCTGCCCCTCGACGGCGGCCAGCTCGTGCAGTCACTCGTGTGGGGGGTCACCGGGCGTCGCGATCTCGGCCTCGTCGTCGCCGGCTGGTGCGGCCGGCTGCTCGCCGGAGGGGTCGCGCTCTGGTACGTCGTCAGGCCGCTGGCGCAGGGCACCTCCGACCTCTTCGGCATCGGGCTGGGGCTCGTGATGGCCTGGATCCTCTGGTCGGGGGCTACGGCGGCGCTGCGGCGCGCCCCCCTCGAGCGGCTGCTGCGGCAGGTGCGCCCCGAGCACGTCCTCGACCCGGTGGTGGTGGTTCCGGCCGGTACCCCGCTCGGCGAGCTGGCCGGCATCGGCCGCCGGGTGGTGGCGCTCGACGAGCGCGGCCGCCCCTCCCTCCTGCTGCCGGCTCCGTCGCCGACGACGCCCGACATCGCCACCCTGCCACCGACCACGCCCCTGTCCTCCGTGGTCGTCCGGCTGCCCGACGAGTGCGTCGTCGAGCTCGCACCCGGCGACGACGCGGAGCCGGTGTTGCGGGCCATGGCGAGCACCGGATCGTCCGTCGTGGTGGTCACCTCGGCCGGCACCGTGCGCGGCCTGGTCACCTCCGAGCGGCTCAACGCGGTGGCCGAGAGCGTGCTCGGCCGCAACTAGACTGCGGGCCCATGACACCCCCCACGGGCGCCGAGCTGCGGCGCGGCCCCTTCTCCGCGGGCGAGCGCATCCAGCTCACCGACCCCAAGGGCCGGATGCACACGATCGCGCTCAGCCCCGGGAAGCAGTTCCACACCCACCGCGGGCACCTCGACCACGACACCCTGATCGGGATGCCGGACGGCTCCACCGTCACCAACACCGCAGGGGTCGAGTACCTCGCGTTGCGCCCGCTGCTGTCCGACTACGTGATGTCGATGCCGCGTGGCGCCGCCGTCGTCTACCCCAAGGATGCCGGCCAGATCGTGATGATGGCCGACATGTTCCCCGGGGCCGTGGTCGTCGAGGCCGGCGTGGGCTCGGGAGCCCTGTCGATGTCCCTGCTGCGCGCTGTGGGGGAGTCCGGGCGGGTGCACTCCTTCGAGCGGCGCGAGGACTTCGCCGAGATCGCGAAGGCCAACGCGCGCGACTACTTCGGCACCGACCATCCGGCGTGGACCGTCACCGTGGGCGACCTCGTCGAGGTGCTCCCCGGCACCGTCGACGACGGCACGGTCGACCGGGTGGTGCTCGACATGCTGGCGCCCTGGGAGTGCCTCGAGGTCGTCGCCGACGCACTCGCGCCCGGTGGGGTGCTGATCTGCTACGTCGCCACGGCCACCCAGCTGTCGAAGGTCGCCGAGGCGATGCGCGACAGCGACCACTTCACCGAGCCGCAGGCCTGGGAGTCCCTGGTGCGCGGCTGGCACCTCGAGGGGCTGGCGGTGCGCCCACAGCACCGGATGCACGGCCACACCGGCTTCCTCATCACCACCCGGCGCCTCGCGCCGGGGGTCACGCCACCGTTGCGCAAGCGCCGCCCCGGCCGCGGCTACGTCACCGGTGAGGATGCCGTGGAGCAGGACTGGACCCCCGAGGCCATCGGCGAGCGGGTGCCGTCGGCCAAACGGGTTCGACGGACCGTGCGTTCGGTGACCGATACCTCCGCTCAGACCTGACCTTCGCGGGTTATCGTCGAGCATGAGCACCGATGAGCCCAGGGCCGAGCAGCCCGGCACCCGCGAGCGCCTCGAGGCCGAGCGGGAGTCGCTCGAGGCCGAGATCACGGCGCTGCGCGCCCGCGGCTCGGCCACCCCGGCCCAGCTGCGCACCCTCGAGCGCGACCTCACCGGCCTGCGCTCCCAGCTGTCCACCGTGTCCGCCCAGAACGAGCGCCTGGTGCGCACGCTGCGCGACGCCCGCGAGCAGATCGTCACGCTGAAGTCCGAGGTCGACCGGCTGGCCCAGCCGCCCGCCGCCTACGGCATCGTCATCGAGGCATTCGACGACGGCACCGCCGACATCCTCACCAGCGGGCGCAAGATGCACGTGGCCGTCAGCCCGTCCCTCGAGGAGGGCCAGCTCGTGCCCGGTCGCGAGGTCATGCTCAACGAGGCCATGAACATCGTCGCGGCGCACGGCTACGAGACCACCGGCGAGGTCGTGCTCTGCAAGGAGATCCTCGACGACGGCCGGGTGCTCGTGGTCGCCCAGGCCGACGAGGAGCGGGTCTGCCGGGTCGCGGCATCCCTCGAGGGCCAGACCATCCGGGCCGGCGACGCACTGCTGCTCGAGTCGCGCTCCGGGTTCGTCTTCGAGCGCATCCCCAAGGCCGAGGTCGCCGACCTCGTGCTCGAGGAGGTGCCCGACATCGACTACACCGACATCGGTGGGCTCGCCGGCCAGATCGAGGCCATCCGCGATGCCGTCGAGCTGCCCTACCTGCACCCCGACCTCTACATCGAGCACCAGCTCAAGCCGCCCAAGGGCGTGCTGCTCTACGGCCCGCCCGGCTGCGGCAAGACGATGATCGCCAAGGCGGTCGCGGCGTCCCTGGCCCGCAAGGTCGCCGAGAAGGAGGGCCGCGAGCCGGGCAAGTCCTACTTCCTCAACATCAAGGGCCCCGAGCTGCTCAACAAGTACGTCGGTGAGACCGAGCGGCACATCCGGCTGATCTTCCAGCGGGCCCGCGAGAAGTCCAACGAGGGCTACCCCGTCGTGGTGTTCTTCGACGAGATGGAGTCGCTGTTCCGCACCCGTGGCTCGGGCGTCTCCTCCGACGTCGAGACCACGATCGTGCCGCAGCTGCTCTCCGAGATCGACGGCGTCGAGGGCCTCGAGAACGTCATCGTCATCGGTGCCTCCAACCGCGAGGACATGATCGACCCCGCGATCCTGCGGCCCGGCCGGCTCGACGTGAAGATCAAGATCGAGCGCCCCGACGCCGAGGCCGCCCGCGACATCTTCGGCAAGTACCTCATCTCGGGGCTGCCCCTGCACCCCGACGACCTCGAGCACAACGGCGGCTCCGAGCAGGCCACCCTGCAGGCGATGATCGACGCCGTCGTGCTGCGCATGTACACCGAGGAGGAGGAGAACCGCTTCCTCGAGGTCACCTACGCCGGTGGCGACAAGGAGATCCTCTACTTCAAGGACTTCAACTCCGGCGCCATGATCCAGAACATCGTCGACCGCTCCAAGAAGATGGCCATCAAGGACTTCCTCGACACCGGCCAGCGCGGCCTGCGCGTCGAGCACCTGCTGCAGTCGTGCACCGACGAGTTCCGCGAGAACGAGGACCTCCCCAACACCACCAACCCCGACGACTGGGCCCGCATCTCCGGCAAGAAGGGGGAGCGGATCGTCTACATCCGCACCCTCATCAAGACCAAGGAGGGCACCGAGCCCGGCAAGTCGATCAACACGGTCGCCAACACCGGCCAGTACCTCTGAGCGCGCAGCTCCACTCCCTCGAGCTGCTCCCGGATGCCGTCGGGGCGGGCTCGCGTCGCTGTGGGTGATGGACCACTACTTCCA
>JBBQNZ010000145.1:0-10432 GCA_038330415.1 Actinomycetales bacterium | reverse complement strand
GGCGAGATGGTCAACCCGGATTGGCGCCACCGCGGCGAGGCCCGAAGTGGACCCTGTGGGCTCTTCCCCGCAACCGGGGAGTTGGCTGCCCCTCCCGGGGATCGCTCCGGGAGGTCTCGCGGGAAGCGTCAGCAAGTAGGCGCCTGCGGACCTGCCGTGCTCACCTCGGAGCCACGTGGTTGCCGTTCGTGTCGGGCATCCGGGCCTCATGTCCGGGAGACGGCGGTACTGACCGTCTACCGGATCTGACGGTGAGCGAGTTCGTTGTGGGCGGATCGAGTGAGCAGCACATGCCGGTGCGTGCCGCGCCTCCCGGGCATGTCCTGCTCACTCGATCCGCGGCCACGGCCGGCGTGTAGACCTGCGCTCCCACCGACCTGCAGTCGCCACCTCCAGGGCCGCCCCTAGCGATAGCAGCGGCGTGTTCTACGTCGACCGAGTGAGGGGACCCGGTCGAGGGCGTGGCTCAGCCCACCGGAACCCTCGACGAGAAGGTGCCTCCGGCGCCGTCGTCCCAGCCGACGAGCACCGCGGCCCGGCCGACGAGCGCCCGGTCGAGCGGCACCCGCACCGTGGCCAGCCCCGAGCGGGTCCGCGCCACGTGGGTGACGATCTCACCGGCCACCCCGTCGGCGTCGACGACCACCACGTGCGCGGTGCCGCCGTCCTGCACCCGCAGCCGCGCCTGCACGGCACCGTGGCGCAGCTTCGCCTTCTCGGCCCACGCGCGCTCACCGTTGCGCGAGGCCGGCATCCCCGCGAGGGCGACGTTCGTGCGCACCGCCTGCTCGATCGACTGCGGCGAGTCGAGCGACGAGAGCGCCTCGGTCGGGATGACCGGGTCCGCAGGCGTCGTGGCCCGGTCGGCCGGCGGCTGGTAGCCGTCGAGCACTGCACGTCCCCATCGGTACGGGTCGCCCTGCACCCCGTTCCACACCGACCAGCCGATGCGGGTCTGCCCGGTCTTGTCCTGGGTGTCGGAGTCGTAGGGGAGGATGTTCAGCCCCATCCGTTGGGGGTCGACCGCGCTCGGGAGCAGCGCCATCGGGATCGCCGTCTCCACGGTGTAGCCCGTGTAGGGCTCGGAGACCTTGGCGGCCACCGTCATCCCCGGCGCCGTCGTCGGTCCGTCGCCCTGGTGGGCATCGGCGTCGCGCAGGTAGCAGGGCCCGCCCTCGGCCGTCCACGGCAGGATCGCCGCTTTGAAGGTGGTCGAGGTGTTCTCCGAGGTGCCACGGGGGTCGATCGCGATCTCCACCGAGTCGGTGCGCCAGTGCCGCTTGCAGTCGGATGCCGCGAGCGCCGTGCCCTTGACGTCGTCGGTCACCGTGACCGCGACGTAGAGAGTGTCTTCGCGCCAGGCGAGCCGAGCGGTGGCCGAGCAGTCGGCGGCCGAGTCGCAGGCCGTGCCCTCCCACCGGCGCGAGACGTCGATGGCGGCGCCGGGGTACTCGCCGTCGGAGATGACGCCGTCGACCGACGGTGCCGCGGTCGCCTGCCCGACCACGGTCTTCGGCACGAGCTCGAGAGCCTGCTCGGTGCGACCGGTGCCGGTCGAGCTCATGGCGTCGATCGGGTAGATGTAGTCACCGGCGACGCCGCCGTCGACCGAGGTCTTCAGCGTGGGGTCGGTGTTGACCACCGTGAACGTCACGGTCGTCGTGGCACCGGAGGCCAACGGCCCGTAGGGCGCCGACGCGGGCGTCATCGTGAAGCCGGCCGGAGGCGCGGGGGTCACCGTGCCCGACTGGGTGGTGGCGCTGTGGTTGGTCACGTCGACGTCGACGGTGCGCGTGCCGCCCGACGGGAGCGTGAGCACCGGCCGGACGATGTCGGCCAAGGCGTCGGCCCCGACCTGCTGCGCCCACTGGCGGAACTGGGCCACCTGCGGCAGCAGCTGCTGGGTGGCGGTGACCGCCGGGCTGACGAGCAGCGGCTCGTCCTGGTAGCCGGTGCCGGCGCGCGTCGTGACGAATGCCTTCACCCGTAACGGCGAGCCGACGGCTGCATCGGCGGGCGGGGTGACGGTGAACCTGGCGCGGGCGTGCTCCCCGGCCCGGAGCTCGCCGAGCCACCCGCTGCCCTTGACGCTCCAGCCGGCAGGCACCTCCAGCCGCGCCCGCGCCCTCCCGAGGGCGGTCCGGTGCGGTGCCGTCGCCGCCACAGTCACGGTGAAGGGCGTGCCGGGCAGAACGCGGTAGCGGTCGGCCTCGACCGTCATCCCGGTGCCCAGGGGAAGCCCGCCGCGCACCCTCACGAGCGACCCGTCCAAGGCGGCGTGCTCGGTGTACGCCGCAGCAGTGCCCCACTGCGGCAACGGGGTTCGTGACTCGACAAGCGTGAGGTAGTCGCAGCCCAGGGCGTTGGGGTCGGTGGAGACGTCCGGGAAGCCGGCCCACCCCTGCGAGGCGTACTCGCGCTGGGCGTCGCGCTCGACCGCAGCCCAGCTGCGACCGTCGGGTGATGTGGCGCCCGACCAGACGCCGTACACCGTCTGGCTGGGGTCGGCGGGCACGAACTGCCGCGCACACTGCGGTCCGCTGGCGGACTTCCCGTTCGCGGTGCGCATGAGCACCCGGTCGGGCGCGAAGGGACGCAGCCCCTCCCGGGTGATCTGCTCGGGGAAGCGGCGCGGGTCGCCGGCCGCCTCGTAAGCCTCGATGGCGATCCGGGCGGCCTCCTGGTGGTTGCCGTGCTGGCCCGGTGAGGGTGCCGGGTTCATCGTGATGACCACCTCGGGACGGGTCTGGCGCAGGATGCGCACCGCCTTCGCGAGGGCGTCCTGGTGGTCCCAGACCTGTGCGGTCAGGGGCTCGGACACGGTGTAGTAGAAGTCGACCTCGTCGAGGTTGTAGACGTCGCTGATCCCCGCCTTCGCGACCGCGTCGCGCTCCTCGCGTTCGCGGATGAGCCCCAGGGCCGGCCCCTCCTGCGGACCGACGGCGTTGCCGCCGCCCTCCCCCCGAGTGATGGTGATGACCCCCGTGCGGACGTCGTGGTCGGCCCCCCACTGCCCGAAGGTCGACAAGGTCCCCGCCTCGTCGTCCGGGTGGGCTCCGATGAAGATCGCGTCGAGGTCGGCCGGGCGGCCCGCCGACGTCGTCGCGTCCGGTGGTCGAGGCCCTTTGGCCCCCGGCGGCGCGGCATCGGCCCCGGTCGGGGCCAGGGTCAGGGCCAGAGCCAGCGCCCCCGCGCCGGCAAGCGTCGTGCGGATGGAGATCCGTGCCATGACAACTCTCCTTCGTTCTGGACGTGCGCCCGTTCGACCACGAGTGGTGCCGCTGGTCCGCGCGGGCGTCGTCGCGGACCGGAGTGGTCAGTCCTTGACGGCCCCCTCGAGCATTCCGGCGATGAAGTGGCGCTGGAGGAAGAGGTAAACCACCACCACGGGCAGGGCGACGATCGTGGCCCCGGCCGCGAGGAAGGCGGTGCCCTGGGTGTACTGGCCGGAGAAGAAGCCCAGCCCAAGAGGTGCGGTGCGCAGCGCCTCGTTGGTCGGCACCATGACCAGCGGGATGAGGAACTCGTTCCACGTCCACATGAAGGTCAGCACGAGGAGGGTGACGATGGCCGGGCGTGCCACCGGGACCAGGATCAGCCACAACACCCGCCCGGTGGTGGCGCCGTCGAGCCGGGCCGCCTCAACGAGCGAGCGCGACTGCGCGCGGAAGGCCGCCCGCATCCAGAAGGTGCCGAACGCCACGGACTGGGCGACCTGCGGCAGGGCGATCGCCCAGAAGGTGTCGGTCAGCCCCACCGCGCGCAGGTCGAAGAAGAGCGGGACGATGATGGCCTCCGCCGGCATCATGATGCCGACGAGCATCAGGTAGAAGATTGCGTCGGCTCCGGGGAAGCGCATGGTGCCGAGCGCGAAGCCGGCGAGCACCGACAGAACGGCGCTGACCGGCACGACGAACGCCGAGACCATGACGCTCGTGCGCAGGTAGCCGCCGAACCGGCCGATGTCCCACGCCTGGCTGAGGTTGGCGAGCCCGCCGGGAGCGTCGCCCTCGGGCTGCAGCCCCGCGACGAGGATGCCGATGATGGGCCAGATCGCAAAGAGGGCGAATGCCAGCAGGATGACGTAGTTGGCGTTCCGCTCGGTGGTCGAGACCCGCATCAGTCACTCGCCCTGTCCGCCACCTGGGAGATGCCGACGCTGATCGCGAAGATGACGACGGTGAGGCAGACCCCTATCGCACAGGCGAGACCGACCTGCCCGAGCTCGAACGCCTGCCGGTACACCTCGTAGCTCGGCACGGTGGTCTGGTGGCCCGGCCCGCCCGCGGTCGTCAGGTAGATCAGGTCGAAGGTCTTCAGGGCCGCGATGACGGTGAGCGTAAGGGCCACCGCGATCTCGCCGCGCACCGACGGCAGGGTCACGGCGAGGAACTCCCGCACCGGCCCGGCCCCGTCGAGGCGCGCCGCCTCGTACAGGTCGCGCGAGATGCGGCTCATCCCGGCCAGCAGCAGCACGGTCACCAGGCCGGTCTCGAACCAGGTGCCGATCAGCCCGACCGCCGGGAGCGCGAAGGCGTACTCCCCGAGCCACCCCCGGGTCCACGACTCGAGCCCGATGGCCGAGAGCACCGCGTTGATGGTGCCGTCGGGGGCGTAGATCCGGCGCCACGCGACGGCGATGACGACCATGGCGACGACCTGGGGAAGGAACACCACCGTGCGGAAGAAGGACAGGCCCCGCACCCGGGCGCGGTGCAGGATCGAGGAGAGCACCAGCCCCACCCCGAGCGGGAGCACGGCGAAGAACACCATGAGCACGAGCGCGTGGCCGAAGGCGGCGCGCAGCCGCTCGTCGGTGAGCACCTCGGCGTAGTTGCCCAGCCCCACCCAGGTGCCCAGGGTCAGCCCGTCCCAGTCGTAGAGCGAGAGGTAGACGGCCTTGAGCAGCGGGTACAGCGCGAACACGGCGTAGACGAGGAAGCCGGGCAGCACGTACAGGTAGCCGACCAGGCGCGGCTCCCCCGGGGGGCCGCCTGACCGTGCCGGGCGCCCGGCCGGGGGGCGCCCGGTTGATCGCCCGGTTGCCCGCCCGGTCGGGGGCGCAGAGGTGGCGACGCGGGCCATCACTGGCCGGTGAAGTCGCCGTAGTCCTTCTGGAGCGCCTCGAGTGCCTGTTGGGGTGTGACCTTCGTGGCGAGGAGGTCCTGCAGCGTCGCGCCCAGGGTGTCGCCCATCGTGGGTGTCGCCCAGTCGAGGTAGGGCATCAGCCCGTTGGCCGTCGAGACCGTGCCGAAAGCGGTGAAGACGTCCTTGCCCAGAGCGTCCGGTGCGGTCTGCTGCTCGGTCTCGACGACCGGCAGGTTGCCGTTCTCGGCGAGCACCTTCATCGCGTCGGGGCTGGTGATGAAGTCGATGTAGGCCGCGGCGGCGTCCTTGTTCTTCGAGGTGTTGGTGATCGCGAAGGGCAGTCCGGAGCCTCCGGTCGTCACCGGTGCGCCTCCGGCCTCCGACGCCGGCGGCAGCATGAACTTGACGTCGGTCTTCATCGCCGAGGACAGGTCGGCCTGCAGCCACGACCCGGCGATGAGGAAGACTCCGGTGCCCTTGCTGAAGCCCTGCCAGGCCGGGTCGTAGTCCTGGCCGTTGAACCCCTTGGAGAAGTAGCCCTTGTCGACCCAGTCGACGAGGGTCTGGGCCGCCTTGGTGTTCTCGGGGGTGGTCCACGAGCCACCGGGCTGGCCGAAGCCGAGCTTGCGGATGTCGTCGGCCTTGACGTAGCGGCCCTGCACGACGCCGAAGACGTGCCCGGCGGGCCACTTCTCGAGGTTGCCGAGCACGAGGGGCACCTCGCCCTTGGACTTTGCGGTGGCGAGGGCGGCGTCGAAGTCCGCCCAGGTGGTGGGCGGGTTGATGCCCAGCGTCTTGAGCTTCGCGTCGTTGTAGAAGATGCCGACGACCTCACCGACCTGTGGCATGCCGAACAGCGAGCCGGAGCCGAAGGTCTTCCCGTCGGGTGAGTACGAGGCCACGGCGCGCACCGACTCGGGGTAGCGCTTGTCCCAGCCGTAGGCCGCGGCATAGGGGTCGAGGTTGACCAGCTGCCCGGCCTTGACGAACTCGCCCATCTGGGAGCGGGTGTTGTTGGCCTGCACGACATCGGGGGCGTCGGCACCACTCAGGGCCAGTCGCAAGGTCTTGACGAGGTCGTCGAACGAGCGCGAGACCCGCTTGATCGTGATGTTCGGGTACTTCTCGTGGAACTGCGCGTTGAGCGTCGACATCTGCTTCTCCTGCCCGCCGCGCACCTCCTGGTCCCACACGGTGAGGGTGACGTCGCCGAGCGAGGCGGCGTCGGTCTTGACCGACGAGGGTGCGGGCGCCGACGACGCGGACGTGTCGGAGCCGCCGGGCGCGCAGGCGCCCAGGACGAGCCCCGCGCTGATGCCGCAGACGGCGGCCAGGGCGGTGCGGGTGCGTGCTGGGGTGCGGGACATGGTTGGTTTCCCCCTGTGGTGTCGTGCCCGTGGTGGGGCGGCGGTCGGTCTAGACGTCGGAGAGCTTGGCGATGGTGGCGGCGGCACGGCGTACCGCACCGGGCGGTACGTCCGCGACGAGGTCGTCGAGGAAGGCGAAGCGGCGCTGCACGGAGCGGTCGGCCGCATGGGTGGCCGGCTGCGCACGCGCCCGGTGCCACCAGTCTGCGATGTCGCCCCAGCCGGGGGCGGCGAGCGAACCACCGAACTCCTGCACCGCCAGGCTGGAGCACAGCGTGGCGAAGTTGATCCGTTGCAGCAACGGCCAGCCGGCGAGGGTTCCGACGAGGACACCGGCGTCGAAGACGTCACCGGCCCCGGTGGCGTCGATCGCGTCGACGCGCAGGGCCGGCACGGAGGCCTCCTCGCCCGAGGAGGCGTCGATCGCCATGGCGCCGTCCCGACCGTTGGTGACGACGGCGAGCGGCACCAGGTCGGCCAGCGCATAGAGGGCGTCGTGCGGAGAGTCGGTGCGGGTGTAGGCCATCGCCTCGACCGCGTTGGGCAGGAACCCGTGGCAGAACGAGAGCTGGTCCAGGACCGTCGGGGACCAGGCCCCGGTGGGGTCCCACCCGACGTCGGCGAACAGCAGCGCCCCGGTTTCGTGCGCGCGCTCGGCCCAGGCCCGTTCCGGGTGGCCCACACCGAGCGGCTTGTGCCCGTCGAGGTCGATGAGCACCGAACGGGCCCGCGGGGTGCTGCCGAGCATCGTCGTGGCGTCCTCGGGGGGCTCGTGCCCGTGGGTGATCATCGTGCGGTCGCCCTCGAGCGACACCGACACGGTGACCGGCGTGTGCCACCGGGGGTAGCGGCGCGACATCGACAGGTCGACCTGCTCCTGCTCCTCCAGCACCCGCCAGCAGAAGTCGCCGTAGTCGTCATCACCGAACGCCGCACCGAGGGCGCTGCGCAGCCCGAGCCGGGAGGAGGCGACCGCGAGGTTCGCGATGCCCCCGGGGCACGACCCCATTCCGTCGGCCCACACCTCGGTGCCGGGCCGGGGCAGCTCGTGCAGCCCGGTGAAGACGATGTCGAGGAAGACCATGCCCTGCACGAACACGTCCACCTCGGGGTCACCGGCGCGGCGCACCGGTGCGAGCGGGTCGAAGGTCGTCGGCACCTCGCCATCGTGGACCCGGCAGGGGCACCTCGCAAGGCGAACGTGCGCACAAATGCTTGTTTGTGTCGCCACTGCACGCTGTCGGTGGCCCTCGCGTGGCTGGTTCTGCGCACTATTGGTACCGTGACGGGCGTGAAAGTGCAGCGCCACAGCGCCATCGTGGCCCGGGTGCGAGCCGACGGCAGCGTCTCGGTCGCCGACCTGTCCACGGCCCTCGACGTCAGCGCCTCCACCATCCGTCGCGACCTGCACCAGCTCGACCGCGCCGGCGTGCTCACCCGCGTGCACGGCGGCGCCGCGCTCGCCGCCGGCCTGGTCGACGGCCCTGACCGGACCCGGCCGTTCGCCGACGTCGCCCTGGCCCACACTCCCGAGAAGTCGGCGGTGGCCCGCGCCGCCGCGGCACGCGTGCGCGACGGCGAGGTGGTCGCCCTCGACATCGGCACCACCACCGCCCTGCTCGCGCGCGAGCTGCGCGGCCGGGCGGTCACGGTGGTCACGAACAGCCTTGCCGTGCTCGACGAGCTGCGGTACGACGAGACGGTCGAGCTGATCCTGCTCGGGGGCCTCGTGCGGCGGTCCTACCACTCGCTCGTCGGCGTGCTGACCGAGGATGCCGTGGGCCAGGTCGGCGTCGACCGCTCCTTCCTCGGCACGAGCGGCATCGGCCCGGGTGGCCAGGTCATGGACACCACCTTCGTCGAGGTGCCGGTCAAGCGGGCCCTCATCGCCGCCGCCCGCGAGGTCGTGGTGCTCGCCGACGGACACAAGATCCCGGGCTCGGGCACGATGCGGGTCTGCGTCGGCGGTGACGTGGACGTGCTCGTGACCACGGCCGACGCGGACCCCGCGATCCTCGAGCAGTGCCGGGCGCACGGCATCGACGTGGTGCTCGGATGAGGCTCGCCATCCTGGGTGGCGGCGGCTTCCGGGTGCCGCTGGTGTACGGGGCGCTGCTGCGCGACTCCTCCCCCGGCCGCGTCACCGAGGTGGTGCTCCACGACGTGGATGCCGGTCGCCTCACCGCGATAGCCCGGGTGCTCGAGCAGCTCAGCGAGGGCCACCCCGACCCGCCGCGGGTCATCGCCACCGACGACCTCGACACGGCCGTAGAGGGGGCCGACTTCGTCTTCTCGGCGATCCGGGTGGGCGGGCTGGCCGGCCGCACGCGCGACGAGCGGGTCGCGCTCGACCTCGGGGTTCTTGGTCAGGAGACCACTGGGCCGGGCGGCCTGGCCTACGCGCTGCGCACCGTCCCGGTGGCTCTCGACATCGCCGAGCGCACCCGCAGGCTCGCACCCGATGCGTGGTTCATCAACTTCACGAACCCGGCCGGCATCGTCACCGAGGCCATGCAGTCGGTGCTCGGCGACCGGGTCATCGGTATCTGCGACTCGCCGATCGCGTTGGCACGCAGGGCGATCGGAGCACTTGGGCTCGACCCGGCATCGACCGAGATCGACTACGTGGGCCTCAACCATCTTGGCTGGCTGCGGGCCCTGCGGGTAGACGGGGTCGACCACCTCCCCCGGCTGCTCGCCGACCCGGAGGCACTGCTGCGCCTGGAGGAGGGCCGGCTGTTCGGGCCCGAGTGGCTGCGAACGCTGGGGTCGCTGCCCAACGAGTACCTCTACTACTACTACTTCACCCGAGAGGCGGTGGCGTCGATCCTGCAGGCGCCGCAGACTCGCGGTGAGTACCTGCTCGACCAGCAGTCGGCGTTCTACGACACGGTGGCCGGCGCACCGGGGCAGGCGGCCGCCGAGTGGCGCCGGGTGCGCGCGCAGCGCGACGCCACCTACATGCGCGAGGCACGGGCCGAGGGCGAGGAGCGCGACGACGCAGACGTCGCCGGCGGGGGCTACGAGGAAGTGGCGCTGGCCATCATGGCGGCGATCAGCCGGGACGAGCCGTCGAGGATGATCCTCAACGTCCGCAACGGCTCGGCACTGCCCGGCCTGCCGTTCGACGCGGTGGTCGAGGTGCCGTGCTCGGTCGACCGCGCGGGGGCTCACCCCGTCGCGTTGCCGCCGCTGGAGGGGGACCAGCTCGGCCTGCTGCAGCAGGTCAAAGCGGTCGAGCGGTCCGTCATCGAAGCGGTGACGACCGGGTCGGCCGATGCCGCACTGCGCGCGTTCGCGCTGCATCCCCTCGTCGACTCGGTGACCACGGCCCGGCGGCTTCTCGCCGGCTACCGGGCGGCTTCCCCCGAGGTCGATGCCCTGCTCTCCTGATGTCGACAATGACTGGGTCGTGCTCCCCCGGTCTCTGATGCGGTCGAGCGCGGCGCCAGGCACTGGTTCCGCTGCAACGCAGGGTTTCCATGGATTCTTCGGTTCTGCGTGCCACAGGTCGTGCGACAGACCGACGTCGGGTACCGCTGTTGTAGACGGATGGCTTCTTTCAGCGCCGGGTGAAGTCGGCGAAGCTGACCGGTTCCTACATCGACCCCGCGGCGTCCCGGCTCACAGTGGGGATGTGGGCACAGCGCTGGCTCGAGAGCCAGACGCATCTGAAGGCGTCGACGCGTGAGCGGTACGCAGGCATCCTTCGCGAGCACATCGATCCACGCCGGGGAACTTCGCGGCTGGCGGATGTCTCACACAGCGCCGTTCAGACCCGAGTTTCGGAGGTGGCCGCTGCAAGATCAGCAGCAACGACGCGCAAGGTGCACCGAGTCCTCTCGCTCGTCCTTGCGATGGCCATGAAGGACGACCGGCTGGTGCGCAACCCGGCCGCGGGCGTGTCCCTCCCCCGTGTCAACGCGGCCGAGCGCATGTACCTGTCTCACCAACAGGTCCACCAGCTTGCTGACGCA
>JBBQNZ010000144.1:0-10447 GCA_038330415.1 Actinomycetales bacterium | reverse complement strand
GGGCAAGGAGGGAAAGGACACCGCCACGCTGGACTGCTTCTTCGACGAGCTCGGCGAAGAGCGCTCCGCGGCGATCACCGCGATGTCGATGGACATGGGCGCCGCCTTCGAGAAGTCCGCGAGGAAGCAGGGGCACGCCATCAAAGCGGTCATCTGCTTCGACCCGTTCCATGTGGTCCAGGCCGGGACCCAGGCCCTGGAGAAGGTCCGCCGCCAGGTCTGGCAGGACCTGCGGATGCTCCCCGACCAGGACGCCGCCCGCCGGTTCAAGGGGGCCCGCTGGTGTCTGCTGAAGAACCCCGGCGACCTGACCGATGAGCAGTGCGCCACACTGCGCAAGATCAAGCGAGCAGGCGGTGACCTCTGGCGTGCCTACGCGCTCAAGGAGGCCCTTCGGGCGATCTTCGACGGTGACCTCGCCGAAGACGAGGTCGGCGCCCTGCTCGACCGGTTCTGCTCCAGAGCCCAGCGCAGCGGGATGAAACCCTTCGTCACCTTGGCCAAAACTATCCGCACACGACGCGAGGGCATCCTGGCCGCGGTCAGACTCGGAGTGAACAACGCCCGTCACGAAGGACTCAACAGGCGCGTCCGGCTCATCATCAACCGGGCCTACGGCTTCCACTCCGCCAACGCCGCCCTCGCCCTGATCATGGTCACCCTCGGACCCATCGAACACGTCCTCCCACACGAGCGAGCCACACGCCCGGACCCCTAAATCGACCCACATTCATGCCGGGAGGCCCGGATTTGAGATGGGACTGCGGAACCACAGGCTCGACGGGCCGACCTTTCAGATGCGCGAGAAGATCTTTGCCATCGGAGACGACTTCTGGATCGAGGACGCTGACGGAAACAAGGTCTTCAAGGTCAACGGCAAGGCCGTGCGGCTCCGAGACACCTTCATCCTCGAGGATTCCCACGGCAACGAGGTCTCCAAGATCCAGGAGAAGAAGCTCAGCGTCCGCGACAAGATGACCATCGAGCGGGGGTCGACGAAGGCCACCGTCCACAAACGGCTCATCGGCATCCGAGACCACTACGTCATCGAGGTCGAGGGCGGCGAGGACCTGAAGGCCCACGGCAACATCGTCGATCACGAGTACGAGATCGAGCGCGACGGCGAGAAGATCGCTGAGGTCTCCAAGAAATGGTTCCGCGTTCGCGACACCTACGGAGTCCAACTCGCCCAGGGCCAGGACGTGCCGCTCATCCTCGCCATTTCGGTGTGCGTCGACCAGATGGCTCGCGGCTAGGGCCGAGGCGCCCCCGGAAGGCATCCAAGACCGTCGGCCGCCCGGATCAGGCGACGGGGCTTTGGTATGCAGGGCCCTGCTGCTGCGCCAGGCCGAGGTCGCGAGCAGGGATCACGGCACGCCGGCGGTTGTCGGCGCAGGGTTCGCGTCACATGTCTGTGAGGGGACGTGACCGTCTTGATGGACACGCGCTGCTCGAGGAGCGGTCCCGGTCGCCCGTCAGCGCGCCCCGTCCTCCCACCCAAAGCGGCGTATCACCCTGTCGGGGTGATGTCTGCAAGTTCGGATGGCAGGAGGTTGAGATCTTCACCTGGGCCTCGGTCTCCGGCCGGCGACGGGTGATGCGCGCACCACGCACGAGCTCCACAGCCCATCACTGGGTCACTTCGAAGGAGAATCATGAACGACAACCCCGACACGACGACCGAGGAGCTGGGCCCGGTCGACTACGTGGTCATCGAGTTCCCGGCCGGTCACCAGAACTTCACCGGCGAGGCCGCCGAGGAGCTGGCCCGGCTCTCCGAGTCCGGTGTGATCCGGGTGCTGGACCTGCTCATCATCGTCAAGAACGACGACGGCACCGTCGACGCGCTCGAGATCGACGACACGCCCGCCGTCGACGCGATCCGCGCGCTCGAGGCCGACATCGCCGAGATCCTGGCCGCCGAGGACGTCGAGCTGCTCGCCGAGGCCATGGAGCCCGGCAGTGTGGCCGGCGTGCTCGTGTTCGAGAACCGCTGGGCGGCCCCGTTCGCCGCCGCCACCCGCCGGGCCGGTGGACAGCTGATCGCCAACGGCCGGATCCCCATCCAGGCCATCGCCGCATCCATCGAGGCCGAGCTGGCCTCCGAAGAAGGGAACTGATATGCCGCTTCGCCCCGCACGCGCAGCACGGCGTGGCGTGATCGGCGCCCCCGTGGCCCGCACCGCCGCCACCGTCGGCACCGCAGCAGTCGTCGTCCACGGTGTCCGTCGCCGCGGCGACCGTCGGGAGGACCGTCGCGACCGCCGCTGACCCGGCATCCCGGCCAGGTCCGCCCCCGGGGCGGCCCACGCGACACCGGAGTTGGCAGGGACCATCCCCTTGGATGTCCTGGGCTCGTCGCCGGACGGGAGCCCTTCCCTGGCGCCCGAGGGGGCCGTCGGCCATAAAGCCGAGGTTCGGGGCTGGTTCATCCTTGACTGACACCCACGACGGTCGGCCCGGGTGAGCCGGTCCATGACGACGGAAGGCCCGCGATGACGGCACTGACGGCACCGCGGGCCTTCCACGTGATGTCGAAGCCGACCGGCGCGATCTGCAACCTGGACTGCGAGTACTGCTTCTTCCTGTCCAAGGACGAGCTGTACCCGGGCAGCGGGTTCCGGATGCCGCCGGACGTGCACGAGGCGTACATCGCCCAGCTGCTCGCCGCCCAGGCGGGTGTCGAGGAGGTGGTGGTCGCCTTCCAGGGCGGCGAGCCGACGCTGATGGGCATCGACTTCTTCCGGCGCACCCTCGAGCTCGAGCGCCGGTTCGCGGCACCGGGGCAGCGCATCCTGAACACGGTGCAGACCAACGCCACGTTGCTCGACGACGAGTGGTGCGCGTTCCTGAAGGAGAACGACTTCCTCGTCGGCGTCTCGATCGACGGGCCGCGGGCCATGCACGACGCGTACCGGGTCGACAAGGGCGGCAAGCCGACCTTCGACCGGGTGGTCCGGGGGCTGGAGGCCCTCAAGCGGCACGGGGTCGAGTGGAACGCGCTGACCACGGTGAACTCGGCCAACGTCGACCACGGTCGCGAGGTCTACCGGTTCCTGCGCGACGACCTGGGCGCGACCTTCGTGCAGCTCATCCCGATCGTCGAGCGGGTGACCGCCGAGCTGCTGCCGTTGGCCGAGTCGGGCTGGGGGTCACGGGCGGGTGAGCGGCCGCTGTACCGGCAGGAGGGCGACCTGGTCACGCACCGCACGGTCGGGGCGCAGGCCTACGGCCGGTTCCTCGTCGACGTCTTCGAGGAGTGGGCCCGGCACGACGTCGGTGATGTCTTCGTGTCGATGTTCGACACCGCCCTGGCGCACTGGATGGGCATGGACCAGGCCGGCCTGTGCGTGCACGCCCGCACCTGCGGGGACGCCGTGGCGCTGGAGCACAACGGCGACCTCTACTCGTGTGACCACTACGTGGAGCCCGGCTACCTGCTCGGCAACATCGCGAAGGGCCGAACCATGCTCGAGCTGGTGAACCTGCCCCAGCAGAAGGCGTTCGGACAGGCCAAGCTCGACACCCTGCCGCAGTACTGCCGCTCGTGCGACGTGCGGTTCGCGTGCAACGGCGGCTGCCCCAAGGACCGGTTCACCTCGACGCCCGACGGGGAGCCGGGGCTGCACTACCTGTGCGCGGGGTACAAGGACTTCTTCCACCACGTCGACGGGCCGATGCGGGTGATGGCTGCCCTGCTGCGGCAGGGTCGCGACGCCACCGGGCTGCGCGACTGGTATGCCGTGCGCGACGCCAAACGCGTTCCGGGCGAGCCCTGCACCTGCGGTGGAGGACAACTCTTCGTCGAGTGCCACGGTCTCGCGCGCTGAGTTCCGGCCGGGGCCGGGACGTGTCCGTCGGTGCCCAAGCGATCCCCAGCGGTACGCGCTGTTCAGCGGGTTCAGTGCGACCGCCGCCGTCCATGAAGGCGATGAGCTGCACGGAGTCCCGGCCTCGCTACGCCGACGGACAGCAGCGGGCGATCGGTCGGTCGAGCAGGTGCGCTCGATCAACGTCTCCGGCCACAAGTTCGGCTGGTCTACCCGAGCATCGGCTGACTGATCTTCCGCGAGAAGGCCGACCTGGCCCCGACCTAGTGCTCGAGGAGCACGTCCTCGGCAAGACCGACGCCACCTTCACGCTGTACTTCTCAACCGGCTCCTCGACGGTGCTCATGCGGTACCAAAACCTCATCCGCTACGGGCGGCCGGGCGGCACGTACAGCATGCGCAACATGCAGGAGATTGCCCGGGTGCTCGCCGACAAGCTCGAGGCGCTGAGCAGGTTCGACATCATCGGCCGGGAGGACCAGCTGCTGCCGACGGTCACCTTGCGGCTCGCCGGCGAGCAGAACTACGACGAGTTCGACATCGCCTGGCAGCTGTTGGCGGAGCGCGGCTGGATGGTGCGCGCCTGCACCTTGCCCCCCGACACCCGGGACGTCACGATCATGCGTGCCCTGGCCCGGGCGCGGATGAGCCGCGCGTACGTCGCTTCCCTCGTCCGCACCATCGAGGACGCCTGCGCCACTCTCGCCCGTATGGGCGAGCCGGCGACGATGGGTGTCGGTCCCGGTCACTGAAGGACGCGGCGTGCGCTCGGCTGGACGTCACCCCGCGCGGGTGACGACTGCACCCCCCTCCACTGCGAGGCTGCCGACACTCTCACCAAGGAGCACACCATGGGTTGCCTGTTCGTGCTGATGGCCGGTGTCTTCCCGCGCTTCGCTCTGTTCATCGTCTGGGTCGCTAGGCCCACCATGGTGGACCGGGCGTTCGGCTCCTGGATCGTGCCCCTGCTCGGCCTGATCTTCCTTCCGTTCGCGACGCTGATGTACGTCATCCTGTGGACGGCCGGTGGCCTGAGCGGCTGGGACTGGTTCTGGGTCGTGCTCGCCGGGCTGCTCGACATCGGCCACTGGGGCGCCGGCGCCGCCCAGCGCCGGGGATCCACCACCACGACAAGTGCCGCCACGTAGCCAACCCTCGGAGCTGTAACCGGCCCTCGGGGCAACGACTTCGAGTGCTTCTTCTGGGTTACTCGCCGGTGAGGCATCGCAGTACGAGCCGAAACCTCATGCACACATACCCGATGCAACGCGTGGCTGATCGCTGTCATCGCTGACCTCGGAGATCTCCGGCTGGATGGTGTCGAGCAGCGCCGCTTCGCGCACCAATCCGAGGGGCGAGGCGACTTGGGGCGCCACCTCACCGGCGAGCTTCGCCCGCGGGCGCCCCGGTTGTGCGTCTCAGGGGCTTAGCAGCCCGAGCTCGCGTGCACGTGTGACCGCCTGGCGCCGGTTCACGACCTCGAGCTTGGCGTAGACGTGTTTCACGTGCGACTTGACAGTGTTGACCGAGACGAAGAGCTGCTCCGCGATCTCCGGGTAGGTCATCATCGTCGGCAGGTACTGCACCACGCTGAGCTCTCGGTCAGTCAGCGTGGACGCCTGCACACCATCGTTCCTGGCGCCTAGTGATGTTGCGGAACCATCGGCCTCGAGTTCCTCGAGGAAACGTTTCGTGCTCGGGTGGAGGGCCTTGGCATGCGCCAGAATCCTCGGGAGGCGATCCGGGTTCCATGAGAAGGGGCGGAAGATGCGTTCCGGCTCGGCCGCGGCCACGGCGCAGCGGATGGCGTCGCTGGCCCGGCGGTCTTCGCGGAGCCGGTCGGCGACCAGGGCGGTGAGCACCCACGTCTCGACCAGCGAGCCGTCGTCGAGGTCATGGTCCCGTAAGGGGGCGAGCACCTGATCGGCCGCGCGCGGATCCGCGAGGTCGAGCAGCGCCCTGGCGCGCATGAGGCACTCGGGCACCAGTAGTGACGCGTGATCTTCTGGTCGGTCCAGCCGTACCCGCGCCAGCGCGGATCGCGGGTCGGCGGCGGCGAGGTCTACCTCGGCCTCGGTGATCCTGACCCAGCGAACCAGCAAGCGCGGCGGCTGCCAGTCACCCACGTCGCGGCGCAGGCGCGCGAGCTGCGAGCGGGCGGCATCCACCCTCCCCCGGGAGGCATCGAGCCGGGCCTGGAAGAGCGCGACGGCGCAGCGCGGAGACCGATCGCCCGCAGCCGCGGTCCGGCCCTCGGCAAGTGCTGTCAGGGCTTCGTCGACCTCGTTGCGCTGTAGGTGCGCGATCGCGAGGGCGAGGTACGCCGTGCTTGCCTGGACCAGCGGTGCCCAGCCCCGTTGGTCGACGATCCGGGTCGCCTGCGAGGCCAACAGATCAGCGGCGTTCAGGCGCCCCGAGACGGCGGCGGCCAGGGCCAGGTGCGACAGCATGTTGACCCGGCCGGCGTCGAGCGCGGGGCCCTCGGCCTCGGCCAGGCCGGTGGTCAGGGCTTGCTCCGCGACTCGCAGCCGCCCCGCCCACAGCTGGCCGGTGCCGAGGTTGGCCAGCGCGATGGCGCGGTAGCCGGTCGCGGCCGCCAGCGTCACCCCTCGGGCGGACAGCTCGTCGAGAGCGGATGACGCGGCGGCGATGACGCCCGCGTTGTCACCCAGGGTGCGCGAGACCGCCGTGGAGAACAGGAGCAACCCGATCCGCGTGCCGGCCGCGACATCCGAGTCGATCGGGCCGAGCTGCTCCCTGGCCCGGGCCACGTGAGGCTGCATCTCCGCGAAGCGGTTCGCGAGCAGCAGGCGCGTCGCGGCCGCGAGTGCCAGCTGGGGTGTGTCGGCCAGGCAATGGGTGGGGATGCGCGCCAGCGCGACACCGAGCGAGGCGCGCTCGACCGACAGCGCGAGCGGCAGGGCCTGGGTGACCAGTAGCCGGCCCATCAGCGCCCAGTCCTCAGCGTCGGCCGCGTGGTGCAACGCCTCGAGGGGCTGACCGCGCTCGCTGAACCACTGCGCGGCCCGCCGATGCAGCTCGGGGACGACGTCGGGCGACTCGACGGACAGCCGGTGGCGCAGCATCTGCCGCAGCAGCGCGTGGTAGCGGAACCACGAACCGTTGGAACCGAGGGCCACGACGAAGGTGTTCGACGCGGCCAGCTCCTCCAGGAGCTGCTGTCCGCGCGGCTGACCGCTCAGCTGCTCGGCAAGTGACGCGTTGAGCCGCTCGGCGACCGACGTGCGCAGCAGGAACTCCTGCGCCTCGGGCGTGTGGTGCGCCAGCACCTCCTCGGCGAGGTACTCGACCACGGCGCGGTCGTCACCGCCGAATTCGGCGGGGCTGCGCCCGGACCCGTCGCGAGTCAGGAAGAGCGCAGCAAGACGAAGCCCAGCCGGCCACCCCTCGGTACGGTCCACGAGCAGCTCGGCGTCGCCGGCCCCGAGCGCGACTCCGTCCTGGGCGACCAAGGCGGCAGCTTCGGTTGGGGTCAGGGCGAGGTCGGCCGAGCGGATCTCACCGAGCTCACCGGCGACCCGCAGCCGATGCAGCGGCAGGATCGGGTCGGACCGGGTGATCAGGACGAGCCGCAGCTGCGGCACCGGGACCCGCATGAGCGCCGTCATTCCCTCGATCACGCTCGGGTCGTCGATCAGGTGGAAGTCGTCGAGCACGAGGACGACCGGCCCAGGCAGCTGGGTCAGCCCAGAAATCAGCCGGCGCAGGGTCTCGTCGTCGCTGCCGAGGCCGGGCACCAGCCGCGCCAGCGGGCTGTCGGGTGACACACGTGCAGACGCGCGCAGCGCGTCCACAACGTAGGACCAGAACGTTCCCGGCTGGTTGTCGGTGGCGTCCAGGGAGACCCAGGCCACCGGCCCCACGCCCGGCGCCCCAGCTGCCCAGGCAGCGGTGGAGAGTGTCTTGCCCCACCCGGCTCCGGCGCTGACCAGCGTCACCGGCCCACGCGTGCCCTCGTCGAGCAGCGCGCCGAGCCGCGGGCGGGCCACGTAGCCGGGGGGGAGCCGAGGTCGCGCCAGCTTCGTCGTCAGCAGGCCCGGATCGGCGCGGGATGCTGACGACGGCGCGTCGATCACGAGCGCTGTTGCGACTGCCGAGGGCCCCTGAACCACCACGAAAGACTCCCGGATGACGGCCGCCTCTCGGGAGGCTGGCCTGCGACTGCCACACCCTACTAGCCCGCTCGCCGCGCCTTACCCCTTTGGGGTGACGCGCGCACGGCTCACAGCGGGCACCGTGGAAGATCGACCGAGGAGGACCGATGTCGGCGAAGGCATTCGAGGTGCACGTCCGCGGCGAGTTGCCCCCGGAAGCTCTCGAGGAGCTCGAGTACCTCACGGCCACCGTGATGCCCGCGCAGACGGTGCTCACCGGCGTGGTCCTCGACCAAGCCGCCCTGCTCGGGCTGCTCGGCTGGCTGCAGTCCCTCGGACTCGAGGTCACGGAGGTCCGCCGCGTCCCAGCGGGTGAGGACGCGTCGTGAGCGACGGTGTCCGCGTCGAGGTGCACGTGCGTGGCCGCCTCGGAGGTGACCTGCTCGCGATGGTGGCAGACCTCGACCCCCGGGTGCTGCCGCGGCACACCGTGATCACGCTAAGCCGCGACAACCGTCACGACCTGCTGGGAGTCCTGCGCGCGCTCGAGCGGGACGGCATCGAACTGGAGCGCGTCACCACCGACGCCTCCTGGTTGTACTGACCCGACAGGTTGGTCAAGCGGGTGATAGGTGGCTGTTCCCGCAGGGGGTGGTGCTGGGTCGGTGGTGGTTGGACGCGTCGAGCCATGCTGGCAAGCGTCCGGCGTTCTCTTGGGCTGTAGCAACGGGCGTGGCCCCAGCTGTCGCACATCCGTCCGAACTGCCGCGGTCCGCCTGCCTTCTCTTGCGGCGGCGACGTGTTCACCTCGTCTGCTCGAATGGCGAACCTCGCCGAGAACGGCCCCACGATTGCCGCGGACGATCACTCGTGGTGATCGTCGCTTGGCGCAGTCGCGGCCGTCAACGACGCCGGCCACCTGACCGATGCCCGGGTTGGTTTGCGTCGTCATTCACGGCTCGACCAGAAAACAGGTGTCGTGATCGGAGGGCAAATGCGCGCGGACGCCTCGTCGATCGGATCTTGCTGATGGTGTCCGGTTGGTCATGTTCTCGTCGCCGCAGTCCCGGAGCGCGGGGCGGCGCCCTCTCAGTGCTTGGTCTTCTACTATCCAGAGCCCTGCGCCATCTTCGACAGGAGACGCGCAATCTCGGCGTCTCGGCCTTGAGCGGCGTGCTGGTAGCGCAGAGCGGCCCCCGGCGTCGAGTGCCCCAGCCGGCCCATGAGCTCGGCCAGGGTCGCACCTGTCTGGGCCGCCATCGTCGCGCCGGTGTGCCGCAGGTCGTGAAACCTCAGGTCCGGTCGACCGGCCGCTTCACGGGCCGGGACGTGGAAGCGACCGTAGTGCCGAGGATGCGTCATGTGGCGAGTGGGCTCCTCGGTACTGTGCGGGAAGAGCAGCGATTCACGCCCAGGCCGGACGTGCTCGGCCAGGTGAGCGGCGATCACGGGGACACGGTGCGGCGGAATCGCGATGACCCGCACCCCCGCGGCACTCTTCGGTGTGCCCACGACGTCCGCACCGTCGACGCGCACCACGCCCCGGGTGACCGAGAGTCGACCCCGCCCGAGGTCGAGGTCTCGCCGGCGCAGCTCGATGACCTCCCCGAAACGTAGGCCGCACCAGGCGGCCAGCAGCGGCCTGAGTCGCAACCGCTCCGGCAAAGCGCCGACCAGGGCGGCCAGCTCATCGAGGGTGGCCGGCTCGATCCGCCGTGCTCGCTTGGTCTGGCCGGCACCGCGGATGGTGCACGGGTTCGCTGGGATCATCTCTTCGGTGACGGCGGTATCGAGGATCGCCCGAAGCAGCGAGTACGCGTGCGCCCGCCTTGTCTTGCGAGCGGGGTCGAGCATGGCGTACCAGGCGCGCACCTCCCCGGCACGGATCCGCGTGATGGACACATCCCCGAACGCGGGCAGCAGCACGCGCCTGAGGATGAGCGCGTTGGCTGCGAGGTAGGGTCCGGCCCCAAACGCTCTTTGCCGTTGGGCGGTCGGTCAGTGGCGCAACGTGTCGGGGCAGCCCTCGACATACCACCGACGCAGTCGCTCGAACCCGGCGTCCAACCCCACCCGGGGCGACCATTGGAGCAGGGTGCGGGTGCGACGCTGGTCGAACCAGTGCGCGGTGGTCAGTTGCTCGGCGAGGAACCGCGTCATCGGAGGGGTGTCGGTGCGTCCGGTCCTCGCCCAGACCGCGTCGGCGACCGAGCCCGCCAGTAGGCCCAACGCCTGGGGCAGATGCCGACGAGGGGGCGGTTCCCCTGCTGCCCGGCAGACCTGGTCGAGGATCTCGAGCACCGTGCGGGGCTCACCCCCACTGACGACGAGAGGCTCGCCGTGGGCATTGGGCCCGCAGGCGTCGACCGCCGCGACCAGTGCGTCCACCGCATCCGCGACGTAGGTCGTGTCGATCAGCGCCGCACCGGTGCCCAGCACGAGCAGCCTTCCCGACCGGGCCCGCGAGACCAGTCGCGCCACGAGCTGGGTGTCACCGGGGCC
>JBBQNZ010000143.1:0-10725 GCA_038330415.1 Actinomycetales bacterium | reverse complement strand
AGGCCTTCATCCCTCACGCGGCGTCGCTGCATCAGGCTTTCGCCCATTGTGCAATATTCCCCACTGCTGCCTCCCGTAGGAGTCTGGGCCGTGTCTCAGTCCCAGTGTGGCCGGTCGCCCTCTCAGGCCGGCTACCCGTCGTCGTCTTGGTGAGCCGTTACCTCACCAACTAACTGATAGGCCGCGAGTCCGTCCCAGACCGAAAAACTTTCCAAACGGTAGCCATGCGGCTCCGTCTCGTATCCGGTATTAGCTCCGGTTTCCCGGGGTTATTCCAGAGTCTGGGGCAGGTTACTCACGTGTTACTCACCCGTTCGCCACTGATCACCCAAGAGCAAGCTCTCGAGGTCACCGTTCGACTTGCATGTGTTAAGCACGCCGCCAGCGTTCGTCCTGAGCCAGGATCAAACTCTCCGTTGATGTTTTGATTACCGGCGAACCGGTATATCTATAACCCTTGGAGGGTTGTTTCACTGGCTGAGCACGAACAACCAGCTCTCGCTGTTGTTCGTTGTCAACCAAAGGATTTTCGTGCGTCTCGACTCCCCGGCCTGATGGCTGGTTACGTCTCGACGCGACGAGGTATTACTTGGCATCGATTTTTGACACGCTGTTGAGTTCTCAAGGTTCGGACGCGCACCAATGACTCGCTCAGTGAGCTCATCGCCGGGGCTGGTATCCGTGCTGCCCGCCTTGTGGCGGGGCAACTGTTCTAACTTACCCGCGTCCTTGCTTGGGCGTCAAATCCGTGAACCGCTCGGAAGAGCGGCCGGACAGTGATCGCGCTTGGATCTCTGCGGGGCGCCCACTCTAGCACCCTGGGGCGCCGGCTCCAACTCGGTCTCCGTGGTCACCGAAGTGGCTCTGGGTTCCCGGTCTGGGAGTGGGATCAGCTCGCGGGACCGGCCTGCTTGGGGCTGGGTGGTGACCCATCCGCTTGGCGTCCGTTCCTCCCTCTCGGGCTGACGTCGAGAACATTAGATGACGTTCGGCGCAGAACACAAATCGGGTCGGCCACCGGCGGGTCGTGGGTGCCCTGAAACAACCAAACCCGCTGTGGCACAACGGGTTTGGGTTCACGAGCGGTCTGCCCGCGCACGGCGGCCGGGCTCAGCCGGCATCCACGAGGCGCCCGGCGGCCAGCGCCTTGCGCCCACGGCGGAGCACGACCACCCGCTCGTGCAGCACGTCGTCGGCCCCGAGCACCCGCTCCGGGTCGGTCACCTTCACCCCGTTGACCGAGGCGCCGCCGTCGCCGATGGCCCGCCGGGCCGCGTTGCGCGACTCGACCAGGCCCACGGCCACGAGGGCGTCGACCACGCTCATCCCCACGTGCACCGCTCCCCCGGGCAGCTCGGCCGTGGCGTCGGCCAGGGTCTGCGCATCGAGGCCGCGCAGGTCGCCCTTGCCGAACAGTGCCTCGCTGGCCGCCTGCACCGCCGCCGTCGCGGCGCCACCGTGCACCAGCGTGGTCACGTCCGCGGCGAGGGTCTTCTGCGCCGCGCGCCGGAACGGCTCGGCCTCCACCTGCCGCTCGAGCTCGGTGAGCTCGGCACGGGTGCGGTCGGTGAACACCCGCAGCAGGGTGAGCACCGAGGCATCCTCGACGTTGAGCCAGTACTGGTAGAAGGCGTACGGGCTGGTCATCTCCGGCGACAGCCAGATCGCGTTGCCGGCGCTCTTGCCGAACTTCTCTCCCGACGAGTCGGTGAGCAGCGGCGTGGTGAGCAGGTGCACCGACGCTCCCTCGACCCGGTGGATGAGGTCGGAGCCGGCGGTCAGGTTGCCCCACTGGTCGTTGCCGCCGGTCTGCAGCGTGCAGCCGAAGTCGCGGTAGAGCTGCAGGTAGTCGAGCCCCTGCAACAGCTGGTAGCTGAACTCGGTGTACGAGATGCCCTCGTCGCTGTTCAGCCGCGCTGCGATGGCCTCCTTCTTCACCATCTGGTTGACCCGGAAGTGCTTACCCACGTCGCGCAGGAAGTCGAGCGCCGACAGCGGCGCGGTCCAGTCGAGGTTGTTCACGAAGATCGCGGGGTTCTCGCCGTCGGACGTGAGGAACGGCTCGACCTGCCGCCGGATGTTCGCCACCCACTGCGCCGTCTGCTCCTTGGTCTTCAGCACCCGCTCGGCGGTCGGTCGCGGGTCGCCGATCAGCCCGGTCGACCCGCCCACGAGGCAGATGACGCGGTGCCCGGCCCGCTGGAGGTGGCGGAGCACGACGAGCTGCACGAGGTTGCCGAAGTGCAGCGAGGGGGCCGTCGGGTCGAACCCGCAGTACGCCGTGATCGGCCCGTCGGCGAGTGCCGTGCGCAGCGCGGACTCGTCGGTGGTCTGCGCCACCAGCCCTCGCCACTGCAGCTCGTCGAGGATGTCGCCCACTGGTGTTCCCTTCGCCGTCGCGGTTGCCCACGACGCCGGATGCCGTGTGCCCGCCACAGCCTGCCACGACGCCAGACGGCGGGTGCGGCGCACCTGACGCGCGGACGCCGGCGCGGTCAGCGTCGCTCGTCTGCAAGAACCGCGTAGGTGTAGCCGTCGACCCAGCCGGGCTGCGCGTGCCACGAGTCGCGGATGCCGTGCTGCTCACGGCGCGGGTGAGCTCGCCCCCTGCTCCATGCCGTCGCGGACCTCGATCGAGACGGTACCCACCCCCTGTCCGTCCGCGAGCACCACGACCGAGTGGTCAGCCGGGTCGTCGAGGTCTGCGTCGGTCGGCGGGCGCAGCTCGAGGTGCTCGGTGCGGCGCGGCCAGAGCTCGGGTCGGGTCGGGTCATGCCCCACTGCCTACCGGGGACCGGCGCCCTGCCGCCACCGGATTGCCGTGCCGCGACCCGGCATCCGGCACACTGGCCCGCCATGAGCACCGACGCCGCCGCGCAGCCCGACCTCACGACGTTCATCACCGGCCTGCCCAAGGCCGAGCTGCACGTGCACCACGTGGGGTCGGCCTCGCCGCGGATCGTCGCGGAGCTCGCCGCGCGGCATCCCGACAGCCCGGTCCCCCAGGATCCGCAGGCCCTGGCGCGCTTCTTCACCTTCACCGACTTCGCCCACTTCATCGACGTCTACCTCGCGACGGTCGGGCTGCTGCGCACCGAAGAGGACGTGCGGATGCTGACCTACGAGGTGGCGCGCGACCTCGCCGCCCAGCAGGTGCGCTACGCCGAGCTCACCATGACGCCGTACACGTCGGTGGTGCGCGGCATCCCCATCGAGGCGTACACCGAGGCGATCGAGGACGCCCGGGTCGCGGCCGAGCGCGACCACGGCGTCGTGCTGCGGTGGATCTACGACGTCCCCGGCGAGTCGGGGCTGGAGTCGGCCGACGCGACGCTCTCCTACGCGCTCGGCCACCGGCCCGAGGCGCTGGTCGGGTTCGGCCTGGGTGGCCCGGAGGTCGGGGTGCCGCGGGCCCAGTTCGTGCCGCACTTCGCCATGGCGCGCGCTGCCGGGCTGCACTCGGTGCCCCACTCGGGAGAGTCGACGGGGCCGCAGTCGGTCTGGGACGCCCTCACGTTGCTGGGCGCCGAGCGGATCGGGCACGGCACCTCGTCGGTGCGGGACCCGGCGCTGCTCGCGTACCTGGCCGAGCACGGCATCCCCCTGGAGGTCTGCCCCACCTCCAACGTGGCGACGCGCGTCGTCGAGCGGATCGAGGAGCACCCGATCCGGGCCATGCGCGACGCCGGGGTCGTGGTCACGGTCAACAGCGACGACCCGCCGATGTTCGGCACCACCCTGAACCGGGAGTACCAGATCGCGGCGGACCTGCTCGACCTCGACACCACTGGGGTCGCCGACCTCGCCCTGGCCGCCGTCGACGCGAGCTTCGCCCCGGATGCCGTGAAGGCGTCACTGCGTGCAGAGATCGGCACACACCTCGCGGCGGCCGGCTGAGCACCGTCAGCGCAGCGCGGAGGTCACCACGACGGTCCCGGCACCGAAGGACGCGTCGGCCCAGTCCTGGATCGTGCCGTCGTCGTACACGACGGTGACGAGCAACGGGCCGGTGTCACCGTCGCGGCCGAGGGTGATCAGCCCGGGAGCAACGGCCAGGGCGCGGCCCACGCCGTCCCACTGCGCGGCGTCGAGGTCGGGGGGCGCCGACGGGCGCGGTGAGGGTTCTGTGTCGACGTCGTCCGGGCGCAGCGGCACCGAGCCGGTGACCGTCAGCGCGCGGCCGTCGAAGCGGCCCGTGACCGCGTACGAGCCGGAGCGGGTCACCCCGCCGTCGACGTCGTCCTCGTCGTGCGGGCCGGCAGTCGACCAGTCCCACCCGACGAGCGGCACCCCGTCGCACTGCGGGGGCATCGACGCCGCCACCGGTCCGAGGCACAGCTGCGGGGGCTTGTCTGGGGTCTGCAGCACCAGGCCCCGTCCGCTGACGGGCTCGCGGGCGGGAGGGACGCTCGGGATGGGTCGGGCGACGGGCGGGGTGGCGGTCGCCGTGGCGCTGCCGGTCGTGGCCGTCGGCGACGCGCTCGAGGTCGGGAAGGTCATCTGCCGGCCGGGCCCGGGGGCGGGCGAGCCACACGCCCCGAGGAGCAGCGCGGCCGCGAGCAGGAGCGGAGCAGCCGGTATCGGGCGGTTGGACGCAGTCATCCCCGTGGGACGCGTCAGCTGCGCGCGGCGTTCCGGGGCCGGCCGGGGCGGTAGGCGCTCACCGTCGGGTCGCCCTCGACCCATAACCGCCAGGGGTAGGTCACGCCGTCGCCGCCCGGGCCGCTCACACCGACCCGGGGGCCGGTGCGTACCTGCGACGGGTCGACGAGCACCTCGGGGGCGGCCACCCGTCCGCCGGCGCGCGGGCCGGTGAGGGGCATGCCGTTGTGCTCGCGCCCGAGGGCCAGCGTGGTGGCGAGGCGGGCCGGGCCGCGGGCGAGGTCTCGGGGGCGGAACCCGGGCCGGCGCTCCGCGGCGACCTCGTGGCCGTCGACCACCTCGCCCGCCCGCAGCAGCACCGCGGACGCCTCGCCCTCGACGCCGGTGACCACGTTGGCGCAGAAGTGCATGCCGTAGGTGAAGTAGACGTACAGCCGTCCGGCCGGGCCGAACATCACCTCGTTGCGGGGCGAGCGGCCGAGGAAAGCGTGCGAACCGGGGTCCGTGGCACCGGCATACGCCTCGACCTCGGTGAGCCGCACCGTCACCCCACCGTGGCTGAACCGGCATCCCAACAGGTCGCGCGCGACGCGCAGCGGGTCACGGGCGAAGAACTCCTGCGGGAGCGGTTTGGCATGAGGCACGTGCACCAGTGTGCTCGCCTCCGATCACCGAACGGTCGGCAGCACCCCGGACCACGCCCGATGCCCGGATGCCGTCGCCACCACCCGGGCGAGCTGCTCTCCCACCCGGGCCGGCGCGGTGCCGCCCCGGGCCGAGCGAGACGCGAGGGAGCCCTCGACCGACAGCACCTGGCGCACCGCCGGGGTGAGGTGGGGGCTGACTGCCGCCAGGTCGGCATCCGAGAGGTCCCAGAGCTCGATGCCGCGACTCTCGCACTCGCGCACGCACGCACCGGCGACCTCGTGCGCCACCCGGAACGGCACGCCTTGCCGGACCAGCCACTCGGCGACGTCCGTGGCGAGCGAGAAGCCCTGCGGGGCAAGCGACTCCAGGCGATCGGTGTCGAACTCCATCGTGGCCACCATGCCGCTGAAGGCAGGCAGGAGCACTTCGAGGGTGTCGACGGCATCGAAGACCGGCTCCTTGTCCTCCTGCAGGTCGCGGTTGTAGGCGAGCGGGAGCCCCTTGAGGGTGGTGAGCAGGCCGGCGAGGTCGCCGACCAGGCGGCCGGCCTTCCCCCGGGCGAGCTCGGCGACGTCGGGGTTCTTCTTCTGCGGCATGATGCTCGACCCCGTGGAGTAGCCGTCGTCGAGCGTGACGAACGAGAACTCCTTGGTCGCCCACAGCACGACCTCCTCGGCGAGCCGCGAGACGTCGACCGCGGTCATCGCGGCCACGAAGGAGAACTCGGCCACGAAGTCGCGGCTCGCGGTGCCGTCGATCGAGTTCTCGACCGAGCCGTCGAAGCCGAGGTCGGCGGCGACGGCCTCCGGGTCGAGCCCGAGCGAGGACCCGGCCAGTGCCCCCGAGCCGTAGGGCGACACCGCCGCCCGCACGTCCCAGTCACGCAGTCGCTCGACGTCGCGCAGCAGCGCCCAGGCGTGGGCCAGCAGGTGGTGGGACAGCAGCACCGGCTGGGCGTGCTGCAGGTGGGTGCGGCCCGGCATCGCGACCCCCAGGTGCCGGGTCGCCTGGCCGACGAGGGCGTCGACGACATCGAGCACGAGGCCGGCGACGACCCGCGCGTGCTCGCGCAGGTACATCCGGAACAGGGTCGCCACCTGGTCGTTGCGAGAGCGCCCGGCGCGCAGCCGCCCGCCGACGTCGGCGCCGGCCCGGTCGATGAGCCCGCGCTCCAGGGCGGAGTGCACGTCCTCATCTGCGTCGTCCGGGGTGAAGGCACCCGACTCGACGTCGGCGCGCAACCGCTCCAGGGCGTCGAGCATCGCGGCCAGCGTGGCGTCGTCGAGCAGGCCGGCGGAGTGCAGCACCCGCGCGTGCGCCCGCGAACCGGCCAGGTCGTGCAGGGCCAGCCGCCAGTCGAAGTGCGTCGACTTGCTCAGCGCGGCGAGCGCATCGGCCGGGCCGCCGGCGAACCGCCCACCCCACAGAGCCGAACCGCTTCCCTGGTTCTGGGACACCATCGACCTGTTGGTCGATGGTGTCCCAGCGAGTGCGCCGTCGGTCGGGTCGGTCACGGGAGGTCCCTTCGGGTGTAGGACATGAGGCGGTCGACGACCTGGGCGCTGCGCTCGGCGCCGGCCGTCACGAGCATGATGGTGTCGTCGCCCGCGATGGTGCCCAGCACCCCCTCGAGCCCCGCGTGGTCGACCGCCGAGGCGAGGAAGCTGGCCGCGCCCGGGGGTGTGCGCAGGATGATCAGGTTGGCCGAGTGCTCCGCTGACACCAGCAGCTCGTGGCACCGTGCCTGCAGCCGGGTCCCGCGCTCCTCGCCGGCGGGCGCGGCGCGCACGGTGCGGTCGCCACCCTCGCCCGGCACGGCATACACGAGGTTCTTGCCGACGCGCACCCGCTCGGCGCCGACGTCGACGAGGTCGCGCGACAGGGTGGCCTGGGTGACCTCGATGCCGTCTCCCGCGAGGTGGTCGAGCAGCTCGGTCTGCGAGCGCACCGGGGTCGACGCGAGGATCTCGACGATGCGCTGCTGGCGGGCGGCCCGCGACGTGGAGACCGTCATCGCGCCCGCCCGCTCTCGTGCTGCTCGACGAGCCACGACAGCAGTGCCTTCTGCGCGTGCAGCCGGTTCTCGGCCTCCTGCCAGACCAAGGATGCCGGGCCGTCGATCACCTCGGCGTCGACCTCGTAGCCGCGGTAGGCCGGCAGGCAGTGCAGGAACACGGCATCCGGGGCCGCCTGCGCCATCAGCACCTGGGTGACCCGGAACGGTGCGAACGGGCTGGCGGCGCCCTGGCGCGCCTCGGCCTCGGCCTCGAGCCCCATCGAGACCCAGGTGTCGGTGGTGACGACGTCGGCCCCGTCGACCGCGGCGACCGGGTCGTCCGTGACCAGCACCGAGCCACCCTGCGCGGCGGCGATCGCCTGCGCGCGGGCGACGACGTCGGCCCGGGGCGGGTGGGATGCCGGGGTGCCGACGCGCACGTGCATGCCCGCGAGCGCGCAGCCCAGCAGGTAGGAGTGGGCCATGTTGTTCGCCCCGTCACCGACGTAGGCGAAGGTGAGCCCGGCGGTCGCCCCCTTGGCCTCGAGCACGGTGAGCAGGTCGGCCAGGATCTGGCAGGGGTGGTAGTCGTCGGTGAGCGCGTTCACCACCGGCACGCCGGCATGGGTGGCCATCTCCTCGAGGGCGCTCTGCGCGAAGGTGCGCCAGACGACCGCGGCCGACTGCGGGCCGAGGACGCGGGCGACGTCGGCCACCGACTCGCGCACCCCCACGCCCGCCAGGCGGCCGTCGACGACCATCGGGAAGCCGCCGAGCCCGGCGACCGCCCCGACGAACGACACCTGGGTGCGCAGGGTCGGCTTGTCGAACAGGACCGACACGGTGCGCGGGCCCTCGAGGCAGCGGTCGGAGAAGGGCGCCGCCTTCAGCGCGAGCGCGCGGTCGAGCACGGCGCGCTGCTCGGACGCGGTGAGGTCGTCGTCGGCGAGGAAGTGGCGCAGCGTCATCGGTCGTCCTCGGTGGTGGTCGGGGCAGGGGTCGTTGCGGCGTCGAGCAGCCCGGGCAGGGCGTCGACGAACAGGTCGAGCTCGGCGGTGGTGACGACGAGCGGCGGGGCGAGCCGGATGGCGTCCGGTGCGACCGGGTTGACGATGAAGCCCGCGTCACGGGCCAGTGCGGCGACTGCCGCGGAGTGGTCGCCGGCGAGGGTGATGGCCTGCAGCAGGCCGACGCCGCGGATGCCGGTCACCTGCGGGTGGTCGAGGGCGCCGATGCGCTGGTGGAGGTGCTCGCCGGCTTCGCGGGCATGGTCGAGCAGCCCCTCGGCGGCGATGGTGTCGAGCACGGCGAGCCCGGCGGCGCAGGCCAGCGGGTTGCCGCCGAAGGTCGAGCCGTGCATGCCGGGCGTGAGCATCGTGCTGACCTCGGGGCCGAAGGTGACCAGCGCCCCGATCGGCACGCCGCCGCCCAGGCCCTTGGCGAGGGTGATGGCGTCGGGGACGACTCCGGCCGAGTGGAAGGCGAACCACTCGCCGGTGCGGCCGATGCCGGTCTGCACCTCGTCGAGGACCAGGAGGGCGCCCGCCTCGCGGGTGATCTCACGGGCCGCCCGCAGGTAGTCCGCACGTCCCGGGCGCACTCCCGCCTCGCCCTGGATCGGCTCCAGGACTAGGGCCGAGGTCTGCTCGGTGACGGCGGCGCGCAGGGCGTCGACGTCGCCCCAGGGCACGTGGGTCACGCCCGGGATGAGCGGCTCGAACGGCTCGCGGTAGGCCGGCTTGTGGGTGAGGGCCAGGGCTCCGGTCGTGCGGCCGTGGAAGGCCCCCTCGGCAGCCACGATGCCGGGGCGCCCGGTGCGCCGGGCCAGCTTGATGGCGGCCTCGAGCGCCTCGGCGCCGGAGTTGCAGAAGAAGACCTTCGACCCGGTGGGCGCTCCGGCCAGCGACAGCAGCCGCTCGGCGAGCTCGACCTGCGGCACCGAGGTGAAGAAGTTCGACACGTGCACCAGCTGGCCGGCCTGCTTCGACACGGCGGCGACCAGCGCCGGGTGGTTGTGGCCCAGGGCGTTGACGGCGATGCCACCGACGAGGTCGAGGTAGCGCCGGCCCTCGACGTCCCACACCCAGGCACCGTCGCCGTGCTCGAGCACCAGCTGCGGGCGGCCGAACACGTTGAGCAGGGCGCCCTCGTAACGGTCGAGCCACGCGGCGCTGCTCGTCATCGTGTGGTCAATCGTCGTGTGGTCAGTCGTCGTGTGGTCAATCGTCGTGTGGTCAGTCGTCGCTGGGTCACTCATCGCCGGGCTCCTCGCGGTTCGTCGGGCAGCACCATGGTGCCGATGCCCTCGGAGGTGAAGACCTCGAGCAGCAGGCTGTGCGGCTGGCGGCCGTCGACGACGTGCGCCTGCGGCACCCCACCCTCCACGGCGCGAACGCACGCCTCCAGCTTGGGGATCATCCCGGCATCCACGCGGTGCAGCAGCTCGCGCGCGGCCGACACGGTCAGCTCGGAGAGCAGCGAGTCGCGGTCGGGCCAGCTCGCGTAGACCCCCTCCACGTCGGTGAGCACGACGAGCTTGCGAGCGCCGAGTGCGGCGGCCAGGGCGGCGGCCGCGGTGTCGGCGTTGACGTTGAGCACCTGGCCCTCGACGTCGAGGTCGGGGGCGATGGTCGAGACGACCGGGATGCGGCCGGCCTCGAGCAGGTCGAGCACGGCAGTGGGGTCGACCTGCACGACGTCGCCGACCAGGCCGATGTCGTGCTCCTCGCCGTCGACGACGACGCCGCGGCGGCGGGCGCCGAACAGCCCGGCATCCTCACCGGAGAGGCCGACCGCCATCGGCCCGTGCTGGTTGAGCAGGCCGACGAGCTCACGACCGACCGAGCCGGTGAGCACCATCCGCACGACGTCCATGACCTCGGGGGTGGTGACCCGCAGGCCGCCCTTGAACTCGCTGGTAATGCCGAGCCGGTCCAGCATCGCCTTGATCTGCGGGCCGCCGCCGTGCACGACGACGGGGCGCAGGCCGGCATACCGCAGGAACACGATGTCCTGGGCGAAGGCGGCCTTGAGCGCGTCGTCGACCATCGCGTTGCCGCCGTACTTGACGACCACCAGCGCCCCACGGAACCGCTCGAGCCAGGGCAGCGCCTCGACGAGCGTCAGCGCCTTGGACTGGGCCACGCGCAGTGCGGCGGCGTCGATCGCGCCGCGCAGGGCCTGCTCGGGGGGTGTCATCGGTGACGTCCTTGCTGGGTGTCGTCGGGTCAGGTGGAGTAGGCGGAGTTCTCGTGCACGTAGTCGTGGGTGAGGTCGTTGGTCCAGATCGTGGCGGTGGCGTCGCCCGCGTGGAGGTCGACGACGACCTGCACCTCGCGGGCGGACAGGTCGACCAGGGAGCGGTCCTCCCCCACCCCGCCGGCCCGGCAGACCTGCACCCCGTTCATCGACACGTCGAGGGATGCCGGGTCGAACGCTGCCGCGGTCGTGCCCACCGCGGCGAGCACCCGGCCCCAGTT
>JBBQNZ010000142.1:0-10738 GCA_038330415.1 Actinomycetales bacterium | reverse complement strand
GTCGACGGCGGTCTGAACCTGGTGCTCCCACTCGTGCCAGGCGTCGCCGAGCTGGTCGAGGTCGTGCTGGGCCAGGCGCCGGTCGGCCTCGGCATCGTGGGTGACCGCGGCCACGAGCTCGAGCAGTCGCTGTTGGGTCAGCGGTGGCGGGTCGTGTTCAGCGCGTTGCCGGGCCAGCCATTGCAGCTGCCGGTCGTAGGAGCCGGGGTGCAGGTCCCAGATGACGTACCGGCCCAGCGCGTCGGGTGTCTTGCGGACTTCGGCCCACAGCCGCCTGGTGTGGATGAACGTGTGGTGCTCGTCGCACACCAACGCCGCGTTGTCGAGATCCGAGGCGCCACCATCGGCCCAGTGCCGCACATGATGCGCGCGGGTCCAGGCCCCCGGCTTGGTACAGCCCGGGAAAGTACACGTGCGGTCCCGACGCAGCAGACGGCGACGCTGCGCCCGGGTGAACAACCGCACCAGACGGCCCTGGTCCACCTCTTCCCCAGCGGTGCCGAGCACATAAGGCATCAGTGCCGCATCACACGCCACCTTCCGCAGCACCTCCGGGGACAGCAACACCCCGGTCGCGGTCGACCCCAGCACCTCACCCGCCCCGGTCATCTCCTGCAGGTCGCTCAAGGCGACGCTGACATGCAGCACCGCCCCGGACAACCCCGGCCCCGGTGCACCCGCGGCCTCCATCGCCACCGCACTCGCGGACCGGCACACCTGCGTCAACGCCTCCACCCGCCGCTGACCCGCCGGGCGCAGGTCCCGATCCCCGGTCACCTCGTTCGGCGCCGGCGCCGACAACGGCCCGATCGCCGCCTCCAACACCGCCGCCTGCTCCGGCGTCACCACCAACTGGTACTCCGTCACATCCCCCGACGCCACCCACGGCTGCGACAACCGCGCCACCGGAGCCAACCTCTCCTGCAACCGGTCCAACTCCCCCTGAGCGCCGTACTTCGCGATCATCGCCGGGCGCAGCCTGCGCATCTGCCCCGCACCCCACACCGTGCCCAGCTCCAGTAACGCCTCGGTGACCGTCGGCACAGCCTCCGGGGACAGCCTCGGCGCCAACCGGGCCACCTCCCCCAACGCCGACAACGCCAACCCCGGCGACACCGACGCGTCCTGCACCCCCGCCCACACCAACCCCAACGCCGAGTCGGGGTCCGGCTCACCCGACGCATCCGGCGCCAAACTCCCTGCCGCCCTGGCCACCCCCGCCACCTCGGTCGCCAGCTTCGCAACCTGCCCCGCACCCCCCTGCCGCAACGACGGCGCATGATCACGCACCCACGCCTGCGCGTTCATCCCCGACTCGGCCACCACACCCCGCTTGACCGCCTCCACCGCGACCACCGCGCGCGCGGCACCACCGTGGGCAACGACCGCGTCGACCTCACCCATCAACTCAGCCAGCTCGTCCCCCGACGCATGGCCCAACACCTCACCCAACCCCGCCAACGCCTCACGCGCAGCCACCAGCACGGAGCGACGCTCCGCAAGTCCCAACCCCCTGATGGCCATGCTTCATCATAATCGAACACCTGTTCGTATTGCAAGCGGCCATACGCCCATTTCGCCCCCGGCAGAACACGCGTCGACGCGTCAACGCCTCGTCCGAGGTGACGACGTCGACCGACATCACGTCGCGACGGCGAGGCAGTGGTGCCGGCGGCGGGTGAAGAGCGTCGACGGGACGACGGGAACGACCGGACGACGGGACGACGGGAACGACCGGACGACCGGACGACGGGACGACCGGACTATCCCCGTTC
Source organism: Actinomycetales bacterium (assembly GCA_038330415.1). Taxonomy (GTDB): domain Bacteria; phylum Actinomycetota; class Actinomycetes; order Actinomycetales; family Dermatophilaceae; genus Fodinibacter. The sequence goes on along the minus strand of JBBQNZ010000142.1, from coordinate 8,963 downwards.
GGTGCTCCGGCGGTCCCTCAGCGCAGCGCCCTTGGCGTGCGCCTGGTCGCGCAGGTTCTCGCGGAACTGGGCCAGCGCACCGCGCAGCCGCTCCGCCTCCGCCCCCTCCCCCGCGCCGAGGATGCGAGCCGCCAGCAGGCCGGCGTTGAGCGCCCCACCCACCGACACGGTCGCCACCGGCACGCCTGACGGCATCTGCACGATCGAGAGCAGCGAGTCCATCCCGTCGAGGTACTTCAGCGGAACCGGCACCCCGATCACCGGCAGCGAGGTGACCGACGCGAGCATCCCCGGCAGGTGGGCGGCGCCCCCGGCACCGGCGATGATCACGCGCAGCCCGCGACCCTCGGCCGAGCGGCCGTACTCGACCATCTCCTCCGGCATCCGGTGCGCGGAGACCACGTCGACCTCGCAGGCCACCCCCAGCTCCTCGAGCGCGACGACGGCGCCCTCCATGACCGGCCAGTCGGAGTCCGACCCCATGACGACGCCGACCACCGGTGACCCCACGTCCGCGTGCGTGCTCACTCGGTCACCGCTCCCTGGATGTAGTCCGCCGCATGCCGCGCCCGCTGACGCAGGTCGGCGAGGTCGTCGCCGCAGATGTTGACGTGCCCGATCTTGCGACCGGGGCGCACGCCCTTGCCGTACATGTGCACCTTCGCCTCCGGGTCGCGCGCCATGACATGACGGTATGCCGGGTACAGCTCGGCGTAGTCGCCGCCCAGCACGTTGGCCATCACGGTCCACGGCCCGTGCGGCCGCGGCGACCCCAGCGGCAGGTCGAGCACCGCCCGCAGGTGCTGCTCGAACTGCCCGGTGACCGCGCCGTCCATCGACCAGTGCCCGGAGTTGTGCGGGCGCATCGCCAGCTCGTTGACGACGAAGCCCGGCGGGCCGTCGTCACCGTCGACCTCGAACAGCTCCACGGCCAGCACCCCGGTCACGTCGAGCGCCCCGGCCACCGTGAGCCCGGCGTGCACCGCGGCGGCGGCCAGCCCGGCATCCAGACCGGGTGCCGGCGCCAGCACCTCGGTGCAGATGCCGTCGGTCTGCACCGTCTCCACCACGGGCCAGGCGGCGGCCTGCCCGGACGGGCTGCGGGCCAGCAGCACTGCGAGCTCGCGCCGGAACGGCACCCGCTCCTCGAGCAGGATGCCGGTGCCCTCGCGTGCGGCGCGCTCCAGCCAGTCGGCGAGCTCACCGGCATCCGACACGACCTTGACGCCCTTGCCGTCGTAGCCACCGCGGGGGGTCTTCGCGACGACCGGCCAGCCCACGGCATCCCCGAACGCCGTGACGTCGGCCGCGGTGTCGGCGCGCGCCCAGCGGGGGCAGGGGATGCCGAGCTCGGTGAGCCGCTCGCGCATCGCCAGCTTGTCCTGGGCGAAGCGCAGCGCCTGTGGCCGGGGGTGCAGCTCGACACCCTCGGCCACGAGCAGGTCGAGCACGTGGGCGGGGACGTGCTCGTGGTCGAAGGTCACGACGTCGCAGTGCTGCGCGAAGGCGTGCACCGCCTCGGCCTCGGTGTGGTCCCCCACGGGTGAGCTCGGCACGACCAGGGCGGCGCTGGCGTCGTCGGCCTCGGCCAGCACGCTCAGAGTCACCCCCAGCTCGGCGGCCGGGCCGGCGCACATCCGGGCGAGCTGGCCACCACCGATGATGCCGACGACGGGGAAGCCGCCGGGTGCGCGACGTGGGGTGGTCACCCGGTGAGGATAGCGACCGGCGCTCGGTAGGCTGCTTCGGTGCCCACAACCGTTCCGCCCCCCACCGGCGGCATCTCGCGCCTGTTCGGGTCGGCCCGCGGCGCGATGGACGTCATCTACCGCGAGATGATCAAGTTCGGGGTCGTCGGGCTGGTCGCCTTCATCATCGACATCGGCCTGGCCAACCTGCTCTGGCACACCGTGCTGTCCGACAAGGTGACGACGGCCAAGATCATCTCCGGAGCCGTCGCCACGCTGTTCGCGTGGTTCGGCAACCGGCAGTGGACCTTCCGCCACCGGCGCAGTCGCCCCGCCCACCACGAGGTGGTGCTGTTCTTCGGCGTCAACGCCGTCGCTCTCGGCATCTCGGCCCTCACCCTGTACATCTCGCACTACGGCCTGGACTACGTCTCCATCCTCGCCGACAACATCGCCACGATCATCGGCATCGGGCTGGGTACGCTCTTCCGGTTCTGGGCCTACCGCCGGTTCGTCTTCGCCGGCGAGCCGCTCTGAGGGCTGCCGCCCTGTCGGCGCCCTGCCCTAGCGTCGGTGCATGGTGCACCGGCTGACCCGCCAGCAGGCCCGCCGCATCGCGGTGCAGGCCCAGCTGCTCGACGCCCAGCGCCCCACCGACGTGCTCGACGTCGCCCGCCGGCTGTGGGTGCTGCAGGTCGACCTCACCGCGGCCGTCGCACCCAGCGCCGACCTCGTGCTGTGGAGCCGGCTCGGCCCCGCCTACCGCCGCGGCGACCTCGATGCCCTGCTCGTCGACCGCGCCGTCGTCGAGTACGACGGCATGGTGCACGCCTCCGACGACATGGCCCTGTTCCGCGCCGACATGCACGACTGGCCCGGCCGCCCGCCGCTGCGCGAGTGGCAGGAGGACACCGCCGACTGGGTCGATGCCAACTCCGCCTGCCGCGCCGACATCCTGCAGCTGCTGCGCGACGAGGGCCCGCTGCCGGCCCGCGAGCTGCCCGACACCTGTGTGCTGCCCTGGCGCTCCAGCGGCTGGAACAGCGGCAAGAACGTGCTGATGCTGCTGAACTGCATGGAGCGCCGCGGCGAGGTCTCGGTCTCCTCGCGCGAGGGCCGTGAGCGCCTCTGGGACCTCGCCGAGCGGGTGCTGCCCGACCACCCCGCCGTGCCGTGGCACGAGGCGGCGGCCGAGCGCGACCGTCGCCGGCTGGCCTCGCTCGGCATCGCCCGCGCCCGGGCCACCTCGAGCATGGGCGAGCCCAACGACGTCGCGGATGCCGGTGAGCCGGCGGTCATCGAGGGCGTGCGGGGCACCTGGCGGGTCGACCCGGCGCAGCTCGAGACGCTGCACCGGCCGTTCCGGGGCCGCGCCGCGCTGTTGTCGCCGCTCGACCGGCTGGTGTTCGACCGCAAGCGGATGGCCGACCTGTTCGAGTTCGACTACCAGCTCGAGATGTACAAGCCGGCGGCCGCCCGGCGGTGGGGCTACTGGGCGATGCCGGTGCTCCACGGCGACCGCCTCGTCGGCAAGCTCGATGCCACCGCCGACCCCGCAGCCGGGCTGCTGCGCGTCGACGCCCTGCACGAAGACGAGCCACTGTCGGCGTCGGCCCGCACCGCGGTCGAGCGCGAGATCCGTTCCCTGGCAACCCTACTCGAGCTGGAGGTCGATGACGCCCGACCCTGACCGGCGGCCGTCGTCAGTGGGCGCTGGCGGAGAGGAAGACCGCGAACAGCGGCGGCTTGGCGCGCACCAGCTCGAGCCGGCCACCGGCGGCCTCGGCCAGGTCGCGGGCCAGTGACAGCCCCAGCCCGCTGCCCGACGACGACACCGACCGCTCGAAGATGTGCGGCGCGATGGCGGCGGGCACGCCGTCGCCCTCGTCGGCGACCTCGATGACGACCGACGGGCCGGCCCGGCGGGCCCGGATCTCGACGGTGCCGCGGCCGTACATCAGGGAGTTCTCGAGCAGCGTGGTGAGGATCTGGGCCAGCGCGGTGGGGGTCGCCCGGATGCCGAGCCCGCGCTCGCCGCTGACATGGATGCTGCGCCGGGCCGCCGCGAACGCCGGCTGCCACTCGCGCTGGAGCGAGGCCAGCACCGAGTCGAGCGAGACCGCCGGGTTGGTGTCGGTATCGCTGCGGGTGCGGCTCATCAGGTCGTCGACCACGCGGCTGAGCCGCTCCACCTGGGTGATCGCGATGGTCGCCTCCTCCTCGACGACGACGAGGTCGTCGGTGCTGGCGATCTCCTCGAGCCGCATCAGCAGGGCGGTCAGGGGGGTGCGCAGCTGGTGCGAGGCATCGGCCGCGAAGTCGCGCTCGGACGCCAGCCGCTTGGCACTCTGCTGCGCGCCACGCGCCAGGGCGGCGTCAAGCCGGTCGACCTCCATGATGCCGGAGCGCAGCGGCACCGGGCGCGGGTCGCCGGGGCCGAGCCGCTCGGCGCGGTCACCGAGGGTGGCGAGGAAGTGCGCGAGGCGCGACGCCCGGCGGTCTGCCATCGCGATGGCGACCCCCAGCGCGATGCAGCCGGCCAGCACGATCGCGCCGGCGAGCGCCAGCAGCACGATCGGCACCGGTGGCGTGCCCGCGAAGTCCCGCTCGGGTGGCGGGGCAAGCGACTTCAGCGGGTCGCCCGGCCACAGCAGCAGGGTGCTGACGGCCACCCCGACCAGCACCGCCGTGATCGCCACGGCCTGGGCGACCGTGACGAAGAGCAGCCGCCGCACCCCGCCCTCAGTCCTCCGGGGCGTCGAAGCGGAAGCCGACCCCTCGGATGGTGGTGATGTAGCTCGGGTGCGCGGCGTCGTCGCCGAGCTTTCGGCGCAGCACGGAGATGTGCATGTCGAGCGTCTTGGTCGAGCCGTACCAGGCGCTGTCCCACACGTCGCGCATCAGCTTCTCGCGCGAGACGACCTTGCCCTCGTTGGCCACGAGCACCTTGAGCAGCTCGAACTCCTTGCCGGTGAGCTGCACCTCCTGGCCGTGCAGGAAGACGCGGCGCCCCTCGGGGTCGATCCTGACCAGGGCCTCGGGCGGGGGCGGCTCCACCACGCCGCGGCGCAGGAGGGCTCGCGCCCGGGCCAGCAGCTCGGCGAGCCGGAACGGCTTGGTGACGTAGTCGTCGGCGCCGGCATCGAGCCCGACGACGGTGTCGACCTCGTCGGCGCGGGCGGTGAGCACCAGCACGGGCACCGTGCTGCCCTCCTGGCGCAGCCGGCGGCAGACCTCGAGGCCGTCCATCTTCGGCAGGCCGAGGTCGAGGACCAGCAGGTCAGGGGACCGCAGGGCCTCCTCGAGCGCGGACACGCCGTCGGTGCACACCTCGACGTCGTAGCCCTCGCGCCGCAGGGCCCGCGCCAGCGGGTCGGAGATCGCGGGGTCGTCCTCCGCGAGCAGCACCTTGGTCATGTGATTGATCGTAGTCACGCCGTCCCCCCATCGCCCGGAGGGCGCCGTCCGCCGGGTGCGCGTTGCAGCTCGTGCAGGGTCACCACGCCGATGCCGCGCAGCACCCGACGACGACGCTCGATCGCCGTGAAGCCGGAGACCACGCCGAGCACCCGGGCCATGTCGTCGTCGACGTAGACGTGGCCCGACGGGGTCACCGCCGTGATCCGGCTGGCCTTGTTGACCGTCATCCCGAAGACGTCGCCGAGGCGGGAGACGACCCGCCCGTGGGCGAGGCCGACCCGCACCGGCGGCAGCAGCTCATCCTCGGCCATCGCGTCGACCAGGTCGAGGGCGATCGCGGATGCCGCGGCCGCCTCGGAGTGCACGAACAGCACCTCGTCGCCAACGGTCTTGATCACCCGGCCACCGTGCTCGGTGATGACGTCGCTGGCGAGCAGCTCGAAGCGCTGCACGAGGCGCGCGAGCTGCCGCTCGCTCATCCGGCGCACGAAGGAGGTGAACGACACCAGGTCGGCGAACCCCACGACCCGGATCGGGGCGGAGGGGTCGGCGTGCACGGACGGGTCGGCATCCGCGAGCATGCGCGCGATCGCGTTGGTGAGGTGGCGGCGCCAGACATAGACGAGCAGCGGCTCGATCTCGGTGGAGATGCCCGCGAGCAGCTCGGCAGCCTCGGCGGCCACCTGCGGCTCGGGCACCGAGCGGCTGTCGCGCCCCTCGAGGTCCTCAGAGAACGGGGAGGCCAGCGACTCGGCGACGAGCTGGGTCTGCCAGACCGCGAGCCGGTCGGCGGTGCGGGCGAAGGCCCGGGTCATGCCCAGGGCGAGCTCCTCGCTGAGCCGGCCGTCGTCGATGATCCGGGCCACCCGGCGCAGCGCCTGGGTGTCGGCCTCGGTGAACATCGCCTCGTCGTCGGTGACGTTCTGGAAGCCCATCGCGTGCCAGAACCGCCGCGCCGTGAGGGCCTCGACGCCCGCGCCCTCGGTCACCTCGCGCCGCCCCATCGAGGCCGGCCGGCCGAGCAGCATGCGCTCGACCCGCTCGGCCACGTCGTCGGGCGTCACGAGGTCGGGCCCGGAGCCCTCGTCCAGCGCGGAGCCCTCGTCGGCGGCGACGTGGTCGCCGGCGGACCGACCGACCTGCTCCGCGGACATCAGGCTCCTCTCGGACGGGTCACCGGGCCCGGACGTGGACCACGTCACCCGCGGACACGGCCCACACGCCCTCGGTGGAGCGCACGGTCAGTCTGCCCGCATCGTCGACGCCTGTCGCGACACCGCGGTGCACCACTCCACCCGGCTCGTGCACCTCGACCTCACGGCCCACCGTGGCGCAGGCCGCGACGTAGGCCTGCTGGGCGGCGCCACCGGGCCCGGTGTCCTCGCCCAGCACCCGGGCCAGGTGCACCAGGTATGCCGTGAGCAGGCTCGCGCGGTCGACCCCCGGCGCGCCCGCGGCGCGCAGCGAGGTGGCGGTGTCGAGCGGCAGGTCGCCGCGGGCGGTGTCGACGTTGAGCCCGAGCCCCACGACGACCCCGGCCTCGGTCCACTCGCAGAGCAGGCCCGCCAGCTTCCGGTCCCCGTCGCCGGGCACCAGCACGTCGTTGGGCCACTTCAGCGCCGTCACGACGCCCGCCACCTCCTCGACCGCCCGGTGCACGGCGAGGCCGGCGAGCAGCGGCACCCACGAGGCGCCGGATGCCGGGGGCGGCACGAGGACGGACACCGCCAGGGCCGTGCCCGGGGTCGTCGTCCATGCGCGACCGAGCCGGCCGCGACCGGCATCCTGCTGCTCGGCGACCACGACGCGCCACGGCGCGGGACGCTCGCGGACCTCGTCGTTCGTCGAGCCGAGGCGGTCGAAGACCTCCGCCGGACCCCACGGTGCGCCGGGTGTGACAGATCGCTCGCCGAGCGGTCGGGATCGGTGCAAGTCACTCACGGGGGCAAGGCTAGGCTCGGGCCATGTCCAAGAGCGACACCCAGTCCATCGGCGGCACTGACGTCCCGGAGGACATCGACACCTCCACGACGGCGGGCAAGCTCGCGGACCTCAAGCGACGCGTGACCGAGGTCGCCAGCGCCGGCTCCGAGCGCGCGATCGAGAAGCAGCACGCCCGCGGCAAGAAGACGGCTCGCGAGCGCCTCGAGCTGCTGCTCGACGAGGGCACCTTCGTCGAGATGGACAAGTACGCCCGCCACCGTTCCGCGGCGTTCGGCGGCGACAAGAACCGCCCCTACGGCGACGGCGTCGTCACCGGCTACGGCACCGTCGACGGCCGCACCGTGGCGGTGTTCGCGCAGGACTTCACCGTGTTCGGCGGCTCGCTGGGTGAGGTGTTCGGCGAGAAGATCACCAAGGTCATGGACTTCGCGATGAAGGTCGGCTGCCCGGTCGTCGGGCTCAACGACTCGGGCGGGGCGCGCATCCAGGAGGGTGTCGTCTCGCTCGGCCTGTACGGCGAGATCTTCCGCCGCAACGTGCACGCCTCCGGCGTCATCCCGCAGATCTCGCTGATCATGGGTCCCTGCGCCGGCGGTGCGGTCTACTCCCCCGCGGTCACCGACTTCACCGTGATGGTCGACAAGACCTCGCACATGTTCATCACCGGCCCCGACGTCATCAAGACCGTCACGGGTGAGGACGTCGGCTTCGAGGAGCTCGGCGGCGCCCGCACCCACAACACCAAGTCCGGTGTGGCGCACTACATGGGCACCGACGAGGTCGACGCGGTCGAGTACGTCAGGGCGCTGCTGTCCTACCTGCCGTCGAACAACATGGAGGACCCGCCGGTCTACGGCGACGAGAACGACCTCGAGGTCACCGACGACGACCGGTTCCTCGACACGATCATCCCCGACAGCCCCAACGTCCCCTACGACATGCACGACGTCATCGAGCGGATCGTCGACGACAGCGAGTTCCTCGAGGTGCAGCCGCTGTTCGCGCCGAACATCATCATCGGCTTCGGTCGGGTCGAGGGTCGTTCGGTCGGGGTCGTGGCCAACAACCCGATGCAGTTCGCGGGCACCCTCGACATCGACGCCTCCGAGAAGGCCGCCCGGTTCGTGCGCACCTGCGACGCGTTCAACGTGCCGATCCTGACCCTCGTCGACGTCCCGGGCTTCCTGCCGGGCACCGACCAGGAGTGGGACGGCATCATCCGACGCGGGGCGAAGCTGATCTACGCCTACTCCGAGGCCACCGTGCCGCTGGTCACCGTCATCACCCGCAAGGCCTACGGCGGCGCCTACGACGTCATGGGGTCCAAGCACCTCGGTGCCGACATCAACCTGGCGTGGCCGACGGCGCAGATCGCGGTGATGGGCGCCCAGGGTGCGGTCAACATCCTCTACCGCAAGGAGCTCGCCAAGACCGCGGAGCACGGCGGCTCGGTCGAGGAGGCCCGCGCGACGTTCATCAAGCAGTACGAGGACGCCTTGGCCAACCCCTACGTCGCGGCCGAGCGCGGCTACATCGACACCGTCATCACCCCGTCGAACACCCGGAAGAACGTCTCCAAGGCCCTGCGGGCACTGCGCACCAAGCGCGCCACCCTCCCGCCCAAGAAGCACGGCAACATTCCCCTATGACCTCTTCACGGGCACAGAGCTCAGGGGGCCCGACCCGGTGACGGCCGGCGACGAGACGACCGGCTCCGGTGGGGTCGAGGCTGCGGTGACCCCGGCCCCGCCGGCCATCCTGGTGCGCGGTGACGCGACCCCCGAGCAGCTCGCGGCCCTGGTCGCGGTGCTGTCGGCCGCGTCGGGTGGCGAGGAACCGGCATCCGAGCAGCCGGGCTCCCCCTGGGCGGCGCACTCGGTGGCCCTGCGGCAGCCGCTCAGCCACGGCCCC
>JBBQNZ010000141.1:0-10870 GCA_038330415.1 Actinomycetales bacterium | reverse complement strand
ATCCTCACCTGCCGCCTGATCGACCGCCCGCTGCGCCCGACCTTCACCAAGGGCCTGCGCAACGAGGTCCAGGTCGTCATCACGGTGCTCGCGCTCAACCCCGACCACCAGTACGACGTGCTCGCCATCAACGCGGCCAGCGCCTCCACCCAGATCTCCGGTCTGCCGTTCTCCGGCCCGATCGGCGCCACCCGGGTCAGCCTGATCGACGACCAGTGGGTCGCGTTCCCGAACTTCAGCGACATCGAGCGCTCCACGTTCGACATGGTCGTCGCCGGCCGCATCGCCGGTGACGACGTCGCGATCATGATGGTCGAAGCCGAGTCCACCGAGCAGACCTGGGACCTCGTCAAGACCCAGGGCAAGACGGCTCCCACCGAGGAGATCGTCGCCCAGGGCCTCGAGGCCGCCAAGAAGTTCATCAAGGTGCTCTGCGAGGCCCAGTCCGCGCTCGCCGCCACGGCCGCCAAGCCGGTGCAGGAGTTCCCGATCTTCCTCGACTACGAGGACGACGCCTACGCCGCGGTCGAGGCCGCGACGGCATCCGACCTGGCTGCTGCCCTGCAGATCGCGGGCAAGACCGAGCGCGAGGACCGGCTCGACGAGCTCAAGGCCGCGATGAAGGACTCGCTCGGCGAGCAGTTCGAGGGTCGCGACAAGGAGCTGTCGGCCGCCTACCGCGCGGTGCAGAAGAAGCTCATCCGCCAGCGCATCCTCAAGGACAAGGTGCGCATCGACGGCCGTGGCCTCGCGGACATCCGGGCGCTCTCGGCCGAGGTCGAGGTGCTGCCGCGCGTTCACGGCTCGGCGATCTTCGAGCGTGGCGAGACCCAGATCATGGGCGTGACGACGCTGAACATGCTCCGCATGGAGCAGCAGCTCGACACCCTGTCGCCGGTCACCCGCAAGCGCTACATGCACAACTACAACTTCCCGCCCTACTCGACCGGTGAGACCGGCCGGGTGGGTTCGCCGAAGCGTCGCGAGGTCGGCCACGGTGCGCTCGCCGAGCGTGCCCTGATGCCGGTGCTCCCGACCCGCGAGGAGTTCCCCTACGCGATCCGCCAGGTGTCCGAGGCTCTCGGCTCCAACGGCTCGACGTCGATGGGCTCGGTGTGCGCCTCCACCCTGTCGCTGCTCAACGCCGGTGTGCCGCTGCGCGCCCCGGTCGCCGGCATCGCGATGGGTCTGGTCTCGGCCGAGGTCGACGGCACCACCGAGTACGCGGCGCTGACCGACATCCTCGGTGCCGAGGACGCGTTCGGCGACATGGACTTCAAGGTCGCCGGTACCCGCGAGTTCGTCACGGCCATCCAGCTCGACACCAAGCTCGACGGCATCCCCGCCGACGTGCTGGCCGGCGCGCTGACCCAGGCCCGCGACGCGCGCCTGCACATCCTCGACGTCATGAACGAGGCCATCGACGCGCCCGATGAGATGAGCCCCTACGCTCCTCGCGTCATCTCGGTGCAGGTCCCGGTCGACAAGATCGGTGAGGTCATCGGCCCGAAGGGCAAGATGATCAACCAGATCCAGGACGAGACCGGCGCCCAGATCTCGATCGAGGACGACGGCACGGTCTACATCGGTGCCACCGACGGCCCGTCGGCCGAGGCGGCCCGCGCGATGGTCAACGCCATCGCCAACCCGCAGATGCCGGAGATCGGCGAGCGCTTCCTGGGCACCGTCGTCAAGACGACCACCTTCGGTGCGTTCATCTCGCTCCTGCCGGGCAAGGACGGACTGCTGCACATCTCCGAGGTGCGCAAGCTCGTCGGCGGCAAGCGGATCGACAACGTCGACGACGTGCTCGCCGTGGGCCAGAAGGTGCAGGTCGAGCTCAAGGAGATCGACCCGCGCGGCAAGCTCAGCCTCGCCGCTGTGCTGGCCGAGGGCGAGACCGGTGACGAGCAGGCCCACGCGGCCGACTCGGCGCCGGCTGCTGCGCCGGTCGCTGCCCCGGCGGCCGACACCGAGGCCGACACCGACACCGACGAGGGCGACGCCCCCGCTGCTGACGGTGAGCGCGGCGAGCGCCGCCCCCGCAACCGCCGCCGCGGTGGCAACCGTGGTCGCGGTGACCGTTCGCCGTCCGAGGGCGCGTCCACCGACGCCTGAGTGACCCCGGCCTGACCGACGACGGCCCGCATCCCTTCGCGGATGCGGGCCGTCGCCGTTCCACCCCGGACCCACCCCTGAGGTGGCCCCCGGTCACAGCGGACCGGGCAACGGCGAGGCCCCTGTACCCGGGGGTCCAGTTCGGCTTTTAGTGTGGGTTCATGGCGCGCGAGTGGCGCACAGAAGCGTGCCCCTGGTCTGGCGACCGAGGGCACGCTTCTCCATGCTCCCTCAAGCGGGGCTCGTCCCAGCGTTGCACTGACTGAGGAGCAGGAAACGCGCGGGTGAGGTCTCGGAGTGTCAGCTCCCGATGAGTTGCCTCCCTCTCCCTGATGCGGCGCGGTCAACTGGCCCAGCAGCAGCACCCGTGCGCAAGCGGCGGCCTCATGCCCTACAGCCCCCGGCGGGTACGGTATGGCGCATGACGTGGAAGAGTCTGCGTAGCGAAGCGTTGACAGTCGCGCTCCTGCCCGTCGTCTTCACCCTGGTGCCACTCCTGTTCGGTGCTCCGCTGCCGTCGCGGGGGACCTACGTCCTCCTCATCCTTGGAGCCATCGCCGTTCGGGCATCAGTCCACATCGCACCTGCACTGTGGCGGCGCTGGCGCGGCCCCCGCACCCCCCGGCCCGAGCTACCTACCGAGCGATACGGGTCCTGACCTCGAGGACCATGGTTCCTGGCTAGTGACAGTCACCATGCCGCCGAGCGCCACTGCTGACGACCCTGCCCCGTTCAAGAACGGCCGATGATGCGAACGTTCGCCCACAGCCCACAACCCACAGCCCACAGCCCACAGCCCGTCGTCGTCGACAAGGTCCACGCCCTCAGTCGGCTCGAGCCCGAGGGTGAGTCCCTCGAGCGCAACGGCATCGACCCAACGTGCACCCCGAACTTCCGCAACTCGGGAGTCATGCGCGGCAAGCTCTGCTGACCCCGCCAGGCAGCGGCAAGACCCTCCGCACCAGGCTGGTGCGGAGGGTCTTCGTTGGTCCAGCACGCACCCAGAACACCACTAAAAGCCGAACAGGACCCGGGGGTACAGGGGCCTACGCGGTTCCCGCGCTCAGGCGGCGGTGCGCTTGCGCAGCGCGGGCGGGGCGGTCCAGCGCATCTCCATGCGCACGCGCCCGTCATGCGTGGTGACGGGCACCCAGCGCAGGGCCAGGCCGTTGCTGTTCGTGGTCGTGATGACCTTCTTCATGGCCCCTCCTCTCGGGGTCGTTCACCTGCTGTTCACCTGAGGTTACCCTAAGGCGCGCCCGAAGATGAACAGGAGGTGAACGGTTCGGCGGGTCGCGCCCCACCCGAGAGGCGGCGACCGGGCCCGGCACGGGCGCTCCGCCGTGGTCGTCCCGGCACTGGTCCACGGGACGGCTCGTCGCTGCGCCTGACTACAGTTCAGGCCATGAGTGCGACGACTGTGGCCGTCATCGGGGCGGGTGGCCGGATGGGCGCGACCGTGTGTCGCGCGGTCGAGGAGGCCGACGACCTCGAGCTGGTCGGGCGGTTCGACGTCGGTGACGAGCTCGGCGACCTCGGTGGTGCCGACGTCGTCGTCGAGTTCTCGGTGCCCGACGCCTCGCCCGCCAACGTCGCCCACTGCGTCGAGCAGGGCGTGCACGTGGTGGTGGGCACCACCGGCTGGTCCGAGGAACGGCTCGCGAGCCTGCGCGACCAGGCCGCCGGTCACCCGGACGTCGGCGTGCTGATCGCCCCGAACTTCGCACTCGGCGCGGTGCTGATGATGGCCTTCGCCGCCAAGGCCGCCCGCTTCTACGAGTCGGTGGAGGTGGTCGAGCTGCACCACCCCGACAAGGTCGACGCCCCCTCCGGCACCGCCGCCCGCACCGCCGACCTGATCGGTGCCGCGCGTGAGGATGCCGGGCTCGCCCCGGTGCCGGACGCCACGACCTCCGACCCCGACGGCGCGCGTGGGGCGCGCGTGCACGGGATCCCGGTGCACTCGGTGCGGCTGCGCGGGCTGGTGGCGCACCAGGAGGTGCTGCTCGGCAACGCCGGCGAGATGCTCACCATCCGGCACGACTCCTTCGACCGGGTGTCGTTCATGCCCGGGGTGCTCGCTGGGGTGCGCGCGGTCGCCGACCACCCCGGAGTCACCGTGGGGCTCGAGCACTACCTCGGCCTCGGCGACTGACCCCGCCGTGACCACCCTGGTCGGGCTCGACCTCGTCGGGCGACGGGTCGTCGTCGCCGGGGCCGGTGCCGTCGGCACCGGGCGGGCGCGCGGGCTTGCGGCCGAGGGCGCCCACGTGGTGCTCGTCGACCCGTCTCCCTCGGATGCCGCCCGCGGGCTCGCGCAGGCGCCCCCCGCCGGGCGGGTCGAGCTGCTGGAGCGCCCGGTGTCCGAGGCCGACGTGGAGGCGGCGTGGCTGGTGGTCGCCGCGACCGCGAACCCCGACGTGGATGCTGCGGTGGCCCGGTGGTGCGAGGAGCGGCGCACCTGGTGCATCTTCGGGGCGATGGGCACGGCGCGCAGTGTGGCGGCGACCCGGCACGACGACCTCGTGGTCGGCGTGGTGTCGGATGCCGAGCCCGACCCCCGACGCGTGGTGTCCGTGCGCGACGCGCTGGCGCTGCACCTGTCGACGGGGCTCGTCGACCTGCGTCACCGGCGCGAGCACCGTGGCCGGGTGGTGCTGGTGGGGGGAGGGCCGGGCGATCCGGGGCTGGTTCCCGCGGCTGGGTTGGCGGCGCTGGCCGCCGCCGACGTCGTCGTGGCCGACCGGCTCGGCACGACCGGGTTGCTCGAGCGCCTGCCCGCGGACGTCGAGGTCGTGCACGTCGGCAAGACCGCCGCGCGGCACCCGGTGCCGCAGGCCGAGATCAACGACCTGCTGGTCGAGCGGGCATGGCGCGGCCAGGTCGTGGTGCGGCTCAAGGGTGGCGACCCGTTCGTCTACGGGCGAGGTGGTGAAGAGGTGCACGCGTGCCGCGCTGCGGGCATCAAGGTCGAGGTGGTGCCCGGCATCAGCTCGGCGCTCGCGGTGCCGGTGCTGGCCGGCATCCCACTGACCCAGCGCGGGGTCGCGTCGTCGGTGCACGTCGCGTCGGGCCATGCCGGCCCCGACCCCGCGGCGCTCGCCGCGCTGGCCGCCGGTGCCACTCTCGTGCTGCTGATGGCGGTCGCCACGCTGGCCGAGATCTGCGCGGCGGCCATCGCGGCCGGCGTCGACCCCGACCTCCCGGTCGCCGTCATCGAGAAGGGCACCACGCCGGGGGAGCGGGTCACCCACGCCACGCTCTCCAGCGCCGCCGAGGTGGCGGCCGCCGCGGGAGTGCGGTCGCCGGCCGTGGTCGTCGTCGGCGCGGTAGCCGCGCCGGGCTTCATCGACGACCCGGCCTGTGCCACGGAGGCCGGCGGTGCCTGAGCCGCGCCCGCCGGCGCTGGTGCTGTGCGCGCACGGCACCAGGGACCCCCTCGGGCGCGAGACCGTGCGGGCCGTGCTGGCGACTGTCGCCGAGCGGCTGCCCGAGGTGGACGTGCTCGAGGCATACGTCGACGTGCACGGGCCGGAGGTCGCCGAGGTCGTCGCCAGCCTGCCGCGCGCCGACGGGGATGCCGTTGCGGGCGTGGTGGTGCCGCTGCTGCTGGCGGCCGGCTACCACGTGCACGTCGACATCGCGGCGGCGGTCGACGGCCGGTCGGACGTGCGCGCCACCGGGGCCCTGGGCCCGGACGACCTGCTCGTCGACGTGCTCGTCGAGCGGTTGGTGGCCGCCGGGGCGCCCCGCGGGGGCGTGGTCGTGCTGGCGCCAGCGGGGTCGAGTGACGCCCGGGCCCAGGCAGCCAGTGTGGAGATGGCGCAGCGGCTGGAACAGCGCTGGGGCGCCACGGTTCGGCTGGGCTTCGCCGCCGGCCCGGTGCCGACGGTCGCCGACGCGGTGGCAGCGGCCCGTGCGTCGGCGCCGGGAGAGCCGGTCACGGTGGCGTCCTACCTGCTGGCGCCCGGGTTCTTCCAGCGGCGGCTCGAGGAGGCGGGGGCCGACGTGGTCACCGGGCCGGTTGCGCCGCACCCGCTGGTCGTCGACCTCGTGCTGGCCCGCTACCGGGCCGCGCTCCAGGCCCAGGGCCGCGGCTCAGCCCCAGCCGATCGCGCGTAGCAGGGCCGCCGTGGCGCCGGCCGCGAGCACGATGACCAGGAAGTTGGCGCGCAGCAGGAGCAGCACGACGGCCACGCCGACGGCGGCGATCCGCGCGTCGAGCACGAGCGACCCGCCCGGTCCCACGACCGTCTGCACGACGACGAGCGCCGCGAGGAGCGCGACCGGCAGCAGGGTGGTGACCCGAGCGGTGCGCTCGCCTTCGAGCAGGGTCTCGGGCACGAGGTAGCCCGCAAGCTTGATGAGCAGCGAGGCCACGGAGGCGACGATGACGGCGACCCAGAGCGTCATGGCGTCGGGTCCGACCCGGGCAGGGCTCCGTCGGCACCCTCGAGCGGACCTTCGTGCCGGCCGGGATGCCGCAGGCCGACCACGAGCGCCGCGGTCGCGGCGAGGATGACGGGCACGCCCGCCGGCAGCACCGGCGAGGTGAGCAGGGCGATGAACATCGCGAGCACGGCGGTGGCGGTGGCGTCGCGGCTGCGCAGGCGCGGCCACAGGAGGGCGACGAAGGCGGCGGCAGCGGCGGCATCCAGGCCGAGGGTGCGGGGGTCGCCGAAGGCGTTGCCGAGGAGCGCGCCGGCGAGGGTGGACAGGTTCCAGAGCACGAACACCGCGAGGCCGGTCTGCCAGAACCCGAGCCGCTGCGCCCGCAGCTCGGGTTGGGCGATGCCGACCGCCGTCGACTCGTCGATGGTGAGCTGGGCGGCAACGACCCGGCGAACCCCGGTGACGCCGAGGAAGCGTGAGGTCTGCAACCCGTAGAGACCGTTGCGGATGCCGAGCATCGACGCCGTCGCGATCGCCGCGGGTGCGGCGGACAGGCCCCCGGTGCCGATGATGCTGACGAACGCGAACTGGGAGCCGCCGGTGAACATCAGCACCGAGAGCAGCTGAGCCTGCCAGAGGTCGAGCCCGGCTGCCACGGCCAGGGCGCCGAAGCTGATGCCGTAGGTGCCGCTGGCGATGCCGACGCTCCAGGCCTGGCGGATGACTTCGCGGCGGCGGTCGGCGGGCAGCGCCGAGTCGGTCGCTTCCTCACTCGCGGCGTGGCCCCCCTGCTCGCTCGCGCCGTGGCCCCCATGCTCGCTCGCTGCGTCGCTCACCCCGCCGGGTCCTCCCCGATGTCGGCGGTGAGGCGCACCTCGCGCAGGGTGTCGCCGTCGGGGGAGACCACCCGGTCGCGGTAGGCGCCGTCGGGGGCGAAGCCGGAGGCCGTGAGGAAGGCGCGGGTGCTCTCGTCGTCGGCGAGCAGCCACAGGGTGACCGACTCCGCACCGGCCTCGGCGAGGAGGTCGACGCTGGCGTTGAGCAGGCGCGAGCCGTGCCCCTGGCGTCGGGCGTCGGGGTGCACGGCGAGCACGGTCACCTCGCCGGCAGCGGGTCCGGCATCCGGGTCCTGTGCGGGACCGATCGCCGCGAGGCCGACCACCTGCTCACCGGCGCAGGCGACCAGGAGCCGGTGCACGCCCTCGGGCGGGGCTGCGAGGCTCTCGCGCCAGGTGCGGGCGAAGGCGTCGGGCTCGAAGAGGGGGAGGACCTCGTCGGCGACGCGGCCGGCATACGCCGCACGGAACACGGTGGCCTGCACCAGACCCACCGCGGGGGCGTCGTTGGGTCGGGCGCGGCGCACGCTGGCGTCGGCGATCGGGCCGGGATCGGTGGCCGGGGCGTGCTCGTGCGGGTGGTCGTGGTCGTGGTCGTGGTCGTGGGAGTCGGCCACGTCAGTGCCCCCGGAAGGCCGGCGTGCGGCGCTCGGTGAAGGCGCGGCGGCCCTCGGCGAGGTCGTCGCTGGTCCAGGCCCGCGCGAAGGCGGCCTCGTAGCGGGCGACCTCGGCGGAGTTGTCGTGGTGGGCGTCGAAGCCGAGCTTCGAGCCGAGCTGGGTGAGCGGGGCCAGCGCCGCGGCGCCGGCGGCCAGCGCCTGTGCGTCGGCGAGGTCGCCGCGCTGTTGGGCGAACCCGAGGCGCCACGCGTCGTCGGCGTCGAGCACGGTGGCGGTCAGCACCATCAGGCGGGCGGCACCCTCGCCCCAGGTGCGGGCCACCCGGTCGAGGGTCCAGTGGTCGACCATCAGGCCCAGCTTGGCGACGGGCACGGCGAACTTCGCGGCGGGGGCGACGACGCGCAGGTCGCAGGCGATGGCGACCTGCATCCCCAGACCCATGCAGGAGCCCTCGATCGCGGCGATCGTGGTCACCGGGGCGGCAGCCAGGTGCTCGAGCACCTCGGCCAGGCGGGAGGTGAACGACACGTCCTCGAGCTCGGTGAGGTCGGCGCCGGCGCAGAAGTGGCCCTCGGCGCCGGTGAGCACCAGTGCGCGGGCGCCGTCGGTCAGGGCGGAGACCACGGCGCGGTGGAGGTCGTCGAGGGCTTCGAGGTTGAGCGCGTTGCGGCGGTGGGTGCGGTCGATGGTGACGGTGGCGACCCGGTCGGTCATCTCGAGGTGGATGGGCACCCCACGACACTACCGAGCGGGTGCCCGGATGCCGGGCGCGGTCCGCGGCGTCGAAGCCCGACCTTCGGCACCGGGTTGTCATGATCGCCCGCGACGACAAGGCTGGGCGGCACACTCGGCACCACCGGGCACCAGCCCGGCACGAACCCTGACACGAGGAGAACAACTGATGGCGACCACTCGCACCGCTTCCGCCCACTGGGAGGGCTCCCTCATGGAGGGCGCCGGCCAGGTGTCGCTCGAGTCGAGCGGCATCGGCACGTACGACGTGTCCTGGCCCTCGCGCGCCGAGGCGGCCAACGGCAAGACCAGCCCCGAGGAGCTCATCGCGGCCGCCCACTCCACCTGCTACTCGATGGCGCTGTCGCACGGGCTCGCCCAGGCCGGCACCCCGCCGACCACGATCGACACCACCGCCGACGTGACCTTCCAGCCCGGCACCGGCATCACCGGCATCGCGCTCAAGGTCGTCGGTGTGGTGCCCGGCATCAGCGCCGAGCAGTTCGAGGAGGCCGCGCAGGCCGCCAAGGTCGGCTGCCCGGTGAGCCAGGCCCTGTCGGCCGTGCCGATCACGCTCGAGGTGCAGTTCGAGGCCGCCTCGTGACGACGAAGACCGACTTCACCGACGAGGAGTGGAACCGCGTCCGCCGGGCACCACTGGTGGCCGGGCTCGCGGTGTCGCTGGCCGACCCCGGTGGCCCGATCGAGGCCGCCAAGGAGTCGATGGCCACGTTGAAGAACGCCACCAACCCGCCGTCGCGTGAGCAGCTGCTCTCCGAGGTGGCACTCGACATCCAGCAGATGGCGCAGCAGCGTGAGAACCCGATCAAGGGGTTCAAGCCGGCCGGGCCCAACCCCGGCGAGGGTGTGCTCGAGGAGCTGCGCGGCGTGGCGGCGATCGTGGCCGCCAAGGCCTCGCCCGAGGAGGCCGCGGCGTTCGGCACCTGGCTCGTGGCCGCGGCCCAGGCGGCTGCCGATGCCGCCAAGGACGGTGGCTTCATGGGCTTCCACGCCGTGCGGGTCAGCGAGCGTGAGCAAACGATGATCGACTCGGTCAAGGCCGCGGTCACCGCCTGAACGAGGACGGCCTATCGTCGCCAGCAGGTCGCGCAGGCGACCGACCCGGCGAACGGGCCCCGGTCTTCTTCGCGGGTCGCCCCGAGAGCGAAGGAGTCACCCATGGACGACCAGGAGGCGGCCTCGGCCGAGGCGATCCTGTCCGAGATGGACGAGCAGGAGCTTGCTGCGCTGCGGACGTACGTGCTGGGTGAGCCGGAGGATGTCCTGAGGCTGCGCAGCAATGCTCAGCCGGACTTCCCCTGGCCCACCCAGGACAACCCGATGCTCGCGTACCTGGTTCGGCGGTCGAGCGTCCTGGCGGCATCGGACGGCATCGGCAACGCGCTGGTGTGGCTCGGCGTCCAGGCGTGGTTCGAGGGTGCGCTGGCGGGTCGGTCGACGCTGAGCACTGCTGACCCGTCGCCGGACCGGGAGGCCGTCGTCGCGGTGATGCGGCAGCTCGGGATCGGTGAGCAGCGGGCGGCCACCCTCGTCGACGACCTGTCCGAGGACCTTGCAGCACGGCGGCGGAGCATGATCACCGGCGAGGCGGCGGTCTGAGCAGCCACGGACCCCTGCACCGGCCGTGCGGGTGGCGGTGTGCGCCTGAGAACCATGGCTCAGAACGGCGGCGGGTCGTCGACGAGCACGAGTGAAGGCTGCCTCGCGGGCGGCGGTGGTGGTACTGGTTGCGGCGCAGGTAGCGCGGCGTGGTCGGGTGGGGTGATGCGCTTCGTGCCCGTGGGTGAGGTCCAGGTGGCGGTGCCGTCGGGGTCGAGGTGGTAGGTCCAGCGGCGGCGTTGCTTGAGGCGGTGGTGGCGTCGGCAGAGGCCGCCGAGGTTGGCTGGGGTGGTGGGGCCGTTGGGCCAGGGCTTGGCGTGGTCGAGGTCGCAGCGTCGTGCTGGGCGGGTGCATCCCCACATTCGGCAGGTGCCGTCGCGGGTGGCCACGAAGTCGGTGACGTTCTTGCTGGGTCGGTAGGCCGCGCTCACTGATTCCATGAGGGTCCCCGTGCGTGCGTCGAGCAGAGCCCTTCCGATGTCGATGGGCACGATGGTGAGCAGCTTCTCGATGGTGTCGGCGTCGATGTACCCGATGCCGGGTATCTCGCACCC
>JBBQNZ010000140.1:0-10984 GCA_038330415.1 Actinomycetales bacterium | reverse complement strand
CGGGCAACCCGACCTGGTCGGCGTTCGAGGCCGCGCTCGGTGACCTCGAAGGCGGCGAGGCGCTGGTGCTGTCCTCCGGGATGGGCGCGGTGGCCGCGGCCCTGTCGCTGCTCCCCCACGGCGGGCGGGTGGTCGCGCCGGATGCCGCGTACAACGGCGTGGTGGCCACCCTCGACGACCGCGAGGCGGAGGGGTCAGCCCGGGTGCGCCGCGTCGACGTCGCCGACACCGCGGCCGTGCTGACAGCCCTCGAGGGCGCCGACCTGCTCTGGCTCGAGTCGCCCACCAACCCCCTGCTCGAGGTCGCCGACCTGCCCGCCCTGCTGTCCGCCGCCCGCGAGCGGGGCGTGCTCTCGGTCGTCGACAACACCTTCGCGACACCCCTGCTGCAACGTCCGCTCGAGCTCGGCGCCGACGTCGTCGTGCACTCGGTGACCAAGTACCTGTCCGGCCACAGCGACGTCGTCCTCGGTGCCGTCGTCACCCCACCGACGGATGCCGGTCGCGCCCACCACGAGCGGATGCTGCGGCACCGCACCCTGCACGGAGCGATCGCGGGCCCGATGGAGGTGTGGCTCGCGCTGCGGGGGCTGCGCACGCTGCACCTGCGGGTCGAGCGTGCCGGGGCCAACGCCCTCGACCTCGCCGAGCGCCTGCGCACGCATCCCTCGGTCGAGCGCGTCCGGCATCCCGGCTTCGGCGGCATCGTCTCGATCGAGGTCGCGGGCGGCGCGCAGGCGGCCGAGCGGGTGTGCTCGGCCACCCGGGTCTGGGTGCACGCCACCAGCCTGGGCGGGGTCGAGAGCCAGCTCGAGCGGCGGAGGCGCATCCCGAGCGAGCCGGTGCGGGTGCCGGAGAACCTGATCCGGCTCTCGGTCGGCATCGAGGACGTCGACGACCTCTGGCGCGACCTCAGCCAGGCCCTCGACCAGGCCTGACCCACCCCCCGACCTTGCAGGTCAAAAGCCGCGGGAAACGGGTACTCCACGGCGTTTTTCCCGGCCGCTGACCTACAAAGTCGGGAAAGGGCCGGGGAGGTTACGCGGTCTCGGCCTTGCGGGGGCGGGACAGCAGCGCCGCCACGACCTCCGGGGCGGTGCGGTCGTGCTGGATCATCGCGTCGACCTGCTCGATGATCGGCACGTCGACGCCGTTGTTGCGGGCGAGGTCGAGGATCGACGTGCACGACTTCACGCCCTCGGCGGTCTGCTTGGTGACCGCGATGACCTCCGAGACGGCCATCCCCTGGCCCAGGCGCACCCCGAAGGAGTGGTTGCGCGACAGCGGTGACATGCACGTGGCAATGAGGTCGCCGACCCCGGCGAGCCCCGCGAAGGTGACCGCGTCGCCGCCGAGCGCCGTGCCGAGCCGCATCGTCTCGGCCAGTCCGCGGGTGATGATCGACGCCTTGGAGTTGTCACCCATCCCCAGCCCCTCGGCCATGCCGACGGCCAGGGCGATGACGTTCTTCACGGCGCCGCAGATCTCGGTGCCCACGACGTCGGATGCCGTGTACGGGCGGAAGTAGGGGGCGGCGCACGCGCCTGCGACGAGCTCGGCCATCGCCTCGCTCGCGCACGCCACCACCGAGGCCGCCGGCTGCTTCACGGCGATCTCGCGCGCGAGGTTCGGCCCCGACACGATGACGATGCGCTCGGTCTCGACCCCACCGACCTCGGCGATGACCTCGCTCATCCGCTTGGTCGTGCCCAGCTCGACACCCTTCATCAGCGACACCACCGCGGCCGACGCCGGCAGCGCCGAGCCCCACGCGGTGAGGTTGGCGCGCAGCGTCTGCGAGGGCACGGCCAGCACCACGATGTCAGCGCCGTCGGCGGCCTCCGCCGGGTCGTTCGTGGCCCGGATCGTGGCGGGCAGGCGCAGCTCGGGGAGGTAGTCGCGGTTGACCCCGTCGTTGATCTGGTCGACCACCTCCTGGCGGCGACCCCACATCGTGACGTCCGTGCCGGCATCCGCGAGCACGGAGGCGAACGCCGTGCCCCAGCTTCCGGTGCCGTATACCGCTGCGCTCGTCATGAGGCCTCCTCCAGGGGGCGGGGCTTGCCGATGGGGGTGATCCGGTGCGAGCGGGGGTCGAAGCGCGCCACGGGCGCCTTCTCGCCGCGCAGCACCTCCAGCTCGGCGGTGATGGCGGCCATGATCCTCGAGGTGGCTTCGTGCAGCACCTCGGAGGTGAGCTCACGGCCGTACAGGTCGTTGAGGCGCACCGGCCGCCCGGCGCGCACCTGAATGGTCTTGCGGGGCAGCAGGTGCAGGCGCTTCGAGTAGGGAGCGAGCACTTGTTGCGCCCCCCACGTGGCCACGGGGATGACGGGGCACTGCGTCTCGAGCGCGACCCGGGCGGCCCCGGTCTTGCCGCGCATCGGCCACAGGTCGGGGTCGCGGGTCAGCGTGCCCTCGGGGTAGATCGCCACGCCCTTGCCCGCCAGCACCGCCTCCACCGCGGCCCGGTAGGCGTCAGCCGCGCGGCCCGTCTCCCGATAGACCGGGATCTGGTCGGCGTGGCGCACGATGGCCCCGACGACCGGCGCCCTGAACACCTCGGCCTTGCCGAGGTAGCGCGGCGAGTGCCCGTTGTCGACGAGGAAGTGCCCGAAGGCCAGCGGCTCGACGTAGGAGTAGTGGTTGGGGCACACGACGTAGCCACCCTGCGTGGGGAGGTTCTGCTCGCCCGACCACTGCCGCTTGGTGAACAGCATGTACAGGGGCCGGGCGATGAGGATCGCGAGACGGTAGGCGAAGGGCCGGGAGTGGTCCGAGGGGATCGTCACGCGCTGCCTTTCGTGCGGTCGGGTCAAGCGCATTGTGGTCCGAGCACCGGGCGATGTCGAGCGTGCCACGTCGTGTTGGCAGGATCGGGGCGTGCGCGCACTCGGGCAGGGCTGGGCGGTCGTCGTCCCGGTCAAGGGCGGGCCGCTGGCCAAGAGCCGCCTCCACCTGCCCCACGAGACCCGTGCCGCGCTGGCCGAGGCGTTCGCCCGCGACACCGTGGCCGCGCTCGCTGCCGGGATGCCGGGCGCACCGGTGCTCGTCGTCACGTCCGACCCCGACGTGGCCGGGTGGGTCGTCGCCGGCGGGCACCGCGTGGTCGACGACCCCGGTGCCGGGCTGGATGCGGCCGTCGCCGCCGGGGTGGATGCCGCCCGCGGCCTGGGCGCCGGCGCGGTGGCCGTCGTGCTCGGTGACCACCCGGCACTGCGGCCGGGCGAGGTGCGGGCCGCGCTGGCCGCGGCCGGTGCCCACCCGGCATCCGTGGTGCCCGATGCCGACGCCGAGGGGACCGCGCTGCTGACCCTGCCGGCGACCGGTGCGGTGCGCACCGCCTTCGGCGCCGGCAGCGCCGCCGCGCACGAGCGGCTCGGCTTCGTGCGGCTCGACCTCGAGCTCCCCGGCCTGCGCGTCGACGTCGACGACGCCGCCTCGCTGGCCGCTGCCGTCGGCCTCGGTCTCGGGCCGAGCAGCCGCACCGCCCTCGCGCACGCTAGCCTTCCGGGCGTGCAGGCTTCCATCCACCGCATCGAGCCCGACGGCTCCGGCTCGGCCCTGCTCGACGACGGCGTCGAGGTGAGCGTGCCGGCCGGCGCGGCAGCCGCCAGCGGGCTGCTGCACCTGCGCGTCGGTCAGCGGGTCAGCGTCGAGCTCGACGCCGACGGGCGGGTCGCCCCCCGGGTGTGGGTCGTCGGCATCGGCCCCGGCGAGGACATCCGCTGATCAGTCGAGCTTGTAGGCGGCGCCGAGGGCGTCGAGCTTCTCCGAGAACCGCTCGTAGCCCCGGTAGATGATGTCGATGCCGTGCACGGTCGAGCGCCCCTGCGCGGCCAGGGCCGCAATGAGGTAGCTGAAGCCACCGCGCAGGTCGGGCACGGTGATCTCGGCGGCCCGTAGCCGGGTGGGGCCCGAGATGACCGCCGAGTGCTGGAAGTTGGCCCGGCCGAACCGGCAGGGTGACCCGCCCAGGCACTCGCGGTAGGTCTGGATGTGGGCGCCGGAGTCGAGCAGCGCGTCGGTGAAGCCGAGCCGGTTCTCGTAGACCGTCTCGTGCACGATCGACAGCCCGGTGGTCTGGGTCAGGGCGACGACCAGCGGCTGCTGCCAGTCGGTCATGAAGCCCGGGTGCACGTCGGTCTCGAGGGCGATGGCGCGCAGCGGCCCGCCCGGGTGCCAGAACCGGATGCCCCCGTCATCGACGTCGAAGGCGCCGCCGATGCGCCGGAACACGTTGAGGAACGGCATCATCGGCAGCTGCTGGGCGCCGCGCACGTAGATGTCGCCGTGCGTGGCCAGCGCGGCGCAGGCCCACGACCCCGCCTCGATCCGGTCGGGGATGGCCAGGTGGTTGAAACCACCAAGCCGGGTGACGCCCTCGATGGTGATGACCCGGTCGGTCTGCACCGAGATGATCGCGCCCATCTTCTGCAGGATCGCGATGAGGTCCATGATCTCGGGCTCGATGGCCGCGTTGCGCAGCGTGGTGATGCCGCAGGCACGCACCGCGGTGAGCAGCACCTGCTCGGTGGCGCCCACGCTCGGGTAGGGCAGGTGCACGTCGGCACCGTGCAGGCCGTGCGGTGCCGTGAGCCGCAGGCCGTCCTTGCGCTTCTCGATGACCGCGCCGAACTCACGCAGCACGTCGAGGTGGTAGTTGATCGGCCGCTCCCCGATGCGGCAGCCGCCGAGGTCGGGGATGAAGGCCTCGCCGAGCCGGTGCAGCAGCGGCCCGCAGAGCAGCACCGGCACCCGCGAGGAACCGGCGTGGGTGTCGATGTCGGCGATGTGCGCCTGCTCGACCTTGGTGGGGTCCATCACCAGCTCGCCGTCGCGGTCGGTGGAGTCGATCAGCACGCCGTGCAGCTCGAGCAGCCCGCTGACCACCTGGACGTCGCTGATCTCGGGCACCCCGCGCAGCCGGCACGGCTCCTCGGCGAGCACGACGGCCACCATCGCCTTGGAGACCAGGTTCTTGGCTCCCCTGACCTCGATGTCGCCGACGAGCGGTGAGCCGCCGTCGACAACGAGGGTGGAGGTCATGGGTCCACCCAAACACAGACGCCGCGCTGCGGCGACGGCTGGACCGTCACCGCCGCGCGGCGTCGTCGAGGAATCGGCGAGCTACTTCTTGGCCGTGGCCTTCTTGGCGGGAGCCTTCTTCGCGGGAGCCTTCTTCGCGGCCGTCTTGGCCGGAGCCTTGGTCGCGGGAGCCTTCTTCGCGGCCGTCTTGGCCGGTGCCTTGGTCGCCGCCTTGGTCGCGGGAGCCTTCTTCGCCGCCGCCTTCGCCGAAGCAGCCTTCGCCGGGGCCTTCTTCGCGGCTGCCTTCGCCGGAGCAGCCTTCGCCGGGGCCTTCTTGGCCGCCGCCTTCGCCGGAGCAGCCTTGGCCGGGGCCTTCTTCGCGGCCGCCTTCGCGGGAGCGGCCTTCGCGGGGGCCTTTGTCGCCGCGGTCTTCGCCGTGCCGGTGGCCTTGCGGGCTGTCGCGGTGGTGGTGGACGCGAGCTTCTTGGCGGCGGTCTTGGCCGTGCCGCCGGCGGCGGCTGCCGTGCGGGCGGCGGCCTTGACCGGTGCCGCGGCGACTGCGACCGCCGCGCCGGCTGCGGCACCAGCAGCACCAGCAGCGGCCCGACCCGTGGCGGGCGCGTTCTTCGACAGCGTGCTCGGCTTCTTCACGTAGGCCTTGAACGAGGTGCCGGCGCGGAAGCGCGGCGCCTTGGACTTCGGGATGCGCACCGAGGTGCCGGTGTGCGGGTTGCGCCCGGTGCGTGCTGCGCGCTCGACGCGGTCGAACGTGCCGAAGCCGGTGATCGACACCTTCCCACCGCGCACGACCTCGCGGACGATGGTTTCGAGCACGGCCTCCAGCGCGTCGTTGGCGGCCCTTCGGCTGCCCAGTCGCTTCTCCAGCTCCCTGACGAGATCTGCCTTGTTCACGTGGACCACTCCAAGTCGGGACGGCGCCGGGGAAACGCCCGACGGCGATGTCACGGCCGGCGGATGCCCGGCCTGAGTCGACGTTATGCCCGCTCAGGCGGAGAGTCCACCATTGACGCGGCGTGTTATCCGTTGTGCGACAACGGGTTCGCGAGGGTCTGGCGGGTCGTTCTGAGTCACACGCGTCACAGCAGTAACACGGATGCCGCGTGCGCACGGCGTCTCACGACATCTCACGGCATCCAACTGCATTGTGCGAGAGCGAAACTGCTCAGGTGGTGACAGTCGGCTTCCAGCTGGGGCGCTCGGCCTCGTAGGCCGTGACGTCGGCCTCGTGCCGCAAGGTGAGGCTGATGTCGTCGAGGCCCTCGAGCAGCCGCCAGCGGGTGTAGTCGTCGACCTCGAAGCTCGCGACGATGTCTCCCGCGGTGACGGTGCGCGACACCAGGTCGACCGTCACCGAGGTGCCCGGGTGGTTCTCGAGCAGCTTCCAGAGCAGCTCGACGTCGTCCTGGCTGCACTGGGCGGTGAGCAGCCCCTGCTTGCCGCTGTTGCCACGGAAGATGTCGGCGAAGCGCGACGAGATGACCACCCGGAAGCCGTAGTTCATCAGCGCCCACACCGCGTGCTCGCGTGAGGAGCCGGTGCCGAAGTCGGGCCCGGCCACGAGCACCGACCCCGCGGAGAAGTTCGGGTCGTTGAGCACGAACGTCTCGTCGCCCCGCCAGGCCGCGAACAGGCCGTCCTCGAAACCGGTGCGGGTGACCCGCTTGAGGTAGACCGCCGGGATGATCTGGTCGGTGTCGACGTTGCTGCGGCGCAACGGCACCCCGATGCCGGTGTGCGTCGTGAAGGCGTCCATCAGATGCTCCCGTCACTCACTGGCTCGAGATCGGCTGGGCTGGACAGCGTGCCCCGCACCGCGGTGGCGGCGGCCACCAGCGGGCTGACCAGGTGGGTGCGACCGCCCTTGCCCTGGCGACCCTCGAAGTTGCGGTTCGACGTCGACGCGCTGCGCTCCCCAGGCGCCAGCTGGTCGGGGTTCATGCCCAGGCACATCGAGCAGCCGGCCAGGCGCCACTCGGCACCGGCCGCGGTGAACAC
Organism: Actinomycetales bacterium; assembly: GCA_038330415.1. Lineage (GTDB taxonomy): Bacteria > Actinomycetota > Actinomycetes > Actinomycetales > Dermatophilaceae > Fodinibacter. The sequence continues at coordinate 3,940 of JBBQNZ010000140.1, read as the reverse complement.
CTCGTCGAGTCCCTCGCCCTCGGCCTGCAGGCGCACCCGCGCCGAGCCGGGCACCACGAGCATCCGCACGCCCTCGGCGACCCGGCGGCCCTGGATCACCTCGGCGGCGGCGCGCAGGTCCTCGATCCGTCCGTTGGTGCACGAGCCGAGGAAGACCGTGTCGACGTGCACGTCGCGCAGGGGGGTGCCGGCCTGCAACCCCATGTACTCCAGGGCGCGGCGGGCGTTGGCCTTGTCGTTCTCGTCGGGCATCAGCTCGGGGTCGGGCACGGCCGTGCCGAGCGGGGCACCCTGCCCCGGGTTGGTGCCCCAGGTGACGAACGGCGTGAGGGTGTCGGCGTCGAGCACGACCTCCTCGTCGAACTCGGCGTCGTCGTCGCTGCGCAGGTGGCTCCAGGCCTCGACCGCGGCATCCCACTCGGCGCCGGCCGGCGCGTGGTCACGCCCGCGCAGGTAGTCGTAGGTGGTCTCGTCGGGGGCGATCATGCCCGCCCGGGCGCCGGCCTCGATCGACATGTTGCACACCGTCATCCGGGCCTCCATCGACAACGCACGGATGGCGCTGCCGCGGTACTCGAGCACGTAGCCCTGCCCCCCACCGGTGCCGATCTTCGCGATCACGGCCAGCACGATGTCCTTCGCGGTGACACCGTCGGACAGCTCGCCCTCGACGGTGATCGCCATCGTCCTGAACGGCTTGAGCGGCAGGGTCTGGGTGGCGAGCACGTGCTCGACCTCGGAGGTGCCGATGCCGAACGCGAGCGCCCCGAAGGCCCCGTGCGTCGAGGTGTGGCTGTCGCCGCAGACGATCGTCATGCCGGGCTGGGTGAGCCCCAGCTGCGGGCCGACGACGTGCACGATGCCCTGCTCCTTGTCGCCCATCGGGTAGAGGGTGACGCCGAACTCCGCGCAGTTGCGGCGCAATGTCTCGACCTGGGTGCGGCTGGTGAGGTCGGTGATCGGCCCGGGCGTCGTGGGCACGTTGTGGTCCTCGGTGGCCAGGGTGAGGTCGGTGCGGCGCACCGGGCGCCCCGACAGCCGCAGCCCGTCGAAGGCCTGGGGGCTGGTGACCTCGTGCAGCAGGTGCAGGTCGATGTAGAGCAGGTCGGGCTCGCCCTCCCCGCGGCGCACCACATGGGACTCCCAGACCTTCTCGGCCAGAGTTCCGGCCATTGCTCCACCTCCACGACGTGACCGCCGGACGAGCGGTCGCACGACACCTGCGAACAGCCGGGCGCAGATGGGCGCCCTCGGCCGTCTCCCGAGATTCGCACGGGGGAGTTGTCGATGGACGTGCGTCTCAGGCACTGAGACGTTAATATCACGTCATGGACAACACTAGTGGCGTCGGCGTCCTCGACAAGGCGGCGATCGTCCTCAGCGCGCTGGAAGCCGGCCCGTCGACCCTCGCCCAGCTGGTCACGGCCACCGGTCTGGCGCGCCCCACCGCGCACCGCCTCGCCGTCGCGCTCGAGCACCACCGGCTCGTCACGCGCGACCTGCAGGGGCGCTTCATCCTCGGCCCGCGGCTCGGTGAGCTCGCCGCCGCCGCCGGTGAGGACCGCCTGCTGGCTGCCGCCGGCCCGGTGCTCGGCGCGCTGCGCGACCACACCAACGAGAGCGCCCAGCTCTTCCGCCGCCAGGGCGAGCACCGGGTGTGCGTCTCGGCGGCCGAGCGTCCCGTCGGCCTGCGCGACTCCATCCCCGTCGGCGCCACGCTGTCCATGCGCGCCGGGTCCGCCGCTCAGGTGCTGCTGGCCTGGGAGGAGCCCGACCGCCTGCACCGCGGCCTGCAGGGCGCCGCCTTCACCGCGACAGCGCTGTCAGGCGTCCGCCGCCGCGGCTGGGCCCAGAGTGTCGGCGAGCGCGAGCCGGGCGTCGCCTCCGTCTCCGCGCCGGTGCGCTCCCCCTCGGGTCGGGTCATCGCCGCCGTGTCGATCTCTGGCCCGATCGAGCGGCTCTCACGCCAGCCCGGGCGGCTGCACGCCGCGACCGTCATCGCCGGCGCCAACAAGCTCACCGAGGTGCTCACCCGCCACGCGGCCCAGCAGGACGTCCAGAACAACGTCTGACCCCCGCTTTCCTCCTGACTTCTTGCGGATCTCCCACCCGAGGTCTGCTCCGTGGGGCCCGCTGCCAGGTGGGAGATCCGCAAGAAGTCGGGTTGATGCAACACGGATGTCACATGGCGCGCCCCCCGACGCAACACCGCACCGGCAGGTTTGCGACGACCAGACCGGTCAGCCCGCGCGAGGAGGTCGATCCATGTCCCTCAGCCCCGCCCAGCGCATCGCCCGTGACCGCACCCGCCTGCTCGGCTTCCCGCGACCGGGTCGGCGGGCGATCGTCGTGGGTGGTGGCCCGACGGCGGCTCGCCGAGCCGCAGCGCTGACCCGGGCGGCCACCCCGGTCACCGTCTTCGCCCCGTCGCTGTGCGACGACGTCTTCGACCTGCTCGCCGAGCGCCTCGTGACCTGGGAGAACCGGTGGCCGGTCGCCGAGGACCTCGCCGACGCCTGGCTGGTGCACGCGGCCACCGGCGACACCGAGATCGACTCCCGGGTGTGCGCCTGGGCCTCGCTGCTGCGCGCCAGCGCCTGACCGGCATCGCGTCGGGGCGCCTGCGTCACGACGCGATGGTGTGGCCGATCCGCTCGCGCGCTGCCTCTCCCCGCCGCCCGACGGGCACGACGCCCGCCACGGTGCCGAGGCCGTAGGGGCGGTCCGTGGCGTAGACACTCTCGGCCCCACCCGGCTGCACGGCATACGTCTCGTGCCAGATGGTGAGCGCGCGCGGCGCCTCCTTGGCCTTGCGGTAGAACTCCAGCCACGCCTCGCGGTGCCGGTGGTCGGTGGAGCTCGCGTAGGCGTAGATGTCGTCGGTGCTGCGCCACCACTGGATCATCGTGGTGCCGGTGAGGTCGACGGTGGAGCGGCTGCCGAGGTAGCCCAGCGACTCCTCCTCACCCCGGGAGGCGGCCGCCTTGTTGCGCTCGAGCTCGGCGATCATCGGCGGCATCGCGCGGAGCACCTGCCCGATGACGCCCAGGCGCCACGGCTGGTGGATGCGCACCCCGATGAGGAAGAGCGCGAGCGGTCCGTCGTACGCGTGGGTCGTGCGGTTCGTCATGTCGTCTCCCTGGATAGTGGTGCTGTCCAATAGGCTGTCTGCCATATTGGACAGTGGCACTATCTATTGTCAAGACCCTTCAAGGAGCCACGTGCGCATCTCCGAGCTGAGCGAGGCGACCGGCGTCCCGGTGCACACCCTGAAGTACTACCTGCGCGAGGGCCTCCTGATGCCGGGCCGCCCGACGTCGCGCACCCGGGCCGAGTACGACGTGGAGCACATCGAGCGAGTGCGCCTGGTGCGGGCCCTCGTCGAGCAGGGCGGCGTCGCGATCGCCGGGGTGCGGGCCATCCTGGACGCGCTGGCGGCCCCGCCCCCCTCGCGGCACGACCTCTTCGGGGTGGCGTCCTGCGCCATGCCCACTCCCGCGGCCGACCACCCGGTCGACGCGGATGCCGCCGCGCTCGTCGAGGACCTCGGCTGGCACGTGGCGCCCGACGCCCCGGCGCTGCGGTCGCTGTCGGCGGCCCTGCGGGCGGCGGAGGGCGCAGGGGTGGGCTTGTCCCCTGTCGTACTGCGGCAGTACGCCGAGGCGGTCAAGGGCGTTGCGGAGGTCGACCTGTCCGTGGCCGAACGCACGACGACCCCGCAGGAGGCGCTGCGCACGGTCGTCATCGGCACGGTGATGCTCGACCCGGTGCTCGCCGCCCTGCGGCGCGTGGCCCAGGAGGCGGTCAGTGCCCAGCGGGTGACTGGGACGGCCCCCGCCGGCGCGTGACAGGGACGGCCCGCGACACCCGGTCCTGGATGATGGCAACCACCACAGTGCGCGACGCGTGCGCGCCCCACCGGTTGAGGGTTCGCTGAGGG
>JBBQNZ010000139.1:0-11055 GCA_038330415.1 Actinomycetales bacterium | reverse complement strand
GGCCCCCCCGGGGCGCCCACCCCCCCCCCCACGGGCGGCCCGGCCGCCCCCCCCGGGCCCCCCCCCCCGCGCCCGCCCCGGGGGGGGCGGGCGCCCCTCGCATCTGGCCCCTCGGCGCCTGAGCACCCGGTTGAGTCGGGGTGCTCAGGCGCCGTCGCCGTCGCAGCGCGATGCTGGGCGCATGACCCACCGCCCCGCAGTCGTCCAGCTCGAGTCCGAGTTCGCCGAGGCCATGACCCGCCTGTACGCCGTCGGCAACGGCCTGGCCCGGTTGCGCGCCGAGCTCGACCGCGAGGATGCCGTCGGCGCGCCCTTGGCGCCCGTCGCCGCCTCGAGCGCCACCCGGCACCCCGCCACCGCGGCACCCGGCCCGGCCTCCACGCCGACCGCCGCCACGGCATCCAGCCCGGCGACCGCGCCGTCCGCGGCACCGGCCACGCCGGCGTGGTCACCCCCGGGGCGCGGGGCGCTTCCCCCGCCACTCGCCGGGCCGCGCGAACCGGTCGTCGCCTGGTACCGCCGGGAGGGCGCCGTGACACGTGTGCTCGCGGTCGCCGGCGCGGTCATCACCATGGCGGGCGTGGCCATGCTGCTGGTGCTGGCGGCGCAGCGGGGCTGGTTCGGGCCGGCATCCCGGGTCGGTGCCGGTGCCGCACTCGCGTCGGTGCTGGCCTGGCTCGGCGTTCGCGGGGGCGAGGCCGACCGGCGGGTCGGGCGCAGCGTCGGCAGCGCACCGGTCGCCCTGGTCGCCACCGGCGCCGCGGCCGCCTACCTCGACGTCGTGGCCGTCACCAGCGGCTACGGCTGGCTGGCGCCGGCGGCCGGGCTCGGTCTGGCCGGTGTCGTCGCGCTCGCCGGCCTGCACCTGGCCCGCCGGTGGGGCAGCGAGCTGCTCGCGGTGCTCCTCGTCGCGGGGGCGGCCGTGCTCGCGCCGGTCGTCGCGCAGGGCGGTGGCTGGGTCGTCTCGGCCTTCCTCGGAGTGCTCTGCGTCGCCGGGTGGTGGGCCGGCGGGAACCGGACCCGCCCGCTGCTCACCGTCGTCCGCGTGCTGCCGGTGACCTTCGCCCTGGTCGCGGGTTCGGTCGACGCACCGCAGGGCGGGGTCGACGCCGTGGGCCTGCTGGCGGTGGCCGGGGCGGTGCTCGCCGCGACCCTGGTCACCTCCGCGGTCTCGGTGCGGCGCGACCCCCAGGACGTGTCGGCCTCGGCCGCCGTCGCCCTGCTCGCGACCGGGTTGCTCGCCACCTCGGTGGGGCTGGCCGACCCACCACGAACGCTGGTCCTGGCGGCCACCGCAGGCCTGCTCCTCGTCGTCGCGACGAGCCTGACGCGCCGACCGGTCGGTCCGCTCGCGGGCCACCTCGTCGCCACCGTGGGCACCGCCGGCGCCGTCCTCGCCGTCCTCGCCGTGCTGTCCGGCGCCCCCGACCGATGGGTCACCACCGGCCTGCTGCTGCTGGCCCTGGCCGGGCTCGCCGCGGCCGGCGCGAGCAGGTCGCACACCTCGCTGGCCCTCGCGTCGGGCGTCACCCTCGTGGCGGTGCTGGGCTGGGTCCAGCACCCGCTGTCCACCGTCTCGGTCACGGTGGCCGGCGAGCACGACATGGTCGTCGCGCTGGTCGACAGCGTGCTGGTGGCCGCCGTCGTCGCCACCGGGCTCTGGGCCGTCGGTGCGCAGCGCGGGCTCGGCCGGAGCCTGCGCCTCATCGCGACCGTCATCGGCTGGGTGCTCGGGCTGGGCGCCTCGACCACCGTGCTCGTCGCCGTGGGCACGCTGCTCGGGGCCCGGGCCGGTGACACCGCGCTCGGCTTCACCATCGGCCACGCGGTGGCGACGGTCACCTGGATGCTGGCGGCCACCTGGCTGCTGCTACGGGGCCTTGAACGCTCCCGCGACGCCGACCTCACCCTGCGCACGGGCCTGGTGCTGGTCGGCATCAGCGTGGCCAAGCTGTTCCTCTACGACCTCGCCGCCCTGAGCGGACTGGTGCGGTCCCTCGCGTTCATCGTCGTGGGGCTGCTCCTCCTCGCCACCGGCAGCCGCTACGCCAAGGCCTACGAGCGCAGTCGGCTGACCGCGTGACGCCCGGCGCGCGGACTGGCACAGTGGCCCGATGGACGCGTTGCGGGTGCGGTGGCGGGCGGACTGCACCTCGGTGGCCGGCGAGGCACCGGCCGACACCATCGACGACGTCGGCACCGACCTGCTGCGGCGGTGGCACGAGCCGCATCGCCGCTACCACGCCACGACCCACCTCGCCGAGGTGCTCAACGCCGTCGACGTGCTGTGCGCATCCAGCGGGGTCAACGCGACGAGCCGCTCGGTCGCGGCGCTCGCCGCCTGGTTCCACGACGCGGTCTACGCCCTCGACCCCGGCAACGCCAACGAGGCCGAGAGCGCCTCACTGGCCGCACGCCAGCTGGGGCGCCTCCCGGTCGACCCCGAGCTCACCGCGAGGGTGGTCGCGGTGGTGCTCGACACGGCATCCCACGACCTGACGCCCCGGGCGGCGGCCGACCCCGCCCGCGTGGTGGTGCACGACGCCGACCTGTGGGTGCTGTCGGCGCCGGTCGACCGCTTCGACGAGTACTGCGCGCAGGTGCGCGAGGAGTATGCGCACGTGCCCATGGTGCTCTACGCCACCGCCCGCTCGGAGGTGCTGAGACCCTTCCTCGTGCGCGACCACGTCTACCGCACGAGGCACGCACGAGCGGAGTGGGAGCCGTCGGCGCGCGAGAACCTGGCGCGTGAGCTCACCCGGCTGGCGGGCTGAGCACCGCCACGGCCAACGGCCACCAGAACTGGTCGGAGCACTCGCGCTCGAGCTCGCCCCAGGTCATCCACCGGCGGTCGGAGGTGTCGTCGAGCTCGGCCGTGAGGGCCGGCCGGTGGCCGGGCATACGCACCTCGAACACCTGGAGCAGGTCGCGCCCCTCCTGCCACAGGCCACCCGGGGTGCGGCCGTGGAAGCGCTCGTAGCCCCGAGGCCTGAGGGCCTCCGGTTCGACGACCAGCCCGGTCTCCTCGCGGACCTCGCGAACCGCGTTGTCGCGCACCGACTCCCCCGGCTCGCGCCACCCGCCCGGGGCGCCCCACTGCCCGCGCCGCACCGAGTAGACGGCCGCGAAGTCGCCGGCGTCGTCCTGCACGAAGGCCATCGCCGCGAAGACGCGCGCCTCGCCCGCCTCGCGGTCGGACCGGATCAGGTCGACGTCGGCGCTGGAGCCGTCGACGAACCGGATGCCGCGCACGCGCGCGACGCCCTTGTCTCCACGCCGCTTCTGCATCCGCAGGCCGCTGGCCTGCAGCGCCCGGAGCAGGTCGCGGGCGCTGGTCGGGGTGGCGCCGGCCGCGACGACCGACGCATAGCGTTCCTCGGGGATGTCGTAGTGGTCGCCCTCGAACCCACGCTCGGGGATGCCGAGCGCGCGCGCGAAGGCGTGCAGCTCGTCGAGGGTGGTGTCGCTGACCAGGTGCGACCACCGACGGCCGTGCGCCTCCGCTCGGGGCGGGTCGATGAGGATGGCCACCCCCGCAGCGTAGGGGCGGGAGGCTGTGGATAACCTCCGGCCCGTGTCGCCGTCCCGACCTACGCTCTCGGCAGACGGGCTCACCACGGTGGTGGGTCCACGACGAAGGGGGAGCGCCGTCATGAGCGCACAGTTCCAGGTCGACACCGACCGCATCGCCGCGGCGGCCGGTGACGTTGCCCGCATCTCGGCCGAGATCGAGGGCCAGGTCGGGGTGATGCTGGCCCGGCTCACCGGCCTGCAGGACGCGTGGACCGGCACGGCATCGGTGCAGTTCCAGGGGGTGGTCACCCAGTGGCGCGGCACCCAGCAGCAGGTGCGGGAGTCGCTCGACTCGATCGGTCAGGTGCTCGGCGCGGCCGGGTCGCAGTACGCCGACGCCGAGGCGAGCGCCACCCGGATGTTCAGCTGACGCCGTGCCCGGGCGGGCGCCGGGGTGGCTCGGTGAGGTCCAGCTTCATCCCCTGGTGGGTGGCGACCCAGCCGAGCCGCTCGTAGAACCGGTGGGCGTCGGTGCGGCGGCGGTCGGTGGCCAGCTGGGCGAGCACGTCACCGCGCGCCCGGCCGACGTCGACCGCCCACTCCAGCAACGCCTGCCCGAGGCCGGCGCCGCGTTCCGACCCGGTCACGCGCACGGCCTCGACCTGCATCCGCAGGCCTCCCCGGCGCGAGAGCGTGCGCAGGAAGGTCAGCTGCAACGTCGCGACCAGCTCGTCGTGGCGCCGCACGACGACGAGCAGCTGGTGCGCATCGGCAGCCGAGGAGGGCACGGCCGCACCCCTACTCGGTCGAGATGGCGCGCAGCACGTCGAGGCGCGCCGCGCGGCGGCCCGGCCAGAGCGCCGCGAGCACTCCGACGATCCCCGCAACGGCGACGAAGCCCACCAGCTGACCGCCGGGGATGGCGAGCACGTCGAGGCCGTCGTCGGCCAGTGAGCGCTGCAGGGCCAGCGCGAAGGCCAGGCCCACCACCACGCCGAGCACCGCGCCGAGCAGCGCGATCGCCACCGCCTCCAGGCGCAGCATCGTGCGCAGCTGGCGTCGGCTGAGCCCCACGGCGCGCAGCAGCCCGATCTCCCGGATCCGCTCGGTGACCGACAGGGCGAGGGTGTTGACGATGCCGAGCACGGCGATCACCACCGCGAGGCCGAGCAGCGCGTAGACGATGAAGAGCAGCCGGTCGATCGGCGTGCGTTGCTCGGCCGCGAACTCGGCCTGGTCGTTGACGCTCACCGTCGGCAGGTCGGCGACCACCGCGTCGAGCCCGGCCGACAGCGCGGCCCGGTCGGCGCCGGGCTGCGCGAGGACGTAGACGGTGCGGTCGGTCGGTGGCACCCCGATGGCGTCGAAGCCGTCGAGCGACATCGTGACGTCCGACTGCAGCACGCTGTCGGCGACGTAGGTCGCCACCACGGTGGCCGTGCTCTCGTCACCGGCGTAGCCGATGGTGACCTTCGAGCCCACCGCCAGCCCGTTGTCCCGGGCGAAGGTGGTCGAGAGCGCCACCGACTTGGCGTCGAGGTCGGCCAGCGCCCCGGTGGACACCTCCGGTCGGGCCACGGCGGTGATGGCGTTCGGCTCGACGGCGGTCGCGAAGTCGCGGTCACCGTCGACCTGGAGCACGGCTCCGCGCACCTGCGCCACCTGTGCGACGCCGGGCACCTGTGCCACCTCACGTGCGACCGAGCTCGAGAAGGGTTGCCCCACCGGGTTGGTCACGACGTAGTCGGCGACGATGTCCTCGGCCAGGGTCTTGTCGAGGCTGGCCTTGGCCGAGGCACCCAGCACGGCCATCATCGTCACGAGCGAGACGCCGATCATCAGGGCCGACGCGGTGGCCGCGGTGCGGCGCGGGTTGCGGCGGGTGTTCTGGTCGGCCATCAGCCCCACCGCGCCGAAGCCGCGCCGGTAGAGCCAGCCGAGGCCGGCCAGCACCGGGCGGCCGAGCACCGGGCTGAGCAGTGCGGTGCCCACGAGCACCCCGAAGGCGCCGGCTCCCAGCACGTAGGTCGGCTCCGACCCGACGCCCAGGAGGCCGGCGACCATGCCGGCGATGCCCGCGGCGAGGAGCACGCCACCGACGGAGATGCGCCATCGCAGCCCGCTCTCGGCGAGGGCCACGTCGTCGCGCATCGCGGCGACCGGCGGGACGCTGCCCGCCCGCCGTGCGGGGAGGTAGGCCGCGGTGACGGTGACGAGCACCCCGACCACGAGGCTGACGATCACCGTGCGCGGCTCGAGCACCAGGGGGTTGTCGCTGAGGTCGAGGCCGATCCTGCCGAAGACCGCCTTGATGCCGACGGCCAGCAGCACGCCGAGCCCGACGCCGAGGGCGGACCCCACGAAGCCGACCACCGCCGCCTCGATCAGCACCGACCGGGCCACCTGGCGACGGCTGGCGCCGATGGCGCGCAGCAGGGCCAGCTCGCGGCTGCGCTGCGCCACGAGGATCGAGAAGGTGTTGACGATGAGGAAGGCCCCCACGGTCAGGGCGATCCCTGCGAAGACGAGCAGGAAGGTCGTGACGAAGGACAGCGCCTCGTCGATCCGGCTGGCCGCGCGGGCTGCCGTGGCGTCGCCCGTCGCGGCCTGGGTGTCGGCCGGGAGCGCCTTGGTCACGGCCGCCCGCAGCTCGGCCTGGCTGGTGCCGGGGGCTGCCGTCACCCAGATCTGCGAGAAGGCGTCCTTGCCCTCCAGGAACAGCGCCTGAGCCTGTCGGGTGTCGAACATGACGACGCTGGACCCGACCAGAGTCGACCCGCCGAACTCGGCGGTTCCGACGAGGCGGGCGGTGAGGCGGGGCTGCTGGGTGGCGGTGACGATGGGCACGGAGGCACCGACGAGGTAGCCGGACTTCTCGGCGGTCGTGCTGTCGAGCACGATCTCGCCCTCGGCCGCGGGCCACCGGCCGCGCTGGAGGGTCGCGACGGGCACCCCGTTGGCTGCCGGCCCGGCGGAGTAGTTGACGGCGATGCCGGGTGGGCCCGAGCCGCCGATCAGCTTGCCGTCCTTGCCGACGACGAAGGTGCCGAAGTTGGTGATCCGGCCGTCGGCCCGAGCGGCACCGGGAACGGCGGCCAGCTGCTCGACCAGCGAGGCCGGCACCGTGCGCGCCCCGGAGGTGCCGCCGCCGAAGCCGCCACCGCTGTCGGCCGACGAGCCGGGTCGCACGATGACGTCGCCCACCGCCCCGCTCGTGAGCCCCGTGAAGGCCCGGTCGAGGGTGTCGGTGAAGACGTACGACCCCGAGACGAAGGCCACCCCGAGCACGACGGCGAACGCGCTGAGCAACAGGCGCAGCTTGCGGGCGAACAGGCTGCGCCAGGTGGCACGGAGCATGCTCAGCCCCCGACGACGAGGTGGTCGAGCGCGGCCATCCGCTCGAGCACGCGCTCGGGGGTCGGTGCACGCAGCTCGTCGACGACGTGCCCGTCGGCGAGGAATACCACCCGGTCGGTCCAGCTGGCCGCGCCCGGGTCGTGGCTGACCATCACGACGGTCTGCCCGTGGGTGTCGACGACCCGGCGCAGGAAGCCGAGCACCTCGGCCCCCGACGTCGAGTCGAGGTTGCCGGTGGGCTCGTCGGCGAAGACGATGTCGGGCCGGCCCACCAGGGCCCGGGCGCACGCGACGCGCTGCTGCTGGCCGCCCGAGAGCTCGCTGGGGCGGTGGCCGAGCCGGTCGCGCAGCCCCACGGTGTCGACGACCTCGTCGAACCAGGCCGGGTCGGGCCGGCGCCCGGCGATGGCCGACGGCAGCAGGATGTTCTCCTGCGCGGTCAGGGTGGGCACCAGGTTGAAGGCCTGGAAGACGAACCCGATCCGGTCGCGGCGCAGCTCGGTGAGGTGCTTCTCCTTGAGCGTGGTCAGGTCGACGCCACCCACCCAGACGTGCCCGGTGGTCGCGTCGTCGAGCCCGGCGGCGCAGTGCATCAGGGTCGACTTGCCCGAGCCCGACTTGCCCATGATCGCGGTGAACTCACCGGCATACAGGTCGAGGGTGACGTCGTCGAGGGCGACGACCCGGGTCTCGCCGGCGCCGTAGACCTTGCTCAGGCCCTCGACCCGGGCGGCGGCCAGGCGCTCACCGGTCTGGTTGGCTTGCGCGTTGGCGAGCGTCATGGGTGTCCTTCGGTGCGGGCCGGGGTGCGGCCATGAGGGCGAGCCGGCGCGCACTGCCGCGCACCGTCTCCTGCCCCACCAACGCTAGGCGAGTGCCCCGGTGTTCCGCTGCGGGGGTCAACCCTGAACGGCCCCCGACCCGGCCCGGAGCGTCGCGGGCAGCGGGTCGAGGCGCACGGCATACACCTGCTGCGGTCGGGGGAGGGCCGGGTCGTCGTCGACGACCCCGGTGACCCAGCTGATGCCGAGCGCCTCGTCGACCCGCACCAGGGCGATGTTGTTGTCGAACCACGGTCCGTCGGTGACCGCCCACGTGTACGCCGGGTCGGGCACCCGCGGGGAGCGCGAGGTGAGGAACCGCATCGGCCGCACGAGCGACTTCGCGAACAACGACACCATCGAGCGCACGCCGCGCGGCATCGGGTTGCGGATGGGTGAGCACACCGCCTGCACCACCCGCGACTGGGCGCCCAGGTGCAACGGGTCGGTGACCTCGGCCAGGTAGGAGTTGTGGACGTCGCCCGAGAGGAATGTGATGGTCTGCGGCGCCGGGCCGCGTTCTCCGCGCGCCACCTCCATCACCATCGCGAACAGCTCGTCGAAGCCCTCGTTGAACGCCGCCCAGTGCTCCAGGTCGATGCTGCGCCGCAGCTTCTCGGCCACCCTGGCGACGCGGCGGCCGTGGGCGCCCTGGGCCAGGGCCTCGTCCATCGCCTCGAAGGCGTGCAGCCCCGGCGGCAGCAGGAACGGGAGCGAGGTGCCCACGAACAGGTGCCGTGTGCCACCGCGCAGCACGCCGTCGACCCAGCGCATCTCCACGGCATCCAGCATCGAGCGCCCGTCGGGACGCAGGTCGCGGGCCGCTCGCGAGTCGATGACCACGAGCGCGCAGTCTCCCAACGCCCGCGTGTAGCTCCACCGGTACGCCGTGGGGTCGGCATCAGCGCGCGCCGCGAGCGCGTCGACGTCGGCGGTCAGGTCGAGCTCGTCCGCCGACCCTGACGCGGCGTGCTCCACGACCCGGCGCCACACCTCCTCCTCGGCCAGCTCGGTCGGCGACAGGTTGCCCAGGTGCTGGTGCAGCCAGTAGGACCCGAGCCCGGAGACGATGCGCTCCTGCCACCAGGTGGTGGCCCGGATCTCGCGCTGCCAGGACCACGAGGTGTTCCAGTCGTCGCGGATGTCGTGGTCGTCGAAGATCATCGCCGACGGCACGGTCGACAGCACCCAGCGGATCACCTCCTCGCTCCACGCCAACCGGTACAGCTCGGCGTACTCGACGAAGTCCTTGATCTCCTCACCCGGTGGCTCGTCGAGGCTGCGCCGGGCCGCCATGAACTCCTTCAAGCCCTCGTTCGGGGTGGTGTCGGCGTACACCTGGTCACCGAGCAGCAGCAGCACGTCGGGCCACGCCGTGTCGGGGTCGTCGCGAAGGGCCAGGGCGAGCGTGCGCAGTGCGTCGACACCGTGCGCCTTGTTGCCCTCGGCGTCGTGCGAACCGGTGGTGCGGCAGGTGCCGAAGGCGAAGTAGGGCTCGCGCGAAGGGTCGAGCGTGCGGATGCGGCTGGGCGGCATCCCGGGTCGCGGCCAGACCAGCTCGTCGTCGACGCGCACCGCATAGGTGTCGTCGCTGCCGGGAACCAGACCGTCGAGCACGACCAGGGCGTAGTGCGACCCGTGCACCGCCACCGTGGCGGCGCTCCAGGTGCGACCGGCCCGCTCCATTGTGACCCGGGCGGTCGCCGCGGTGCGCACCCACACCGTCGCGGACGTGGCGTCGACGTAGCGCAGCATCGGGCCGAGGACGAGCGGCTCGTCGACCGCGGTAATGGACATGGGGGCCATCCTGCCTCCCGCGCGGGGACCGTTGGCCTCGAGCGACCACCCGAGCGCGGCGAGAGGAGCGATGCTCCGGGAGGGCGCTACCGTGGCGCGCATGGCACCTGGCGACAGCGGCACGCACGGGTCGGACCAGCCGGCCGTCCGGGCCTGGCTGGCCCGCCTCGACACCGAGTCGGCCGTGCTGCCGCAGGACCGCCGCACCGAGCTGCGCGCCAGCGTCGAGGACTACCTCGCCGACGTCGCGCGCGCGGCCGGGCCGGACGGCGCCCGGGCCGCCGAGCGGGCCCTGGCCGACCTCGGGTCGCCCGAGGCGATGGTCGCCGAGGCGGGCGGCTACGCGGTGGCCGGGGCCGAACCGTTCGGTCCGGAGGCCGTCGCCGACGCCCCGACCGGTCCACCGTGGCTGGAGGCCGCGAGCGTGGCCCTGCTGGCGGCATCCGTGGTGCTGGCGCTGGTGCCGGCGACCGAGGCGTTCGCGCCGGTGCCGTGGTTCGTGGGAACCCTGCTCGTGCTGCTCTCACGCCGGTGGAGCGCGGGCGACAAGGCGCTCGCCGTGCTGGCGTTCGGGGTGATGGGCGTGCCCTTCATCCTGCTCGGGCGTGACGAGCTGCCCACCTCGATGAGCCTGGTCGTGTCGGTGCTGCTCGTGGCCGGGTGGGTGGCCGCGGCGGCCCGCCTGTTGGTGCGCGCCCAGTCGCCACGCGAGCAGGGCGTCGGCCTGCGGATGCGCTGACCGCGGGCGGAGGGTGCCGAACGCGCGACCCGCCGCGCCCCCGACACCCCCACCGATGATCGCCCACACTCAGCCGGGGGGCGAAGGGTGCCGAACGCGCGACCCACCGCGCCCCCGACACCCCACCGATGATCGCCCGCACTCAGCCGGGGGGCGAAGGGTGCCGAACGCGCGACCCACCGCGCCCCCGACACCCCCACCGCGGCGAGAACGCCGCGAGGGCGGCCTCCCTGTCGGGAGACCGCCCTCGTGTGGCTCAGCCGGGTGGCCGGAGTGGTGAGCGTTGGCTCAGAACCCCATGCCGCCCATGTCGTCGCCGCCACCGGCCATGGCCGCAGAGGCCTTCTCCGGCTTGTCGGCGATGACGGCCTCGGTGGTGAGGAACAGCGCGGCGATCGACGCGGCGTTCTGCAGCGCCGAGCGCGTCACCTTGGCCGGGTCGATGATGCCGGCCGCGATGAGGTCGACGTACTCGCCGGTCGCGGCGTTGAGGCCCCAACCCGGCTCGAGGTGCGCGACCTTCTCTGCGACGACGCCACCCTCGAGGCCGGCGTTGATCGCGATCTGCTTGAGCGGGGCCTCGATGGCGACCCGCACGATGTTCGCGCCGACCGCCTCCTCACCGGTGAGCTCGAGCTTGGCGAACGCGGCCTTGCCGGCCTGGATGAGGGCCACGCCGCCACCGGCGACGATGCCCTCCTCGACGGCCGCCTTGGCGTTGCGGACGGCGTCCTCGATGCGGTGCTTGCGCTCCTTGAGCTCGACCTCGGTGGCCGCGCCCGCCTTGATGACGGCGACGCCGCCGGCGAGCTTGGCGAGGCGCTCCTG
>JBBQNZ010000138.1:0-11242 GCA_038330415.1 Actinomycetales bacterium | reverse complement strand
CCGGGCCACCAACCTGCTCATCACCGCCCTGCGGGCCCGCGCCGAACGGGCCAACGCCCTGCTCAAATCCAGCTTCAAAGCGTTACGCCGCATCACCGTCTGCCCCTGGCGAATCGGACACATCGTCGCCGCCGCCCTCGTTATCCTCACCATGCACCGAGGCCGCTGGTGAGAAAGCCTCAGTGCAGCGGCATGCTCGGTTGCCGTGGGCCGCAATCGTGCCGCCGGCTCATGACCCGACGTATCGCCGACAAGCCCAGCAGTAGAGCAGGTCAACCCGTGACCTATCGGGGCTCATCGAACTTGACTGGGCATCTCGCTGATCGCAGCTGCGATTCGGTCGGTGTTGGACGAGTGCAGGCCCACCTTACGCGTCGGGCGCTGCGGCCCTGATGTGTCGCGACGCCGTTGCATGAACCGCCGTCGCCGCCGTAGTGGTGGCGGGGTCAGTGGCGTGTTGTCGCCGCCCTCCTCGGCCACTTCACCGGATCTGACCACGCGAACGCGCTGGCGTCGGCGCTCATCGGCAAGATGGTTCTGGCCCGCACCCGGAGCTGCTGCGCGAAGCCATCGATGTGCCCGGAAGCCACCTTGAAAGGTCAGCGATCCGCTCGGCGGCTGACGACAGGGGGCGGGGCCTTCACCGAACCTTCATGCTCCGACAGGCTGTTCCTCGACATCCGGTGACGACACTGGCAGGACGAGACGAGGTCAGGAGCCGGTCATGATGGGTTGGTATAACGACGGATGGGGCGGCGGTTGGCTCGCGATGGCCTTGATGATGGTCTTCTGGATCGCGCTCATCGGTGTCGCGATCTGGGCGGCGGTGCGCTTGGTGGGGAGCGGTTCGAAGGTGGTCGGGACGATGGCTACGCCGACACCGCGAACGGTCCTCGACCACCGGCTCGCGTCGGGCGAGATCGACGCTGAGCAGTATGCGCAGCTGCGCCGGCTGCTTGACGGGGTGTCTGCCGGCACCGTGACGACTGACACGAAGGCGCCGCACTGACTGTAGATAGCCTTCCGGGGATGTCGACGCACCCAGGAGGAGTTCGATGCTCGAGCCGATGACGGTCCTGGTCGTCGACGACGAGATCGCCCTTGCCCGGGTCGTCGCCGGCTACCTGGAGCGTGAGGGCTTCTCCGTGGTCCAGGCACATGACGGCCCGACCGCCGTCGCGTTGGCCCGGTCGGCGCTGCCCGACCTGATCGTGCTCGACGTGATGCTGCCCGGGTTCGACGGTGTCGAGGTGTGCCGTCAGGTGCGGCAGTTCACTGATGCCTACATCATCATGCTGACCGCTCGCGACGAGGAGGTCGACAAGGTTGTGGGCCTGTCCGTTGCCGCCGACGACTACCTGGTCAAGCCGTTCTCACCGCGCGAGCTCATCGCTAGGGTTCGCGCCATGCTGCGCCGACCGCGTGTGGTGCCGGCGAGCCCGTCGGTGACCACCCTCGGGGACCTCGTTGTCGATGATGAGTCCCGCACCGTCACCGTGGCCGGGTCCTGGGTCGAGCTGACCCGAACCGAGTTCGACCTGCTCGCCACGATGGCGGCCCGGCCGCGGCTGGCGTTCTCGCGCCGTCAGCTGATCGACGCGGTCTGGGGTGCTGACTGGTACGGCGACGAGCACCTGGTGGACGTGCACGTCGGGCACCTGCGCCGCAAGCTCGGCGACGACGCGAGCGAACCACGCTACGTACGGACCGTGCGCGGCGTCGGCTACGGCATGGGCCCGGGGTGAGCCGCCCCCGTCCTCGGCTCGCGATCCGGCTGGTCACGGCGATGGCGCTGGTCATCGCTGTCGGGGGGCTCACTCTGCTGGTCACGGCCAACCTCGTGGCTCCCGGGCTGTTCCACGCGCATCTGTCGCGCTTCGGGATGATGACGCCCGAGGTCACCCGGCACGCGGAGGAGGCATTCTCCTCCTCGTTTGTCATCTCCATCACCGTGGCGATGGTCGCGTCCCTGCTCGCGGCGGGGCTCGTGTCGTGGTTCCTCGTGCGCCGCGTGGCCCGGCCGGTCGAGGACCTCGCCGTCGCGGCGGAGACCGTCGCGGGCGGCACCTACACCGTCAGGCTGCCGAGGGAACCCTTCGCGAGCGAGCTGGAGGCGCTGTCCACGTCCTTCGCTCACATGGCCGACCGCCTCGCCGAGACCGAGACCGGCCGCACTCGCCTGCTGGCCGACCTCGCGCACGAGCTGCGGACCCCGCTGGCCACCCTCGAGGCCTACATCGACGGCCTCGAGGACGGCGTCGTCGCACCGTCGGAGGAGTCCTACGCGACGATGCGCGGCCAGGTCTCCCGACTGCGCCGGTTGGCGATCGACCTGCGCGAGTCCGCTGCCGCGGACGAGCACGCCCTGCACTTGACCCCGGTCGTGCTGGACGCCGAGGCGGCAGCTGCTGACGCGGTCGCCGCGGCAACCCCGCGCTACCTGGCCAAGGGGGTCGAGCTCACCCTGACGCCGGGAGCAACCGGCCTCCTGGTGTCCGCAGACGCCGAGCGGCTCGGCCAGGTGCTGTCGAACCTGCTCGACAACGCGCTGCGCCACACCCCACCGGGCGGCCACGTCCACGTCGCCGCCACGCCCGCCGGGTCGACGACGGCCATCACCGTGGCCGACGACGGGGACGGCATCCCGGCTGACCAGATCGGGTCGATCTTCGACCGCTTCCACCGGGTCGACCCGGCCAGGGCCACCGCCGACGGGTCCGGCAGCGGCTTGGGTCTGACGATCGCGCGCGCCATCATCACCGACCATGGCGGGTCGCTCACCGCGGTCAGCCGCGGCCCCGGGGCAGGCGCGACCTTTACCGTCGCCCTCCCCAGGGCCATGTAGCGCGCTGCAGCCTCTTGCCGTGCGATACCTACTGGTCCGGGCACCTGTACCCGCGTTGTGCCGGGCGGCACAGCGACGGCGACCGACCGTGCGGATCTTCGTCAAACTTTCATCGAAAGTGCCGGGCTCCATCGGGGTAGCGGGGCGACAGTCCTTGGTGTGAGCACCCACGTGAGGATCGACCAGGCACCACGCACCGGCGCCGGGAGCAGGAGTAGACGATGAACTGGTGGGCCATCTTCGGCGCTGGCCTGCTCGCGGGAGCCACGACGTGCGCAGTCGCCCAGGGCGGGCTGCTCGTGGGGCTGATCAACCGGCAGAAGAGGGCAGCCGCCGATGCCGCAGGCGTGAGCGCGTTCGTCGCGTTGGGCGCTGCCCCCACGGCGGCCAGGAAGGCCGGTACGGGCACAGCGCGGTCCACGAGCGCGGCGAGGGGGACCGCGAAGGGTGCCGTCGGCGCACCGTTGCGCCCCGTCGGCTCGTCGACCAGCCAGGACCTCGCGCCGGTCGGCGGGTTCCTGCTCGGCAAGTTCGTCATCCTGACTCTCGCGGGGGTCGTCCTGGGTGCGTTGGGGTCGTTCATCGCCCTTGATGCCCGCATCGGCGCCATGGCCCAGCTGCTCGCGGCCGCGGTCATGATCGTGTTCGGCCTCGGGGCCGCCGGGGTGCCTGGGTTCAAGGAGATCCGGTTCACCCCACCGCAGTCGTGGATCCGCACCGTTCGCAAGAGCACCCGGTCGCAGTCCGCGTTCGCCCCGTTCTTGCTCGGTGTCGCGGTGATCCTCATTCCGTGTGGCGTCACCATCTCGATGATGCTGCTCGCCGCGACGTCCGGGTCTGCCGCCGCCGGTGGCGCCGTGATGGCCGTGTTCGTCCTGGGCACCGCCCCGATGTTCGCCGCGTACGGGTTCCTGACCCAGCGGTACGTCAACCCGGACAGCCGGTGGATGTCGATCGCGTTGGGCACCGTCGTGGTGCTGATGGGCCTGTTCACGCTCAACGCGAGCCTGACCGCCCTCGCATCCCCGGTCACCGCGCAGAGCGTCGCCTCTGGAGTTCTCGGGACCTCGGCGGCGGCGGAACCGCTCGCGGCCGCCCCCGCGCCGGTGAACGGCGTGCAGGTTATCGAGATCGACGCCACGTCGGGTGGGTACTCCCCCTCGTCGGTCGCCGCGAGGGCCGGTGTGCCGACCACGGTCGTGTTCCACACCGACAACACCTACTCGTGCATCGTCTACACGACCTTCCCCACCATCGGGAAGCAGGTCGTGCTACCGCCCTCCGGGGACACCGAGGTCGACTTGGGCGTCCTGCCCGCCGGCGAGATCCCCGTCTCGTGCTCCATGGGCATGTACACCGGCACCATCGTGGTGTCCTGAGATGACCCAGGCAGCCATGAGCACCCGCACCGTCACCGTCGAGATCACCGGCATGCACTGCGCGTCCTGCGGGATCCTCGTCGATGACTGCCTCGAGGACGTCGACGGCGTCGTCACCTCCCAGACCAGCACCAAGACCGGTCGATGCGTCGCCGTCGTCACCGACTCCGTCACCGAGGCCGACGTCCTCGCCGCCGTGCTCGAGGCCGGGTACACCGGTGCCATCGTGGCCGGCGCGCCGTGATCGGCATCGGCATCGCCGTCGTCGGGTTCCTCGCCCTCCTGCTCCTCGGCTGGACACCGGCCGGATCGACTGGCGCCAGCAGGGCTGCTGCCCCACGGACCCGGACGACGACCGCCGAATGAGGAACTGCGAAACCCCCAGTACCAGTACCGGCACGACGAGGAGACGAGAACCGTGAGCATCGAGGCTGCCAACCGAACCATCGACCTGCAGGTCGGCGGAATGACCTGCGCGTCGTGCGCGGCCCGGATCGAGCGCAAGCTGAACAAGATGCCCGGCGTCGTCGCCGAGGTGAACTACGCCACCGAGATCGCCCGAGTCGTCCTGCCGGAAGGCACGACAGCCGAGGACGCCGTCGCCACGGTCGAGGCCACCGGCTACACCGCGACCCTCCCGACGCCGCCTGCGAGCGAGTCGGTCGAGGAGGACGGTGCGGCGGTCGCGCCGGCCAACCCGGAGCTGGCGTCGCTGCGCCAGCGCCTGGTCATCTCCGGTGTGCTGACCCTCCCGGCGGTTCTGATGGCGATGGTCCCGGTCTTCCAGTTCACCAACTGGCAGTGGGCGTCGCTGGCCCTGGCCTCACCGGTGATCGTGTGGGGTGCGTGGCCGTTCCACAAGGCTGCCTGGGCCAACCTCAAGCACGGTGCGGCCACCATGGACACCCTCATCAGCCTCGGGGTGGGCGCCGCCTACGCGTGGTCGCTGTATGCGCTGTTCTTCGCCGACGCCGGGATGCCCGGCGCCACGATGGGATTCGAGCTGTTCCCCTCCCAGGCCGAGGCGGGCGCGCACATCTACCTCGAGGTCGCCTCCGCGGTCACCGTGTTCATCCTCGCCGGCCGCTACCTCGAGGCCCGCGCCAAGACCCAGTCCGGCGCCGCACTGCGCGCCCTGATGAACATGGGCGCCAAGGACGTCGCCGTCCTGCGCGACGGCGTCGAGACACGCATCCCGACCAGCCAGCTTGCCGTCGGCGACACCTTCGTCGTCCGCCCCGGCGAGAAGATCGCCACCGACGGCACCATCGTCGACGGTGCGTCCGCGGTCGACACTTCCATGCTCACCGGCGAGTCCGTCCCGGTCGAGGTCGGCCCCGGCGACGACGTCGTCGGCGCGACCGTCAACGTCGGCGGACGGCTCGTCGTGCGGGCCACCCGGGTCGGCGCCGACACCCAGCTCGCCCAGATGGCCAAGCTCGTCTCCGACGCCCAGTCCGGCAAGGCCCCGGTGCAGCGCCTGGCCGACCGGGTGTCGGCGGTGTTCGTCCCGGTCGTGGTCAGCCTGTCGCTGCTCACGCTGGCCTACTGGCTGCTCACCGGCGCGGACCCGCAGTTCGCCTTCACCGCCGCGGTGTCCGTCCTGATCATCGCCTGCCCCTGCGCACTCGGGCTGGCGACGCCGACCGCGCTGCTGGTCGGCACCGGTCGCGCCGCGCAGCTCGGCATCCTGATCAAGGGCCCACAGATCCTCGAGTCGACCCGCCGGGTCGACACGATCGTGCTCGACAAGACCGGGACCGTGACCACCGGCCGGATGACCCTGGTCGACGCCCACCCCGCCAGCGGGGTCGACGTCGCCGACCTGCTCCGCAAGGCCGGCGCGATCGAGGACGCCTCCGAGCACCCGGTGGGTGCCGCGATCGCCGCCGGGGCCCGTGACCGGGTCGGCGACCTGCCCGCGGTCGAGGCCTTCGGCTCCACCCACGGCCGCGGCGTCCAGGGGGTCGTCGACGGTGCGGCCGTCGTGGCCGGCCGAGCCTCCTGGCTCGCGTCCGACTGGGCGATCACCCTGCCGGCCGAGCTGCGCGCGGCGTTGGATGCTGCGGAGTCGGCCGGCCAGACCGCTGTCGTCGTCGGCTGGGACGGGCAGGCCCGCGGCGTCGTCGTCGTCGCTGACACGGTCAAGGCGACCAGCACCCAGGCCATCGCCGAGCTGCGCGGCCTCGGGCTGACACCGGTGCTGCTCACCGGCGACAACCGCCGCGCCGCGCAGGCAGTCGCCGCGACCGTCGGGATCACCGACGTCGAGGCCGAGGTCCTTCCCTGGGACAAGGTCGACGTCATCAAGCGGCTCCAGGAGTCCGGACGGGTCGTCGCCATGGTCGGTGACGGAGTCAACGACGCGGCTGCGCTCGCCCAGGCCGACCTCGGCATCGCGATGGGTACCGGCACCGACGTCGCGATCGAGGCCAGCGACCTCACCCTGGTCTCCGGTGACCTGCGGGCAGCGGGTGACGCGGTGTCGTTGTCGCGGCGCACCCTGCGCACCATCAAGGGCAACCTGTTCTGGGCCTTCGCCTACAACGTCGCCGCGATCCCGCTCGCGATGTCCGGCCGGCTCAACCCGATCGTCGCCGGTGCCGCGATGGCGTTCTCGTCGGTGTTCGTCGTGACCAACAGCCTGCGCCTGCGCAGGTTCAAGGGCCGCGGTCCGGCCAACGTGGACGCGGGCGCCAGCACAGCGCAGTGGCGCCCCGCACACGCGAAGGCGTCCTCGTGAGCAACTCCAGGCTCGCGTACGGGGTCGCGCTGGGCGCGTCGGTCCTCGTCCTGGTCGGCTCGATGACCGCCGTCGCAGCCTACGTTGTGTCGAATTCGGCCACGCAGGGCATGAGGGCCGCGAGCACCCGACCAGGCATCGCGATGATGGGCGGCGGCGGACCGGTGGGCGGCGCACCCGGCAGGTCGGCTGCGAGGTGCGCGGCCCCGACGACCCTGCCCGGGACCACCGTCGCCGTCACGGTCGCCGACATGGGGATGTCCCGCATGATGGGCGACACCGCCCCCCGCGGCATCCCGATGCGGCTGCGTACCAACACCGGTAGCGCCCCGACCGGGCAGGTCAACTTCGCCGTGACGAACACGGGTTCGCGCACCCACGAGCTCGTCATCCTGCCACTGGCCGATGGTCAGCAGGCGGGAGGCCGGACGCCGGGAGCCGACGGGACGGTCGACGAGACCGGTCGCCTCGGTGAGGCATCCACCTCATGCGGAGCCGGCACCGGAGACGGCATCACGGCGGGCAGCACCGGCTGGGTCACCCTGTCCCTGCCGGCGGGTCGCTACGAACTGGCCTGCAACGAAGCCAACCACTACGCCGACGGCATGTGGCAGGAACTCGACGTCACCTAGGCCCGGCGGAACCGCGGGAGTCCTGTGGCGGTGGTTGTCAGGCGTCGTCGCTCGCGGAGGGCTCGGCTGGCGCCCCACGAATCTGTCTGAGCGAGAACCACGCCCGCGACCACTCAGCCAACCCGAGCAGTCACTCCATCCCGTCTAGCCGGGCGGGTCATCTGTTCCACAGACTCGAAACGTCATCGTCGCTGTCAACGCCCTCATGCTCAAACGGCTCCGGCTCCCACAGGCCGAGCCACTCGCCACTCCGACGGCTTCATCGAACCTTCACGGAACCACCAAGTGACGTCCACGACTCGCGGGAAGGGTGAGCCTTCGTGTCCCAAGATCCTCCAAGGAGATCCTCGCGTGCGTATGACCTCTCGACTCGCCATCCCGGCCGCCGCCGCCGTCCTCGTGCTCAGCGCCTGCGGATCGAGCGACGACTCCACGTCCGGCTCGATGATGTCCGGTTCCGGCAACACCTCCGCATCCATGCCTGGCGGCACCCGGACGGGCTCGACGGGGGACGTGGAGTTCGCCCAGATGATGATCCCGCACCACGAGCAGGCCGTCGAGATGGCCGACCTCGCCCTGCGGAACGACTCGGCCTCAGCGGACATCAAGGCGCTGGCTACGCAGATCAAGGCGGCGCAGGACCCCGAGATCAAGCTGATGGAGGTGTGGCTGGGTCAGTGGGGCGCCTCGGAGAGCTCAGGCCCCATGGGCCACGGGTCCGGCGGGATGATGAGCGATCAGGACATGAGTTCGCTCAAGGATGCCAGCGGATCTGAGTTCGACCGCATGTGGCTGACAGGGATGATCGCCCACCACCAGGGGGCCGTGACCATGGCCCAGGACGTGCTGGCGACCACCGCCCACGCTGGGGTCAAAGAGATGGCGACGGCCATCATCGAAGGACAGCAGAAGGAGATCGCCACGATGAAGGAGATGCTCGGCTGACCATGCGTGCGCGTTCCCCCAACCGCAACCGCTCGGCCTGCACGGGGGGCGTGATCCGTCGGGCTGATAGCGGCGTGCTCGACCCCGCCCGATCCGACAACTCCCCCGGAACCGGCCACTGGGCGCACGTCTGGGGCACTCAGGCCCCGGGGCCAGGACCCCGGCGGTGCGCCGGTCGCGAGCCCGGCGGGGTCACGTGGGCCGCGCCATCTCGAGGAGTTGCTCGGTGTGCTGACCGGTGAGGACAGCGCCAACCGCGCTCACGATAATCAGGACGGCCACAGCGACGGCCACAGCGACGGCCACCGACCGATGTGGCCGGGGCGCGGACACAAGCATCGCCTTGGTGCCCACGAGCGCGATGGTGTCCGTCATCCGCAGCGCCACCGGGTTCCGCCGGGCACGATCACGCCTGAGCCAGCGCGCTGTGCGGCGAGGCTGGCGCGAGCTAGTGCGCGCGCAACCAATGGGCGGTCCCCGACCGACTCCCGGCGGCCTCGTCGGCCCAGCGTTCCAACGCCGAGGCGAGGCCGGCGCCCTCGGGCTGCACGGTGGTCACCCCAAGTCCCGGCATCCGGGAACGATACCTACGGGGGTACAAGGGTGACCGAGTCCGACCCGGTCACCGCCGCCTCCGGCGAGAGACCCACCATGTGAGGGCGCCCCGGACGGCCACGGCGAGGATGGCGGCGGCCCAGCCGCCGACCCCGCCGATGCCGGGGCCGTTGGAGCTGGCGGGTAGGCCCGTGAGCGAGGCAGTCATGCAGGTCGTGCCCTGTGTTGTCGTCGGATGACGCGCCAAGCCTCTTGGCCCCAGGTTGAGTTCCCGAAGCCAATGATCAAGAAGTGATGAAGTCCCCGTGCCGCGGAGTAGCGGTGCAGTCAGCCCGTCCACCCCCGACGCGCCGCGGGAAATCCTCATCAAACCGTCATGGTTTTCGCGGGTCTTCCTTCGCCTCGGACGATGAGCCTGATACGACACCCCCGCTCACCCGTAGGGAGCAGCACATGAGCAGCAAGACCGGCGATCGCCGCCAGCGGCTCGAGCAGCTGCGGACCGACCAGTCACGATTGCAACGGCGTTCCCGAGTCGCCATCTTCGGTGTCGCCGTAGCCGCGGTCGCCGCCATCACCGCCGGTGTGATCTGGGCGGTCGCGGCAGCCCCGCCCTCCGCTTCGCCGTCCGCGTCTGGAGCGTCGATCGCCGGCCTGAAGACCTACACAGACCTCTCGCGCGACCACGCCGACGGCACGCTCACGTACGAGCAGACCCCACCGGTCGGTGGCGCCCACGCTCCGGTCTGGCAGAACTGCGGGTGGTACGGCAAGGAGGTGGCCAGCGAGAACGCCGTCCACTCCCTCGAGCACGGTGCCGTGTGGGTGACGTACGGTTCCGACCTCGACGCGGCCGGCCGCGACACCCTGCGACGCGAGCTCGCTGGCAAGGACTACGTCCTGGCCAGCCCCTTCACCGGGCTGCCCGGCCCCGTGGTGGCCAGCGCCTGGGGCCGGCAGGTCGTCCTCGACGACGTCTCCGACCCCCGACTGGCCGAGTTCGTCGGCGCCTTCGCCGGGGGCGCCTCGACCGCGCCCGAACCGGGTGGCGAGTGTACCGGTGGTGTCGGGAGCCCCAGCTGAGTACGGCCATCCACTGAAGCCTCCGTCCGGCCGGCACCGCACTTGCGGCACTTCGGCGCCAAGCGGTGCGTCACACCGCCGGATCAGGATCGGGGGCCGAGGGGGCTTTGTCCGGAATCACGCGGTGAAGGGCTGCTGTGGGGACCTTCGCACGATGCGGCTGAACCTCGGCTTGTCCGTCAGTGGCCAGCGCCACATCGAGGCTGCCGCCGTTCGTGCGGAAGAGCCGGACTCATCCGGGGGCTCAGCTCCCGACGACTTGGGCTCCGTGCGATCCCTTCGTGCCACCGACCTTTTGAGGTGCGGCACATCGGCCCCCGGACGCCGCCTTCGACCAGGTGCCTGACTTCCCCCGGGGGAGCCGGTCTATGCGCAGGTCGCTGACCCAGACGGCGGCACCCTCCGCAAGTCCTATGTCGAGGCGGGACCGGTAGCACTGTTGTTGCACGGGTGAGCTTTCGTGGTCGTTCCTCTACCGGCACGTGGTCCGGGCGCTCAGCGAGAGCGGCATCCGCTGTGTGCTGCCCGACCTGGTCGGCTTCAGCCGCTCCGACAAACCGGTCCGCCGGGTGGACTACTCCTACGCCCAGATGGTCGAGTGGACCCGCGAGCTGGTCTTTGACCACCTCCACCTGCGCGAGGTCACCCTGGTCGGCCAGGACTGGGGTGGACTGATCGGGCTGCGCCTGGTCGCAGAGCATCCGGATCGCTTCGCCGGGGTGGTCGCGGCCAACACCGGGCTTCCGAACGGCGACGTCGACATGCCGGAGCTCTGGTGGCAGTTCCGGCGCGCCGTAGAAGAATCCGAGGTGCTCGACATCGGGCGCCTGGTCGCCGCTGGCCGCGTGCACCCGATGGCCGTCGAGGTCCGCGGGGCCTACGACGCGCCCTTCCCCGGGGAGCGCACCAAAGCGGGCGCCCGAGCCTCGCCCGCACTGGTGCCCACCCGCCCTGACGACCCCGCGAGCGCGGGCCAACCGCGCCGCGTGGGAGGTGCTGTCGGCCAGCGAGCTGCCGTTCCTGGTCGCGTTCAGTGACAGCGACCCGATCACCGGCGCCA
>JBBQNZ010000137.1:0-11270 GCA_038330415.1 Actinomycetales bacterium | reverse complement strand
CGGGAGCTCTGTGGCCGAAGGAACTTGATGTTACCGACGAGTACGTGAGTCGGGAACTCAACGAGTTTGCGACGGAGCTATCGATCATGTTTCCGCAGGTAGGAGCCGCGAGCACGACGCTACTTCCGGAGGTCTGAGGCTTCGGCAGCACGAAGACCCTGATACCCGTCGATGCCGTCACCACGATCACCGAGCACGAGGTCTTCATCAACCAGTCCCGCGAACGGGTCGCGTCGGTTCCCGGCTACACCCCAGACCTCGTCGATGACCGGCCATATCACGCCAGCATCTACAGCCATTACGGGCACACGCCATACTGGGGTCCAGGCTACGCGTACCCGCGTTTGGCGTTCATGTATCCCCTCTCATCAGGCAATCCCCCGACCATCTGACCGGCGAAATGATGTGACTGAACCGAAGTTCCGTCCCCCATCGTGCGCCGCGGAAACTGTCCGGGACCACGCCTACAGCGCCGAGCTCGGCCGGTCAGATCGCGCGACTCGCATATCCGAGGGCCGCGCTGGTCCTCCTCCAAAGGGTTGGCATGAAAGACAGTCCCCCAACGCCCCGGCGAGCGGCGACCTGGCCCCCGAGGACGTTGCGGGCAGTCTGAGTCTGTCGGGGGCGGTAGCGCTCGGTACTGGTGTCATGATCGGAGCCGAGATCTTCGCCCTTACCCGGCCAGACCGCCCGTCTCGCCGGGGACCTGTTCCCGATGGAGTTCACCGCCGCCGCTATCGTTGTTGGGTTCAGCGCGTACTCGTATGTGAAGCTCTCCGATGCCTTCCCGTCTTCGGGAGGCATCGCGGTATTCCTTCGAGAGCAATACGGTCCCGGCACGACAACAGGGGTGTTCGCGATCCTCATGTATGTCTCGATGGTGATCAGCGAGAGCCTGGTTGCTCGTACGTTCGGATCGTCGTGCTACAGATCGTCGTGCTACAGATCGTCGGCCTGCAGCCCGTTTCCTTCTGGATGCCCGCCTTGGGGGTCGCTGTCCTCACGGTTGCGTTCGTCGTACTTGTTGCAGGCAACAAGGCGGTCGAGGCCAGCCAACGCGCCATGGCGGTGGTCAAGATCCTTGGCGCTCAGCGCGCGTCGACGACGCCCATCATCCCGAGGTCCTCATGGTCCAGGATGTGGCAGTGGTAGACGGTGCGGCCGCCGAGGTCGCGGACCGGCACGCGGACGATGACTTGACCGTGGGCCGGGACGATGACCACGTCGCGCCAGTCCGGAGGGCCGGCTGGGTCGCTGCCCGGGGCGGAGACCAGCTGCATCGGCCACACGTGGAGGTGGAACGGGTGGTCCATCATCGTCTCGTTCGTGATGGTCCACTCCTCCACGGTGCCCAGGGTCAGCCGCTGGTCGACACGCATTGGGTCGAAGGTCCGCCCGTCGAAGCCGAACTCCATCCCTCCCATCCCCATGCCCATTCCGCCGGTCATGCTGATCGAGCGGCTCCGGTCCACCGGCGCGGACCGCAGGTCCTGCGCGGCTGCGCCGGGGGAGGACCACGCGAGGTTCGCGGGTCCGCCTGAGGAGCCCGTGACCGAGACCGACGCGAGGGTGGCTTCGGGTGACGCGGCGGAGCCGCTCATCATCGCCATCCCGCCGCGGTCGTGCCCGAGCGTTCGTAGCGCGAAGGTGCCGGTGTCACCGGCACGGACGAGGAGGTCGACCCGGTTGCCGGGGGCCAGGAGCACCGACTCCCGGTCGGTGGGGTCGTGCAGGGCCTGTCCGTCGTAACCGAGCAGACCCCACGTGTGGCCGTCGAGGCGGAGGTCGAGGAAGCGCGAGACGCACGTGTTGACCACACGCCACCGCTCGATGGTGCCAGCGGTGACCTCAATGCGGGGTTGCGCCTGACCGTTGACGAGGAGCAGCTTGCCCTCCCGTCCGAGCATGGCGTCGTCGTGGCTCACCCTGGCGACCTCCCCCGAACCGGTGAGGGTGGTGTCCGCGACGACGAGGACGCGGTCGCGGCCAACCGGGGGTTCGTCCGCTCTGGTGACGAGCAGGGCCCCGAACAGGCCGCCGAAGACCTGGTCGGCGACGGTGCCGTGCTGGTGGGGGTGATACCAGAACGTGCCGGTGGGGTGGTCGCCGCGGATCTCATACTCGTAGTCGGCGGCCTCTCCCGGTCCGATGGAGCGGAAGACGTTGTCGCTGTTCCCTTCCGGGGAGACGTGCAAGCCGTGGGTGTGCAGGTTGGTCGCGGTGGCGAGGTCGTTCTGCAGGCGCACCCGCAGCACGTCACCCGGGCGGACCGACAGCGTCGGTCCGGGGCTGGTGCCGTTGTAGCCCAGCGCACGCGTGGCCCGGCCGGCGATGGTCACTCCGGGCGCAGCTCGCAGGGTGACGTCCAAGACCCCCCCTGCGCTGCGGAGGACCTCGGGCTCGCGCAGGGCCTCCGCGGCCGCGGCCGCGGCCGTCCCGGAGGACCCCAGGGTGCGCCACGTCCCGGTAGCGCCCACGATCGTCGCCGCGGCACCGAGCCCGGTCACCGCCAGGGCCTGGCGCCGACTCATCTCACCGTTCATCGAGCACTCTCCTGCGCTGTCGGTACTCTGTGTCGTCGATCTCGCCGCGAGCCAGGCGCCCGCTCAACACGCTCTGCGCCGTGTCCGGCGCCGCACTGGCCGCCGCGGCACCCGGGCGATGTGGTGCCGCGCTCCGGGTCCGCCACAGGAGGAGCAGGCCAACGAGCATCACCGCAATGCCCAACACGAGGACGGCGGGCCAGAGCCAGGTCAGGGCACTGCCCGGGTCGTTCATCGATCGGCCCCTGGGGCGCCGTTCGGCTCTGCCGGCGCCTCCGTCGTTGCGGGTGCGTCTGCGCTGGCGACACTGCTCATCGCTGCCTCCTGCTGGCGACCCACCAGGCGAGTGCGGAGAGCACCACTACCACGGCGGCGGCCGCCACCCATCCTCGGATCCCGCCGAAGCCGGCGCCGACCGAGACTCCAGCGGCAGGACTCGCGAGGGAGCGGATCACGTGGGTGGTCTCCTTGTCTGAGCGGTGACTCACCCATCAGCCTGTCCCTCCGACGTTGAGGTCGCGGATGACAACGGTCAAGAAGCGATGAAGCCCGGGGCAGACACGCTACGGGCCCGATCTGGGGCCCGTCACGGCGAGAATGCCCATCACGGCTCATCCCTCTGGCCCGGTCACTCACTTGGGGTGTGCCGGTGGTCTCTTGCGTACGCGGCCGGCACTGCGAGGTCGGTGGTCCCGCCGACGTGCGCTCGTAGCGCATCGCACAGGCGGTCCAGGCCCCAGCGCAGCCGACGGGCGGCTGCACGGCAGGCTGCGGCCTGGGAACCCTCCGCGGCGCCGACCAACGTCTCGGCGTACGGCAGCATGGCTGCCAGGGAGAGCTCGGCATCTCGTTCGCGGAAGTAGTAGGACTCCGCGTACTGCACGAGGTCCACCTCGGCCGCCGCCACCTGGGCTCTCAGGTCGTCCAGCACGACGATGTCGGAGGGGTCGACCGTGGCGGTAAGTCGGTCCTCGAAGCCGGTGGCCCGCAGCGCCGTGAGGTTGCGCGCGAGCACCCGGCGACGACTCAACGCGGGATACAGCTGGAGCACCCAGGAGATCGCCGCCGTGAGCAGGAGGAAACCCACCAAGGCCTCGAACGGCACAACGACTCTCATCAACCCCGAGGTCGGCACGATGTCTCCCAGTCCCAGGGTGCTGACCGCCACCGCCGACACGTACAGCGCGGTCCCAGGGTCGGCAGCGGGCGCCCCGGGGTGCCCGCTGCGGAAGGCGTGCGACAGCAGGGGCAGGTACACCAGGGCGAAACCGACGATGACCGAACCGGTCCACACCACGACCACGGCCACGAGAGCGATCGGGCCGGCCAGGTCGGGTCCGTGCCGGCGCAGCCCCGGCGTCCGGGACAGTCGCCACACCGCCCGGAAGACGCTCCGGGAGAGCCCGCCGAAGCCGCTCGGGTGCCACAGCGTGTGGAAGATGTCCCGGAGGATGGCGAAAACCACCGTGGCACCGATGAGTGTGAGGACCACGGTCACCGGATTCGCGCCTTGATGTACGCCAAGAGTGGAGGGTCGACGGTGCCGGTGGAGGACCCCGTGCCTAGGGTCGCGGTCCTGCCGCTGCGCCCGATCATGGGCGGGGTCGTTGGATTCGAGCCGGTCCTGGATCAGGTCGAGGACTGCGAGCGTGCTCCTCCCCTTCCAGCTCCCTGCAGAGCAGGCCGGCGTCGCCCGGCGGTCCTGGACGACGTCGATCGACCTCGAGTATCCGGGCTTGGTGTTGGTGGGGGTCTTCGCGCTCATCTGGGGACGAGCGCCGGTGTACTCCGGCCGGCTCGCCCATGTGCCGGCCGATCGATGCGCCTGCCGGGTAGGGCAACGCTGCGCTCAACGTTCGTGCAGTCGCCTGAGCCGATGTCCCTCGTCGTCGATCCGCAACCGCCACCACGGGGACAAGTGGGCGACCCGGGAGCGGGAGGCGAATGCCACGGCGACGAAGGAGCACGCCGTCAAGACGGCCAGTAGTGAGAGGTCGGCGAGGTTGCGTGCGTAGTGCTGGTTCCACGAGGGGATGAGCAGGGCCGCCAGGCCGATACCCCTCGTCGGGAGCCAGAGCTCCCGGGGCAGGCGGTACCTCAAGCTGGCGAGCACGGTGAGACCTCCGAGGACGGCGGCCAGTGTGGGAAGGACCGTGTGCGTGGGCACGGGTCATCGCGACCGTGGTTCGGCCCGGCCAGCCAGGACCGCCCCGACGATGAACACCACGCCCGCGGCGGGGTACCCGGCTACGAGGTCCGTCACGCCTGACGGGGAACTTGCCAGGTGCTGGGCCAGATGAACCGCCGCCACCAGAGCCGCGACGGCCATAAGTGCCTGACCCAGGCGGACAAGCCTGCGAGGCTTGACGTACGCATTGGTCGGGTCATTCGACGCGGTCTTCGAAGTGTGGGCGTCCACGCTTGGGCCTCCTCAGGGTCGCGGGTCGGTGTCTGCTCCTGACGTGCGCACGCCACCGGAACCACCATCGAGTGTGGCATCCTCGGCGCGGTTCACCCCCTGGTCAAGCAGGCGGCGGGCTCTTCTTCAGGGAACCATCATGAGCCGCACCACCAGAACCCGAGTCGGGCTCGAAGGGGGCTCCGGCCCGCGCGGGTGAGCGGGCACTATCGCGCCGCTGTCATCACCGGCCGGAGGTCCACCCTTGTTGGTGAACTCGAACTCGACCGCCGCTCAGGCAGGCTCCCGGCCCGGCTCGGTGGGCAGACCGAGCGTCACCCAGTCGTGCATCCCTCCGCGGTAGTAGCGGATCCTGCTGGCAGGAAAGCCCACCTCGACCAGCTCCCGGATCGCGGTGGGTGACTGTGGGCACTGCGGGCCGTTGCAGAAGAGGATCACCTGTTCCATGTCCTGGAGTTCGTCGCGCCTGGCGACCGCGTCGTGGAAGGGGATGCTCCTGGCCCCCGGCAGGGTGGCCTCCTCGTAGAAGTCACGGGTGCGCCCATCGACCAGCGGCGTCCCACCGGCAACGAACTCCAGCAGCTCCTTCTCACCGATCGCCCGAACACCTGGGGCCGGTTCCATGGGCTGGATCTGGCCCCAGGTCGTGTCAACCGCAACCAGGTCGACTTCACCGGGCACCGGCGTGGGCACCATCTGTGGGGGCCTCTCCCGATCGCGGGGCTTTCGCTCCAGCGGAGACCTGCTTGCGTGCGTCATGAGTCCTCCTTGGTTGGTGCTGTTTCTGACCTTTCCGACAGGCGAGATCCCACGTCACGGGTCCCGGAGCGTGGCTCGCGATGCCCTTAACTTCAGTTCACCGATGCGAGGGTGCTGACCGCCGCCCTGGAACACCGTGGCGGGCACCCCGACGCGGTAGCCGTTCGTGCGTTCGACGCCTACCGCCTGCAGCGGACGTACCCGAACGTAGGTACCCATCGGGGTCACCGGGCGAGGAGGGTCTCGCGGGTGTGCCGGTACTCCACCTCGGTGAGGTCGCCGCGCGCGAACCGCTCGTCCAAGGTCTGCAGCGCGCCGGACGCGTCGGCAGCCAGGACTTGTGTGGAGCCGTCGCGCTGGCGCGGTTGGCTGCTCCAGCGCAGCAAGGCCACGATGGCGAAGATGACCAGGCCCCAGAACACGATCATGCCCAGGCCCATCCCGATCCAGCTTCCGGCGCCCCATGCGCCGTGTCCATACCAACCCATCATGTCGATCTCCATTCCTGAGGCCGGCGTTGCGTGGCGCCGCCTCGCTTCATTTTCCGGTTGTGCGGCCGGCCCTGTGGCCCTATGCCGCATCACTGTCCAGCATGGACCAGCTGCACGAAGGGTCCCCGAGGGCTTCCATGAAGATTGGGTGAAGCCCCCCGGGGTATGGCACGCGGACCGGGTGCAAGGCAGCTCTACCGCGGCCCACGACCCGGGTCGTGGCCCTCGCGATCCAAATCTTCGTCAGATCTGCGTCGTTCCTCGCCCTGATGAGCACAACCGCACGCGACACTTGAGATTGATGCAGCCATGTGACGACCATTCGAATCGGCCCGCGTCATGCGGGAAGGCGGGTGTGATCCACGAAGATCGGTCGCGGTGCACGGAGAGGATCTGGATGATGACAACCTGTAGTACCACCACCAGCGCCAACCTGGATATGCAGGGCTTTGGAGAGCTTGATGCCGACGCCAAATCGCGATACGCAGTGCCCCTACGCTTCACCCCCGCCGTCGCGACAACTCTCGTCGCGGTCGGGCTCATTCTGCAGTCGCCCCTCTGGTTGGGGTCGATGGCGCTCGTCGCACTCAGTGGGGCACTCGTGCCGCGCGGCATGGTGATCGACCTCATCTACAACAACGGGGTGCGCCATCTATTTGGTGGCGCCCCGCTCCCACCCACCCCAAAGCCGCGACAATTCTCCTACCTGATCTCAACGATCTGCCTAGCAGGTTCAGCCACTGCCTTCGCCTACGGCCTACCCCTGCTGGGGTTCCTCCTAGGGGGCGCGGTTCTCCTCGGAGGCGCAATCCTCACGACGACGCTCTGGTGCCTCGGATCCTGGTGGTACAGGCTGGGTGGCCTCGGCGACACTCGCCAGTGGCGGCGTGATCGCAAAATAGCTGACGCGGCATCCTCGGTTGCTCTGAACCGCAATCGTTCCGCCACCGGCTTCTGACCCGACGTATCGTCCCCGAATCAAAACGTGAGCGAACAGGCATCATGAGTCACTGCGCCGGGTGACAGCGCTGAACGCGTCCGCCGTCCACCTCTCAGTCATCGCGGTTGAACGCGACCAAGACCAGGAAGACGACCACGCACATCTGCTCATCGAGGTGCGACTCACCGCCAGTCTGAAGGTATCGGGGGCGGGTGCCCAACCTGTCGTAGTCGACCCTGGCGCCGCCGATCCGTCGAACCCGGCTGCCGGCCATGTCGTACTCGATGTCCCAGCTCCCGATGCGGATGAGTCGGTTCCCGAGGCGGTCGTACTCGAGTTCGAGGTCGCCGAACCGCACTGGTCGGTTGCCCATCTTGTCGTACTCGATCCTCACTCTGCGACATGACGAAGGCGGTTTCCTGCCATGTCGTCATCGAGATCGAGATGCCCGAGCGCCTTGGGGCGGCTGCCTGCCAGGTCGTAGGAGATCCGCAGGTCACCGATCTGACGAAGCCGGCTGCCTAGTCCGTCGTCACTGAGCTCGACTTTCACGTCACCGAGCCAAGACACGGAACCCCTGACCCGGCCCGAGGGGAAGCTGAGTGTGAGAGGTCCGGGCGGTCTATCCGAACGTCCCCGTGGCCGAGATGGTCACGAACATGATGAAGGCGGCGATCAGCCCGAGCAGCCCGCCTGCCATCGCCTTGCCCGAGTTGGTCGCGCCCCCTCGATCCTCTCGGACGACGCCGATGAGACACAGACTCATGGCAGCCAGTGCTGCGGGCACCGCGACGAAGTCACCCATGATCGGGACGAACACGAAGACCATGGCGACCACGCCACACGTGAGCGCGGCATCACCGAGAGAGTCTCGGGAACGTCGAGTCCGGTGGCTGTCCTCGCGCGCCATGTCATCTCCTGCGACGAGAAGTTCCTCAGTTCCAGATACCGACAGGCCCACGAGAAGGTGGTTGAAGACGGGGGAGCGAACGGATCCGCTGCCCAATCAAGCAGCAGTATTGCCGAAAGCGGAAGACCGGGTTGACCGTGTGTCACCATTCCGACCCCAGGCCAGCTGCGCCATCCAGCGGGGGCTCGTCATCCGACCTACGTCAGATGTCAGCGCCGGGTGAATCCTGACCCTCTGGTGCCGATTGAATGTTGACCCCCTCGGCACAGTGAGGGAGTGATCATGACTGAGGACTGGGCTGAGATTCGACGGCTGCACAGGTCGGAGAAGTTGAGTATCAAGGCGATCGTGCGCAGGACGGGGCTGGCGCGGAACACGGTGCGTGCGGCGTTGGCCTGTGATGCGCCACCGAGGTACGAGCGTGCGCCGGTGGGGTCGCTGGTTGATGGGTACGAGCCCAGGATCCGGGAGCTGTTGGGGCAGTTCCCGACGATGCCTGCCTCGGTGATCGCGCAGCGGGTGGGGTGGAGCAACTCCTCCTCGGTGCTGCGGGCGCGGGTGGCCGAGCTGCGCCCGTTGTACGCGCCGAGCGATCCGGCTGACCGCACGGTGTACGTCGCGGGTGAGATCGTGCAGTGCGACCTGTGGTTCCCGGGCAAGGTCATCCCCGTCGATGGTGGTGGCGCGTCGAGCAGGCCGGGCTGGGTGGGTGGCCGCCCGGCCGCGGACCTGCCGGTGCTGACGATGGTCGCGGCGTTCTCGGGGTTCATCATGGCGTTGCTGCTGCCCTCGAGGAAGACTGGTGACCTGGTCGCGGGGATGTGGCAGCTGCTGCATGGTCTTGGTGGGGTGCCCAAGATGCTGGTGTGGGACAACGAGTCCGGGATCGGGCAGCATCACCGGTTGACGTTGGGTGCGAGGTCGTTCGCGGGCACGCTGGGGACGCGGATCTATCAGACCGCGGCCCGTGACCCGGAGGCCAAGGGGGTGGTGGAGCGGGCCAACGGGTTCGCGGAGACATCGTTCATGCCCGGTCGCGAGTTCGACTCACCCGGCCACTTCAACACCCAGCTCGCGGACTGGCTGCCGGGCGCGAACGCCCGGGTGCTGCGCCGCACCGGCGAACAGCCCGGGGTCCGGGTCGCCGCTGACGTCGCGGCGATGGGAGTGCTGCCGCCGATCGCGCCGAGCTTGGGCACCACCGAACGGGTCCGGTTGGGGCGCGACTACTACGTGCGGATCGTGGGCAACGACTACTCGGTGGACCCGAACGCGATCGGCCGGTTCGTGGACGTCCACGCCGACCTGGAGCGGGTCACGATCCGCTGCGCCGGGGCCACCGTGGGCTCCCACGCCCGGTGCTGGTCCACGCACCAGACGATCACCGACCCTGCGCACGTGGCCACCGCCGCGGGGTTACGCACCGCGTTCAAGGCCCGCACCGCGGGCATGCGCGGCCCCACCGCACACCCCGCCGGGGTGGGCGCCCACGTGGGGGTTCGGGAGCTGCGTGACTACGACGACCTGTTCGGCCTGACCCCGACCGTCGCCGACGCTCCCGCCGAGGTAGCGCCGGCGCGGCTGGAGGTCCGGGCATGAGCGGCCCCACCCTTGCCGGCATCGGCGGGCCCAAGGACATCATCGGCGAGGTCGCGTTCTTGTCCCGCGAGCTCAAGACGCCGGTGATCAGCGCGACCTTCGCCGCGCTCGGCGACCAGGCCCGCCAGGACGGCTGGTCACACGAGGAGTACCTGGCAGCGGTCCTGGGCCGCCAGGTCGCCTCACGGGCCGCGAACGGCACCAGGATGCGGATCGCCGCCGCGCACCTGCCCGCGGTCAAGACGATCGAGGACTTCACCTTCGAGCACGTCCCCACCCAAGTGCGGGACGTGGTCGCGCACCTGGCCACCACCACGTTCATCGCCAAACGCGAGAACGTAGTCCTGCTCGGACCGCCCGGAACCGGCAAAACCCACCTGGCCATCGCGCTGGCGATCAAAGCAGCCGAAGCGGCCTACCCCGTCGCGTTCGACTCCGCGACCCGCTGGATCGAGCGCCTCGCCGCCGCGCACGCCCACGGCACCCTCGAGCGTGAACTGCGCAAGCTCAACCGCTACCGCCTGCTGGTCATCGACGAAGTCGGCTACCTGCCCTTCGACACCGCCGCCGCGTCCCTGTTCTTCCAGCTCATCGCCTCACGCTACGAAAGCGGATCCGTGGTCGTCACCTCGAACCTGGCCTTCTCCCGCTGGGGCGAAACCCTGGGCGACGACGTCGTCGCAGCAGCCACCATCGACCGCCTCGTCCACCACGCACAAGTCATCTCCCTCGACGGCGAGTCCTACCGCACCCGAGCACACCGCACCAGACCACCACCGGCCGCGGCCCGGGCCGCCACTACCTGAAACCAACCAACCAACCCCGCCGAGGGGGGTCAACTTTCGGTCGGCACAGGGGGGTCAATTTTCAGTCAGCGTTGACATCAGATGGAGCCGCCGTGAGGGGGTCGCCGGCATCTCGTCAGTGCTGGCCTCGCAGTCGATCCGATCTGAGGGGTGCGCACGCACCACATGCGATGCAAATCGGGAACAAACTGAGTCCCTTCGCCGCGATTGCCGCACTGCTGTCGCGGCCACTCTTGGCGCGACCCACGCGATTGCCTCGGTCAGTCGCGGAGGCATGACTCCCCGGATCTTTGATTCAGGCCTCTTTCCGACGAGTCCCAGTTGAAGCGGAGCGGCGTGCGATGACGATCGTCGACCGAGACGATCGTTGGCGGTGCGTGGGTTCGCGCCCGGCGCTGCCGCCAGACAGAGTCTCCATCTGTCACCCGGTCGCTAATCGCCGTGCAGCGGAACGATGAAGAGGACTTCTGACATCCAATGATGGCGACTTCTGAAAATGACAACGGGCCGTGCGTGCCCTCGGCGACGTCCCGCAAGAGCCGCCCGGAAGGGTGCCCGGTCAAGGGCCCTCTATCGCTACGGTCGAGCATGCTCATCGGATACGCCCGTGTCTCCACCACAGGCCAAGACCTCGCCATCCAACGCGTAGCCCTCACAGCCCTGGGCGTGAACCCTGAGGCCGTGCACGTCGACCACGGGCTGACCGGATCCAACCGTGACCGACCTGGGCTGCGAGAAGCCTTAGCCGCCTGCCGTGCCGGTGACACCCTCGTCGTGACCAAACTGGACCGTCTTGCCCGATC
>JBBQNZ010000136.1:0-11365 GCA_038330415.1 Actinomycetales bacterium | reverse complement strand
TCCGTAGGTGACCTTCTCGCTCTCGATCATCGTCGCGAGCGGGGCCGCCTGGAGGAACCGGTCCGGCATGACGAGGGAGGCGCCCACCGCCATCGCGAGGTAGGGGAAGCCCCACGCGTTGGCGTGGAAGAGCGGGACGACAACGAGCAGCCGATCGCCCTGACGGGTGTCGGCCGTCATCGCAGTCGTCACGGCGTGGAGGTAGTTGGAGCGGTGCGAGTACGAGACGCCCTTGGGGTTGCCGGTGGTCCCGGAGGTGTAGCACATCGATGAGGCGGAGTTCTCGTCGAGGTCCTCGGGCCAGTCGTACGTCGTCGGCTGCCCCTCGAGCAGCGTGGACCACTCGTGCACCGCCTCGACGTGCTCCGGCGCTGCGAGCGCGGCGCGGGTGTCGTCGTCGACCGGGCCGTTGACGACCACGTGGCGGATCTTGGGCAGATGGGGGAGCAGCTTGGCGAACGGGGCCGCGAGGGTGTTGTCGACGATGACGACCTTCGAGCCGCCGTGGTTCGCGACGTAGAGGATCTGCTCGGGGAACAGCCGGATGTTCAGGGCGTGGAGCACCGCCCCCATGGACGGCACGGCGAGGTAGGTGACGAAATGCTCGGCGTTGTTCCACATGAACGTGGCGACCCGGTGGTCATCCTCGACGCCGAGGCCGTGGAGGGCGTGGGCCAGCTGGGCCGCCTGCCGCCCGACCTCCGCGTAGGTGGCGCGGCGCGGGCCGTCGGCGGTCCAGGTCACGACCTCCTGATCGGCGTGCAGCGTCGTCCCGAACCGCAGGAGCTGGCTGACGAGCAGGGGGGTCGGCTGCATCGTGCTGTCCATGGGGACAGCAAACCCTCTAACCGCGCGAAGCGGAAGCCCTCGTTCAGCTCGGCCCTCGCCGACCGGGGTCGAGCCGGCAGCCCGTGTCCTGTGTGCCACCTGCCTGCGGCGGCCCTGGAAGTGCCGGTCATCCTCGAGGTCTTACCGTCGATCGTCGGCCTGTCCCTGTGCGTCAGGATCGGGGGAGACAGGTCGGTGGTTTCCTTCCCGCTGCACGCAGCCAGAAGCTGGTCGCGGGCTGGCATAGTGCTTTGGGCGATGGCGGTGGACCGATCTCAGGGGAGGAGGCAGTTGTTGTGACCGAGCAGAACTGGACGCCACGGTTTCGTACCCAGACGTCCACGGTCACCAAAGTCCTGCGAAGCAACGCCTTTCTGCGCTCCCGAGAATGCTCAGACACCATCGTCGACAGCGCAGACGAGCTTCGCGCACTGGCAGACCTGGTCGAGACACTGGACCAGACAAGCCCGCCGCTCTCGGCGGTAGCCGACCGAGTCGCCGCGGCTGTCCGCCTTCTTCGTGATCGGGCCAACCGCATCCACGATGCGGCCGCCTTGAACGATGACAGCTCCGATACGGCCGGACCGAAGAACTACGACGCCCCCAGCGCAGGCGTCGCAACGCGGGAACGACTAGTTGTCGCGAGCCTTCACTACCTGGTGACCCCCGATGACCTCGTCCCGGACTTTCGAGCGGGTGGGTATATCGATGACGTCTTTCTGCTGGCCTGGGTGTTCGGCGTCGCCTCCGACGAACTGGCGCGATACCTCGCCGACGAACGCGGAGGGGGAGGCACGGCAGGACGGTAAGAGTCCTCCGAAGTGGTGGGCTGTGAGGGGCGGCCGGTCCCTGTCTGTCAGGGTATACCGGGGGAGAGGGCCGGCCGCCCGACACCCGTCCAACTTGGCTCTGACACAGCGTCGAGGGCATCAGCGCACACATCCGGTGGGCCGAGGAGTGAGCGCGTCTCAGCCCACTTAGGGCGCCGTCGGAGCCCGCTGCCTTCCGCCCAAGTGGCTGCTGGCCAAGGCGCCTCGAGCCGTACGCTCGCGCCGATCGATCGCTCGGGGAAGTGCCGAGCGCTCACGTTGTTGGCCGTGTCCAGTTCGGGCGCGTTCGAGGGCAAGCGGCGACGCTCGCCGCAGGCCGCCAGGTCAGCCTCGCGTTGCTCGGGCACGACCAGCCGGCGCTGACGATGGGGCCCAGGAACGCGCTCAGATCCTGGTCGGGGCCCTCGTAGGTGTGCTGGTGCATGGGCTGCGGCGTGCGGGGCTTTGCCGCCAAGGTCACCGCGCACCACGACGGTGACGCCGCGTGGCTCGCGTCAGACCTGGACTGGGGCTTGCGGCTCGAGCGCCAGGGTCCGACGGCGCCCGCCGATCTGGGCGTCCTGACCGGGATCACCAGCCGGAAGGGCCGTGATCGGGTCAGCGTGTGGACGCTGTGGCGTCTGCGGGCCAGGGCAGCAGTCGGGCACCGACCACGCAGGCCTGCAGAGTCAGCCGTTGAGCGGGGATCGTCGCGTCGTACCCGGTGAGGTCGGCGATCTTTGCCAAGCGATAGGTGACCGTGCGGACTGAGACGTGCAGGCGGCGGGCGGCTTGCGTGGCCACGTCGCCGGCGTCGAAGTAGGCCTCGAGGGTGTCGACCAGTGGGGCGGCGCCGCCGCGGGCGTGGGTCAGGGGGGTGAGGACGGTCTCGACGAGGTCAGCCAGCGCGACCCTGTCCCGTCCGAGGACGCGGTAGATGAGCAGATCCCGCGTCGGCACCATGTCGTCGTCGGGGTGCAGCCGCTCGGCGAGGGTGATCGCTTCGCGGGCTTGCTCGTAGGATCGCGCCACTCCGTAGGCTCCCGGGTAGGGGCGTCCGACGGCGACGCGCCATGGCTTCCTGGTCGAGGTTCTGCTCAACGCCGCATGCAGAAGCCGGGCGGGCTCGTCGACGTCCGTGGAGGCGGTCCCTGCCGGGACCAGGGCGATGAGGTACCCACCTTTGGTGGTGACCAGGACGTCGCGGTCGCCATACCTGTCGATGACCTGGCGTTCGAGGATGGTCTTGTCGCGGTCCTCGACCAGGGCGTCGCTCCGGGATCCAGCGAGGACGACCTGGTGCGACACGGTGAGGTCGATCCCGAAGGGCTCGGCGCGCTGGACGATGCCGGCGGCGTCAGCGTCGCCACGCAGCAGGTCGTCGATGAATTCGCTGCGCACTGTTTCCTCCTGCCGGATCAGCTGCTGCCCCGCCTTCTGGTAGCTCTCCACGAGCACCGGAACAGCGGCTCGTATC
Source organism: Actinomycetales bacterium (assembly GCA_038330415.1). Classification (GTDB taxonomy): domain Bacteria; phylum Actinomycetota; class Actinomycetes; order Actinomycetales; family Dermatophilaceae; genus Fodinibacter. Next base: position 8,251 of record JBBQNZ010000136.1, on the reverse strand, counting down.
CCGTCCAGCAGCGACTGGGCCGCAGACTGAGCATTCTTGTGGTGCGCGGGTGGCATCGCGCTCCAGGCGTGTGCCGCGGATGCCAGGTACTGGTCGACCGCTCCCCGTGCGGGCAGTCCCTGTTCGGCAGCCTCGGATCCTGCCCTTCGAATGTCTTCGAAGTCCTTGTCGTCCAAGGACGCGCCATCTCGGATGATCCGGCTCGACATCTTTTCAAAGACCGCCGAGACTGCGGGCGGGCTGGTCGATGGTGGGGTGGACGCTGACTTCCGGGCACGGGCCATGTCACCAGTGTGCCGCGGGCGTGGACCTGGCGACTGCGGCGAGCTTGTTGCCGGGCGTCGGCAACAAACGGTGCGCAAGGTCGGCCGGGCAGAGGCCTGTGATTTCACCCCTGGGCGGCCGATGCTTGAAGCATCGTTCGCTGCCGAGCACCCGGATGGCAAGCGCGTGGAAGCCACCGACGCGGCGACGCGTCGCCACTTGAGTCAAGAGCAAAACGTCGGTCCCGAGGAGCCTGTCCCATGTCGACCATCGCACTCCACCACGTCGCTGATCTGGACGAGCAGCACGCCGAGCGCCGACGCCTCCTTCACGACGAACGCCAGTTCCGGGTCGAGCAGTTGAGAGCCCTGGAAGCCGACCCTGCGTTCAGCTCATGGCACGAGAGCGTGAACCAGACCCTCCGCACGGCCGCCCTCGCCACGCTGCGCGAGATCGACGCCGCCTTGGAACGCATGAACCAGGGCCGCTATGGCCTATGCGTCCAGTGCTCGCAGCCGCTCCCGGCCAGCCGGCTCGACACCATCCCGAGGGCGCCCCTCTGCATGCCGTGCCACTACACCGAGCAGAACTGCCGTCCCACCCCAGGGCGGACATGACGTACAACGGCACCGCGGAGTCGCTGCTGCGCCAGGTCCGGGAGCGCACGGATGAGGAATGCCTCGCACTCCCCAGGTCCAAGCGGCTGGCCGCGGTGGCGGACGACGACGCAGGGCCCACCGTGCTGCCGGTGAAGTACGTCGTCGACCGCGGCGGGGTGCTGTTCTCTACGGCAGCTGGCCGGTCAGGAGCGGGCGTGGGTCAACGGTGCGGTGCGCGCCGGGGCCACGTCGCCATGGCGAGACCCCAAGACTCCCGTGGACTTGGTGCGCCGGTGGCGTCTTCTGTGAGCGATCTGACGTCAGCGCGTGCGGGCACCAGAGGATGATGAACGGCATGGCGGACAACAGATCGGGCGCGCAAGTCGACATCGGCGCGTCGGCAGCACGCGACGCCGAGATCCTCGGTGCCACCGGCGCCGTCGTGGCTGGCATCGACGGGTCCGAGGCTGACGGGCCTGTCGCCGACTGGGCCGCCGACGAGGCGCACCGTCTGGGGGCTCCGCTGCGGTTGGTGAACGCCATCGACCCGGGGGGCCAGATGACGTCTTATGAGGTACTCGCCACGGGCTCACCGAGCCTGGCGGAACGCCTCAGCGAGGACGCGCGCCAGCTCCTGGACGCCACATCCGCGCGGGCGCGCGCTCGCCATCCCGCTCTCGACATCGCGGTGAGTGTGCCGACGGGCCGTGCAGCGGCGGCTCTGGTCCGGCTTTCTGAGGGCGCACTGCGGGTGGTCGTCGGCGGGCCTGCACGGGGGAAGCTCGAGCGCGTCCTTCTGGGCTCGGTCGCCCTACCGGTCGTGGCGCACGCGCAGTGTCCCGTGGTCGTGGTCCCGACGGGAACCACGGTCGCCGCTCCGCGGCGCATCGTCGTCGGCGTTGACGGAAGCAAGGGCAGCGATCGAGCGGTCGAGTTCGCGCTCAGGACTGGCGTGGCGTGCGGTGCCGCCGTGATGTGCGTGGTGGTGTGGAACCTGGAGGTCGAGGAGGGCGTCGTGGTGACCGAGCCCTCGAGTGAACGCTGGGCGGCAGTCGAGCGGCGGTATGCGAAGCTCGGTCACCAGGTGGTCGACCCAGTTGCCGCGAACTACCCCGGCGTCGAAGTGAGCATCACGGTTCGACATGGGTCACCTGCCAAGGCTCTCGTCCAAGCGGTGGCAGACCTTGACGCCGACCTGTTGGTCGTTGGCAGCAGGGGTAGGGGCGGGTTCCTGGGGCTGCTCCTTGGTTCGGTCAGTCGCCGGGTCGTCGAACAGGCAGGTGGCGTCGTCGCCATAGCGCGCTGAGCACCCTCCCTTTGCGCCGACAGCCCCGTGGTGACCACCGGTCACCTGTGGGTGATCTGCGAGCGGCCAAACCAGCCCTCGACTTGCGCGTCGAGGCAGGGTTTCTCCCGCCGACGGGCAGGCTCGTCGAGCCTGGGCTGTGGCCACCACCTCGGTCCGGACGAGTGTGCCGGTGGTCGTTAGATGGGACTCAGTCTTCCGTGGGCCAAGCGGCGACGTCGTTACAGTCGGAGTATGGCTGCGGCCATGACGCCCGCGACAGACACCGCTCATCACGCACTCGCCACGCATGAGGTCGTGCTGCTGCTGGAAACGGACCCATGTCGAGGGCTGTCGGAGCCTGAGGCTGCAGACCGGCTGGCGCGCTTTGGACCCAACCTGCTCCCGCACGTGGAGGCGGGCGGCCCGCTGGGCAGGTTCTTGCGGCAGTTTCAGCACCCGCTGATCTACGTCCTGCTCACCGCCGGCGTGATCACCTTGGTGCTGGGTGAGGTGGTGGACTCCGCCGTCATCTTCGGTGTGGTGCTGGTCAACTCGGTCATCGGGTTCGTCCAGGAGTCCAAGGCCGAGTCCGCACTCGACGCGCTGCGCGCCATGGTGCGCACCGAGGCCCGAGTCGTTCGGGACGCCAACGCGCGCATGGTGGCATCCGACGAGCTGGTGCCCGGCGACCTCATCCGGGTCGAGGCCGGGGACAAGGTGCCGGCGGATCTGCGGCTACTGGTGCATGCCGAAGTCCAGGTCGACGAGTCGGCCCTGACCGGGGAGTCCGTCCCGGTGATCAAGGACGAGGTGGCCCTGCCGGTCGACACCGCCGTCGCAGACCGTCGAAACATGCTGTACTCCGGGACGCTTGTCACTCACGGCACCGGGTCGGCGATCGTGGTGTCGACCGGGGAGCGGACCGAGCTCGGTGAGATCCACCGGCTGGTCGGCGCTGCGGAGGTTCTGGCCACACCGCTGACCCGGAAGCTGGCGGGTTTCAGCAAGATCCTGACCGTGGTGATCCTCGGTCTGGCCCTGGTGACCTTCTTGGTGGGGGTGCTGCGCGGCGAGCAGGCGCCCGAGATGCTGACTGCCGCCGTCGCGCTGGCCGTCGGTGCCATTCCTGAGGGGCTGCCGGCGGCAGTGACCATCACTTTGGCCATCGGTGTGAGCCGGATGGCCCAACGACGGGCGGTGGTCCGCAGGCTGCCCGCGGTGGAGACCCTGGGCAGCACCACCGTCATCTGCACCGACAAGACCGGCACACTGACCGAGAACCAGATGACCGTGCAGGAGCTGTGGACCACGAACGGCGGCTACCGGCTGAGCGGGTCGGGGTACACCCCGCAAGGACGGCTGACCGACGAGGCCGGTCTGTGCATAGACGCTTCGGCCGACCAGGCGCTGCACTGGTGCCTCGTGGCCGGAGCTTGCTGCAACGACGCGCGGCTGTCCCAGCGCGACGGCGAGTGGCACGTCGTCGGCGACCCCACTGAGGGAGCGATGCTGGTTGCTGCAGCCAAGGCCGGTATGGATCTCGACGAGCTTCGCACCCGGCTGCCCACGGTCGCGGCGGTGCCGTTCAGCTCCGAACGCCAGTACATGGCCACCCTGCACCGTGACCTCGCCACCGGCGAGTCGGTGGTGCTGGTCAAGGGCGGGTTCGAGCGCGTCGCGGAACGGTGCGCATCCCAGGTTGACGCTGCTGGTGTTGCGCGCCCGCTGGATCGTGACGGCATCCTTTCCGCCGCGGAGTCGATGGCGGCAGGCGGTCTCCGAGTGCTGGCCACGGCGATGCGGCGGGTAGAGGACACCGTGACACTCGACGAGGACCAACCGTTCGGGGAGCTGCTCTTCACTGGCCTCCAGGCCATGCTCGACCCCCCGCGGGCCTCCGCCAGCTCGGCCGTGAAGGCGTGTCATGCGGCGGGTGTCGACGTCAAGATGATCACCGGTGACCACGTCGGCACTGCCAGAGCGGTGGCCCAGCACGTCGGTATCACCGGCGGCAACCTGGACAGCAAGGTCGTGACCGGCGCTCAGCTCGCACAGCTGGACGACGACACATATGCATGCACCGTCGAACGGGCTGATGTGTTCGCACGAGTCTCACCGGAGCAGAAGCTACGGCTGGTCGAGGCGTTGCAGGGACGAGGGCACGTTGTCGCGATGACCGGCGACGGGGTGAACGACGCCCCAGCCCTGCGGCAGGCCGACATCGGCATCGCCATGGGCCGTGCCGGCACCGAAGTCGCGAAGGAAGCCGCCGACATGGTCCTCACCGACGACGACTTCGCAACCAGTGAGGGAGCGGTGGAGGAAGGCCGTGGGGTCTTCGACAACCTCACCAAGTTCATCGTGTGGACCTTGCCGACGAACATGGGTGAGGGGCTCGTCATCCTGGTCGCCATCCTCCTCGGGTCGGTTCTGCCGATCCTTCCGGTCCAGATCCTGTGGATCAACATGACCACCGCGGTTGCACTGGGGCTGATGCTCGCCTTCGAGCCGAAGGAACCGGGGATCATGACTCGGCCACCGCGCGATCCGCGGCGCCCGCTGCTCACCGGCGCGCTGATCATCCGCATCCTGCTCGTCTCTGCCCTCCTGGTCTTCGGCACGTGGGGGCTGTTCGAGTGGGAGATGGCCAACGGGGCCTCGCTGGCCGAGGCCCGCAGCGTCGCACTGAATCTCTTCGTCGTCGTCGAGACGTTCTACCTCTTCAGCTGCCGATCCCTGACCCGGTCCGCGTGGCGCATCGGCCTCTTCAGCAACCGGTGGGTGCTCGGCGGTGTCGCTGTCCAAGCCGTCGGACAGCTCGCGATCACCTACCTGCCCGTCATGAACACCCTGTTCCGCACCGCGCCAATCGCCCCCGAGGCATGGCTACGGATCTTCGGCGTCGCCCTGCTCGCCTCCTTCGTCGTGGCCATGGACAAGCGACTGCGACACTCAGCCATCTGATCACCCACACGAGACCTGGCGTGCGCGCCCTGCCCCTCAAGAATTCGTTCGCTCATGCGGTAGCCGTCGTGGACGGCGATCCACGCTGTGATCCCGGAGTCAGGCGCCAATCCCGGTCTGCCGCCGGGCGTAGCGTGGAAGTGCCGGGTCGGGGACTCCGGCTCGGCTTGCCCGAGGAGGCTCACATGTCTCAGCAACTTGCCGGGCGCCTCGTTTCAGAGGCACCGTCCCAGGGCTCACCCCGCGCCGGAACGTCCAGGCCCGGGTTGGGGTTGGCTGCCCTCACCGCGATCGTGGTGGGGTCCATGATCGGCAGCGGCATCTTCGCCCTGCCCTCCCAGATGGCCGGGAGCGCTGCCGCCGGGCCGCTGCTCATCGGCTGGCTGGTCACCGGCGTCGGGATGCTGATGCTGGCATTCGTCTTCCAGTCCCTGGCCCAGCGCAAGCCCGACGTCGACGGTGGCGTCTACGGGTACGCCCGCGCCGGGTTCGGCAACTACATCGGCTTCAGCGCCGCCTGGGGGTACTGGGTGTCGGCCTGGGTGGGCAACGTCGCCTACCTCGTGCTGCTCTTCTCGACGCTCGGATACTTCTTCCCGACCTTCGAGGGTGGGTCAACGGTGTCCGCGATCATCGGGGCGTCGATCCTGCTGTGGGTCATCCACGCGCTGGTGCTCCGCGGCGTCCACAGCGCCGCGCTGGCCAACACGATCGTGACCATCGCCAAGGTGGTCCCGATCCTGACCTTCATCGCCATCGCCGCGGTGGGCTTCTCAGCCGGTCTGTTCACGGCCGACTTCTGGGGCCAGAACACCCAGATCGACGGCGTTGGTTTGGGGACCACCTTCGACCAGGTCACGAACATGATGCTCGTCACCGTGTGGGTGTTCATCGGCATCGAAGGGGCCGCGGTCTACTCCCAGCGCGCCGCCAGGCGCAAGGACGTCGGTCGGGCGACCATCCTGGGGTTCGCCGGAGTCCTTGTCCTGCTGCTCGCGGTCAACCTGCTGTCGTACGGCCTGATGGCGCAAGCGGACATCGCCGGGCTGAGCGACCCGTCGATGGCCGGCGTCCTCGAGCACGAGGTTGGCGGCTGGGGCGCCGGGTTCATCTCCATCGGCCTCATCATCTCACTGCTGGGAGCCCTGCTGGCCTGGGTCATGCTGTGCGTCGAGATCCTGCGCCTGCCGGCCCTCGAGCACGTGATGCCCAAGGCACTGGCCCGCGAGAACGCCCACGGTGCACCCGCGACCGCCCTCTGGCTCACCAACGGCTGCGTCCAGCTGCTGCTGCTGTGGACCCTGTTCAACGAGAGCACCTACACCAGCCTGGTCTACCTCGCGACGTCCCTGATCCTGCTGCCGTACCTGTGGTCGGCCGGCTACCAGGTGCTGCTGGCCGCGCGCGGCGAGACGTACGAGCACTCCACTGGGCGCCCGCGGGACCTGGTCATCGGCTCCATCGCACTCCTGTACGCCTGCTGGCTGGTCTACGCGGGCGGGTTGGAGTACCTGCTGGTCGCCGCGCTGTTCTACCTCGTCGGCACCGGCTTCTACGTGTGGGCGCGCCGGGAGAGCCGACTGCCGGTCTTCACGGCTGCTGAACGGGTGGTGGCCGGGGTGGTGAGCGTGACCTCTGCGGTCGCCGTGGTGATGCTCGCCACCGGGAGCCTGTCGGTGATCTGAGCTCGAAGGCCCAATCGGCGTCGCGGGACGCAGACTCCATGACCGCGATGCGTTCCCGATCGACTCCTACCGATCATCCGGACGAGGTCAAGCCCCCACCCCCGCCCCGTGTGGGCTCGCATGGAACGGCTTGACGATCACCGCCACGACAACCCCAGCACCAACAGAATGATGATGTCGATGGGTCCAACCCGCCCCGCGCGGCGACCGATTTCGGAAGACCGGATCGCCCCTCGGGACCAACGGCCTACTTGCCACCCGGCGGACCATTCACCTGCGAGCATCAAGCATGCGCAACATCTTGGCCGCGGGGGTGGGCGGTCTTCTGGGTTTCGCTGTGGGATCGGTGATCTACCTCGTGCTGAACCCGGTGCTGGAACAGAGCAGCGGTCTCTTGCGCGAGATGCAGGGGCTGCTCTGGAACCTGGTCCCGATGCTGACGCTTGTCGGGGTCGCCCTTGGAGTGTGGGGCGTTCGACGTCGCCGAAGGAACCGCTGACCGCTCGTCGCCGGCGGAGGGACCGTCGCTCGACGTGTCCGAACGAACCCGAAAGGTTCCTCCGGGCGAGACCCACCGCCAAACCGAGGACCGAGACGGAGGTCGTGCTCCAGTCAACGAGCCGACAGGCGCAGTCGAAGCTGTTCCCCTCGCGATCTGCGGGGACGCGGGGTACGTCACACCGCCGCGTGCGAACCATAAGCGCCGAATCGATGACCGTTTGCGGGCTCTTCGTCGATGAGTGCGGGTTGAGCGCGACGCGCGACTCGCCTTGCGTCGTCACTTGGGGACATTTGGGGTGGCGACGTCGCTCGACGATCGAGGAGTCCACCGGTGTGGTGGTCGGGCCCGGGGTTGCGGCAGTCACCTCGCCCGGTCGTCGATGTCGATGCTCTTGCGAGGGAGGGGTGGCGGGGCCTGGTCGGCTCGTATCGTGCAAGGCATGGAAACCGCTGCGGAGATCTTCCTCTTGTTGACGAACGACGACGGCGGGCCGGCGAGTTGGGGCACTCAGACTGGGTGGGCGCTGAGCGCCGCGACGATCGCTGACTTGTTGATCGAGGAACGGATCGTTCTGGAGGAGGGAAGGGACCCCAGGGTGCGCGTCATCGACGCGACGCCCACTGGCAGTGCCGTCCTGGACAAGGTCCTCTCCCGCATCGTCGAGAAGGAGGGCAAGAAGCTGTCAACACTGGTGCAGGACGGGAAGCTCAATCCGGAGGCCGAGGTCGTTGAGGCTCTGGTGGGTCGCGGCGTCGTTGACGTGGTGCCCGGACGGCTGCTGGGTCTGATCCCCGCGAAGCGCCCGACCTTGGATCCTGTGCCGGAGCGCGAGGTCCGAGAGCGTCTGCGGGCCGTCTTGGTCGGCGGACGACCCTCGGGCAGTGACGCGACGTTGCTGGCGATCCTTCAGGGGCTGGGGGTCGCCAAGAAGGTGCTTGAGCAAGAGTCC
>JBBQNZ010000135.1:0-11397 GCA_038330415.1 Actinomycetales bacterium | reverse complement strand
GCACGCGCACGGCATACGTGGTCCACTCCCCCAACCCGGCCACGACGTCGACAAGCTCCTCGACCAGCGGCGGGACGGCCCAACGGCCCTGCGCCGCAACCCCTTCGCGCACCCAGCAGGCCCGTTGCAGCACGAGCAGCTCGGCGGCATCCGCGGGCGTCGCGATCTGCACGTCGAGATCGGCCAGCGCGCCCGTAGTGGCGGAGACCGGCAGCAGGTCAGGGCGCCGGGATGCCGTGCGCTCCAGACGCTGCTGGTGCCGCCACGCGGCGATCGCGCCGTGGTCGCCCGAGAGCAGCACGGTCGGCACGTCACGCACGGTGCCGGCATCGTCCCAGGAGGCGGGGCGGGTGTAGACGGGGTACTCGAGCAGGCCGTCCTCGTGCGACTCCTCGACGAGCGACTCGGCGTTGCCGACCACCCCGGGCAGCAGGCGGCCGACCGCCTCGACCATGGCCAGCACGGCCACCTCGCCGCCGTTGAGCACGTAGTCGCCCAGCGAGACGACCGTCACCGGCATCCGGTCGGCGGCGTGCTCGTAGACCCGCTCGTCGAGGCCCTCGTAGCGCCCGCACGCGAAGGCCAGCCACGGCTCGTGGGCGAGCGAGCGCGCCAGCGCCTGGCTGAACCGGACCCCACCCGGGCCGGGCACGATCAGGTGGGGCACCGCGGCATCCGCGACGGGTCCCGAGTCCACGACGGCATCCAGCGCCTGCGCCCACGGCTCGGGCTTCATCACCATGCCGGCGCCACCGCCGAACGGGCTGTCGTCGACGGTGCGGTGCCGGTCGTGGGCGAAGTCGCGCAGGTCGTGCACGCGCAGGTCGAGGATGCCGTCGCGCCGCGCCTTGCCGATCAGCGACAGGTCGAGGGGCGCGAGGTACTCGGGGAAGATCGTGACGGCATCGACGCGCACGAGGGTCAGACCCCCAGGTCGAGCAGCCCGGGCGGCGCGTCGACGACGACCCGGCCCGCCTCGAGGTCGACCTCGGGCACCAGCGCCGCCACGAAGGGCACCTGCGCCTCACGGCCGTCGGGCAGCAGGATGACCAGCCGGTCCTGGGCGGCTCCGAGCTCGAGCCCGCCCACCTCGCCGAGCACCGCGCCGGCGGGGTCGACGACGGTCAGCCCCCGCAGCTGCTCCTCGGTGAAGACGTCGTCCTCGTCGTCGGCGGGCAGCACGTCGGCGCCGTCGACCACGAGCCGGGTGCCGCGCAGCGACTCGGCACCGGTGCGGTCGGGGACCTCGTCGAACGCCACGAGCCAGACCCCGTTGTGCACCCGGGTCGAGCGCACGGTGAGCGCGCGCGGCACGCCGGTGCCGGGGCCGGCCTCGGTGTCGATGACCGTGCCGGCGGCCAGGCGCCGCTCGGGCTCGTCGGTGTGCAGCTGCACGGTCACCTCACCGAGCAGCCCGTGCGGCTTGCCGATCCGGGCGATGAGGGTGCTCGAGCTCACGGGGACATCCTGTCGGAAAGCGGTGGGCGGGACGACGAACGGCGGGGTGTGCCGGGGAGTCTCCTCCCCAGGGCACACCCCGCCGTCATGCGGGTCGGGTCAGCGGACCCGGTCGGTGTCGACGATGTCGATCCGGATCTGGCGACCACCGGAGAGGGCGCCCATCACGGTGCGCAGCGCGCTGGCGGTGCGGCCGGAGCGGCCGATGACGCGGCCGAGGTCGTCGGGGTGCACGCGCACCTCGAGCACTTCACCGCGGCGCAGGTCCTTGCGGCGCACCTGCACCTCGTCCTTGTGGTCGACGATGCTCGTCACGAGGTGCTCGAGAGCCTCCTCGAGCACGGTCAGGCCTTCTCGCCGTCGGTGGCCTCGGCCGCGGGGGCCTCGGCCGGGGCGGCCGGGGTCTCGGCCGCAGCCTCGGCAGCGGGCGCCTCGGCAGCCGGTTCGGCCTTCTTGGCGGCGCGCTTTCTCGCCGTGGTGGCGCCGGTGCCGTCGTCGCTGGTCTTGCCGGCGGCGGCGAGGGCAGCCTCGTAGAGGTCCTTCTTGGAGGTCTTGGGGGCCTTGACCCGCAGGGTGCCCTCGGTGCCGGGCTCGCCCTTGTACTTCTGCCAGTCACCGGTGATCTTCAGCAGTGCGGCGACGGCCTCGGTGGGCTGGGCGCCGTTGCTGAGCCAGTACTGCGCGCGCTCGCTGTCGATCTGGATGACCGAGGGCTCCTCGGTGGGGTGGTACTTGCCGATCTCCTCGATGGCCCGGCCATCGCGCTTGGTGCGCGAGTCCATGACGACGACGCGGTAGAACGGTGCACGGATCTTGCCCATGCGCTTCAGTCGGATCTTGACGGCCACGGTGGTGGTCACTCCACTTCATCTGGTGAGCACGGCGAGACCGAGCACGGATCGCTCGGGGTGCCGGATGCTCCGGTGTAGGCGTCCGGTCCGGCGGGCACGAGGTGCTCCGACCGGACGGGTACAGCCGTCCATTGTGCCAGACCTCGACCGGTGCCCCGACCACGGCGGCTGCGCCCGGCATCCGCACGCCGACCGTCAGCGGTTGCGCCAGGCGTCCGGTGCGTCGGCCTTGGCGCGCACGGCCGGGGGCAGGTCGCCGCCGAGCACGTCGGCGAGGCTGGTGTCGTCGAGCACCTCGCGCAGCGCGACCCGCACGGCCACCCACACGGTCGGCAGGTGCCGGGCGACGCCCTCGTAGCTCGTCTCGTGCGGGCGCAGCCCGCGCACCTCGGCGAGCGGGCCGTCGACGGCGCGGAAGACGTCGCCCAGGCTCACCTCGGATGCCGGCCGCGCCAGCGTGTACCCCCCCTTGGCCCCCCGGGTGCTCACCACGAGGTCGGCGGCGCGCAGGTCGGCCACGATCGCCTCGAGGAACTTGCGTGGCAGGTCCTGGCGCTGGGCGAGGCTGTCGACGCTGATCGGCCCGGCATCGCGGGCCTGGGCCTGCGCGAGCGCCAGCATCGCCCGGACGGCGTACTCGGTGCGCGCTGAGATGTCCACGCGCCACAGTGTGGCGCAGCCCGGCAAACGCGACGGCTGCGGGTCGGCGAGGCATCCACCATGCAAGACATAACGTGTTGTTTGTTGACCCATAACGCGAGGTTGCCGAAAACTCCTATCTGTCAGATCGGAATACGTCCTCGGGGGTCCACGCTCATGCGCAAGCTCGTCCTGCTCGCCCTCGTCGGCCTCGCCGCCCAACTCGTCGACGGGTCGCTGGGCATGGCCTACGGGGTCTCCTCGACCACCTTGCTGCTCGCCATCGGCACCAACCCGGCCGCGGCATCGGCCACCGTGCACCTTGCCGAGATGGGGACGACGCTGGCGTCGGGGGCCTCGCACTGGAAGTTCGGCAACGTGGACTGGACGGTCGTGCGGCGGATCGGCATCCCCGGCGCCGTGGGGGCCTTCATGGGGGCAACGTTCCTGTCGAGTCTCGACACCTCGGTCGCCGCGCCCCTGATGTCGGTGATCCTCCTCGCCCTGGGTCTGTACGTGCTCGTCCGGTTCACGGTCAAGGGCCTTCGCCGCGACCGCCTGGGCCACCCCCTGCGCACGCGCTTCCTGGCCCCACTCGGGCTCGTCGCAGGCTTCGTCGACGCGACAGGTGGAGGTGGCTGGGGCCCGGTCGGCACCCCGGCGATCCTCGCGAGCGGCCGCCTCGAGCCGCGCACGGTGATCGGCTCGATCGACACCAGCGAGTTCCTCGTCTCGGTCGCCGCGAGCCTGGGCTTCCTGCTGGCCCTGGGCAACGCCGGCATCGACGTCGGCTGGGTGCTGGCGCTGCTCGCCGGTGGCCTCGTGGCGGCTCCGATCGCCGCGTGGCTGGTGCGCCGCGTGCCGCCGCGGGTCCTCGGTTCGGCCGTGGGGGGCATCATCGTGCTCACCAATGCCCGCACCCTGCTGCGCAGCGACTGGATCGACGCGCCCGACGCCACGCGCTACGCCGTCTGTGCGGTGATCGTCGCGGCGTGGGCCGGTGCGGTGGCGTGGTCGGTGCGGGCACACCGCGAGGAGCTCGCCGTCGAGCGCGAGCTCGCCGTGCTCGAGACGGCCGAGCAGGGCACGGCCGCCACCCGCGCCGGAGCCGCCGAGCCCGCCTGACCGCCAGCAACCCAGCGGGAGTCGGTCAGGTGAAGGGTCGGCCGCGCAGCACGACGAGCGCCGGGGCGGCCAGGGCGGCCAGGTCCTCGCGCGGGTCGTCGGCGTAGACGACGAGGTCGGCCTCCTCGCCCTCCTCGAGCCCTGGCCAGCGCAGCCAGGAGCGGGCCCCCCAGCAGGCGGCATCGAGCGCCTCGCCGGTCGTGAACCCGGCGTGCGCGAGGTGCGCCACCTCGGTGGCGACCAGCCCGTGCGGGAGCGAGCCACCGGCATCCGTGCCGACATAGACCGGGATGCCGGCGTCGCGCGCGTCGGCGATGGTCGCGTAGCGCCGCTCGTAGAGGTCGATCATGTGCCGGTAGTAGGCGGGGAACTTCTCGCGGGCCGGCTCGGCGATCTGCGGGAAGGTGTCGATGTTGACCAGGGTCGGCACGATGGCGATGCCCTGGCCGGCGAACGCGGCGACGGTGTCGGGCTGCAGGCCGCAGGCGTGCTCGACGCAGTCGGTGCCGGCGGCGGCCAGGTCGCGCAGCGACTCCTCGCCGAAGCAGTGCGCCGTCACCCGGGCGCCCTCCTCGTGGGCGGCCGCGACCGCCTGGGCCAGCACGTCGGCCGGCCAGCACGGCGACAGGTCGCCGGTGTCGCGGTCGATCCAGTCGCCGACCAGCTTGACCCAGCCGTCGCCGGCGCGGGCCTCCAGCCGCACCTGCTCGACGAGCTGCTCCGGCTCGACCTCCCAGGCGAAGTCGCGGATGTATCTCCGGGTGCGGGCGATGTGCCGGCCGGCCCGCACCAGGCGGGGCAGGTCGTCGCGGTCCTGTACCCAGCGGGTGTCGGCCGGCGAGCCGGCGTCGCGCAGCAGCAGCGCCCCGGCATCGCGGTCGGCGAGCGCCTGCGCCTCGGCCGTCTCGTCGTCGACGGCTCCTTGGGCCCCGAGCCCGATGTGGCTGTGCGCGTCGACCAGGCCGGGCAGCACCCAACCCGCCACCGTGGTGACGTCGTGGTCGCCGGCGGGGGCGGCATACGTGATGCGGCCGCCCACCACCCACGCCTGTGGGCGCACGTCGTCGGGGCCGACGAGGACGGGACCGGTGAGGTGCAGCACCTGAGCCATGGCCCGACCCTAGTGGGCGGCCCACCGTCGGGCTCAGCCGGCCGCGCGGCCGAGGGTGTAGCGCATGTCCTGCCAGATGACGACCCGCCCCGTGCCGTCGCGGGCATCCTCGAGGATCCCAGCGGCCCGGGCCTCCAGCGCATCGCGCTCGTCGGCCGGAACCTGCGCCCACATCGCGCGCTGCCCGGTGCTCATCGAGAAGGTCTTCCACCCCTCGACGTCACCCCACGGGACGTCGACGCGACGGGTCACCGTGTGCACCTCCGTGGCCCCGGCGCCGCGCAAGAGCTCCTCCATCCCGGCGTCGCTGGAGAAGGGCGCGTCGGGACCGACCACCTTGGGGTCGAGCATCCCCGGGGGCAGCCACGGAGCGAAGAGCTCGTCGAGCCGGTCCCAGACCGGATGGGGCTCGCCGAACGTCGCCAGGCCGATGCGGCCGCCCGGGGCGAGCAGCGAGACCCAACGGGCCAGGGCACTGGCGGGGTCGGGAAGGAAGAACAGCACCAACGACGAGGCGACGAGGTCGTACGAGGCCGCCGGGAGGTCGGGGTCGCGGGCATCCATGACGGCGGTGCGCACAGCGAGGCCTTCGTCGGCCAGGAGCGAGCGGGTGTGCTCGACCATCGCGGGGCTGAGGTCGACGGCGTCGACCGACCCGGCCGGGAGCACCGCCCGGGCCAGCAGGGTCGTCGCTGCCCCGCGCCCGCAGCCGATGTCGAGCGCCCGCTCCCCGGGCCGCGGGTGGAGGGCCTCGATCAGGCCCTGCGCGTTCGGCGCGAAGAACGGAACGCCGCTCTGGTCGTAGTCGTCGGCGACGGCATCGAAGATGGCGCGCACCCGCGCGACGGGGTCGGGCGCAGGAGTGCTCATCGCCCGAGTATGGCGGGGCAGACGGCCGCCCGACAGTGCAGCGGCCCTGGAGCCGCAGGGTGGGACAACTTCGACCTATTGGTCGATCTTGTCCCAGAGCGTCAGTCGGCGGGGAGGAGGCGCAGCACGCGGCGCAGCGTCTCGGTGACCACCTCGGGCGCCTCGGAGTGCACCCAGTGGCCCACCCCGTTCACGACGACCGGCCTGGCCTTCGGGAACAGCGCGCGCATCTGCGCGGTGTCGGCGTCCTTGACGTAGCTCGAGTCTCCGCCGACCAGCCACACCACCGGCCCGTCGTAGGCCGGGACGCCGAGCTCGGGGAAGTCGGCGATCTGCGAGTCGGTGCCGCGGGCCGCGTCGCGGGCCAGCAGCTCGAGGTTGGCCTGCCACGACCAGGTGGTGCCGTGCCGCCGCAGGTTCTGCAGCAGGAAGCCGCGCACCCCCGGGTCGGGCTCGACCGCCGCGAAGCGCGCCTCGGCATCCGCACGGCCGGTCAGCTCGTGCAGCGGCAGAGCGCGCATCGCCTCGATGTAGTGCACGAACCGGTCCAGGTCGCCGTAGTCCTTGGGCGAGATGTCGACGACCACGAGGCTGCGCACCAGTTCGGGGTGCGTCAGCGTGGTGACCATCGCGACCTTGCCGCCCAGCGAGTGGCCGACGAGCACCCAGGGCTCCCCCGGCGCCGCGGCCTCGAGCGTGGCGGCCACCGCTGCGGCATACGTCTCGTAGGAGAACTCCACCGACCACGGCGAGCGCCCGTGGTCGGGCAGGTCGACGAGCAGGCAGCGCGCCCGGGTGCCGTCGGGGCCGGCGAGCCCCTTGGCGATCTGGGTCCAGTTGCGTCCTTGGCCGAACAGGCCGTGCAGGAAGGCGACTCGGGGCCCGGAGGTGCCGACCGCCATCGTGTGCAGGCCGGCGCCGTGCGCCGAGGTCACTGGCCCAGGAACTTCTCGAAGCCCTTGGGCAGGCTCGCCGGGTCGATGGCCGCGGGGTCGAGGCCGCCGGGCGCACCCGAACCAGCGCCGAACGCACCACCAGCGGTGGATGCCGGTCGCGCACCCGCCGCGCGCTCCTCCGCCGCCCGCTTGGCCGGGTTGCCCGACTTGGACTTGCGACGCTGCGGCGCCTGCTGGCGGCCCCGCTTGCCCGGCCCCGAACCGCCGCCGGGCAGGCCCGGCATCCCGGGCACGCCGCCGCCCTTGGCCATCTGCTTCATCATCTTCTGCGCCTCACCGAAGCGCTCGAGCAGCTGGTTGACCTCGGAGGTGCTGGTGCCCGAGCCCTTGGCAATGCGCGCGCGGCGCGAGCCGTTGATCAGCTTGGGGTGGTTGCGCTCGAAGGGGGTCATCGAGAAGACCATCGCCTCGACCCGGTCGAACTCCTTCTCGTCGAAGGCGTCGAGCTGGGCGCGCATCTGGCCCATGCCCGGCATCATGCCCAGGATCGACTTCAGCGAGCCCATCTTCTTGATGGCCGCCATCTGCTGGAGGAAGTCGTCGAAGGTGAAGTCCTCGGCCGCGAGGAACTTGCGCTCCATCTCGCTGGCCTGGTCGCGCGAGAACGCCTTCTCGGCCTGCTCGATGAGGGTGAGCACGTCGCCCATGTCGAGGATGCGCGACGCCATCCGGTCGGGGTGGAAGACCTCGAAGTCCTTCACGCCCTCGCCGGTGCTGGCGAACATGATCGGGCGCCCGGTGACCGAGGCGACCGACAGGGCCGCGCCACCGCGGGCATCGCCGTCGAGCTTGGTGAGCACGATGCCGGTGACGTCGACGCCCTCCTGGAAGGCGTGCGCGGTGTCGACGGCGGCCTGGCCGATCATCGCGTCGATGACGAAGAGCACCTCGTCGGGCGAGATGGCGGCGCGGATGTCGGCAGCCTGCTGCATGAGGTTCTCGTCGATGGCGAGCCGGCCGGCGGTGTCGACGATGACGACGTCGTGCTGCGCGCGGCGGGCCTGCTCGAGGCCGGCCCGCGAGACCGCGACCGGGTCGCCGTGGCTGCGGGTGCCTTCACCGCTCTCGGTGACGACGTCGTGGCCGAACACGTTGCCGCGCTCGGGCGCGAACACCGGCACTCCGGCGCGCTCGCCGACGACCTCGAGCTGGGTGACGGCGTTGGGGCGCTGCAGGTCGGCGGCCACCAGCAGCGGGGTGTGGCCCTGGGCCTTGAGCCACGCGCCGAGCTTGCCCGCGAGCGTCGTCTTGCCCGAGCCCTGGAGGCCGGCGAGCATGATGACCGTCGGCGGCTGCTTCGCGAAACGGATGCTGCGCGTCTCACCACCGAGGATGCCGACGAGCTCTTCGTTGACGATCTTGACGACCTGCTGGGCCGGGTTCAGCGCGTCGCTGACCTCGGCCCCGAGCGCGCGCTCGCGCACGACGGAGGTGAACTCCCTGACCACCGGCAGGGCGACGTCGGCGTCGAGCAGTGCCAGGCGGATGTCACGGACCGTCTTGTTGACGTCGGACTCCGAGAGCCTCCCCTTGGTGCGGAGGTTCTTGAAGGTGTCGGTCAGGCGGTCGGAGAGGCTGTTGAACACCGGTCAAGGCTAACGGCTGGTGACGATCGCTCCGGACCGCCGCTCAGACGCCGTCGCAGGTGTCGATGACCAGGCTCACGGCCTGCGCCACCCGGGCCGGCGGCAGCGGGAGGCCGTCGGCACCGGTGAGGTAGAACGTGTCGAGGGTCTGCCCGGCGTAGGTGGCGATGTGCGCCGAGCGCACCGAGATGCCGGCGCCCGCGAGCACCGCACCGAGCTCGTGCAGCATGCCCGGGCGGTCCTGGGCGCGCACCTCGAGCACCGTGGCGTCGCTGCTCGCGCCGGGCACGACCAGGGCACGGGCCTGCCCGGGGGTGCCGATCGACGCCTGCCCCGACGGCCGGGCCACGTGGGCGCGACGGCGGTCGAGGGTCGCGAGCGGGGCACGGTCACCGCGGCCGAGGCGGGCCAGGCCGCGCTCGATGCGGACGGGGTCGGGGGCGGCGCCGCTGGGCGACTCCACGTGCCACTCGTTGACGGCGATGCCCTCGACCGTGCGCAGGATGGCGGTGCGCACGGTGTGCCCCTCCGCCGCGAGGAGGCCGGCGGTGTCGGCGAACAGCCCCACTCGGTCGAGGTCGGTGATGTCGAGCCTGTGCGAGCCGCCGGTGGCGATGACCCGCACGTTGGGCTCGCCGGAGCGCACCGCGGAGAGCACCGCGGCGTCGAGCAGCCCCGCAGGGTCGCCGTCGGAGGCGTCCGCGTCGGTGCCCGCGACGACCACGCCGGGGCCGTCGAGCCGCGACCGCACGGCAACGGCGAGCTGGTCGAGCAGCGTCGCGCGCCAGTCGGTCCAGGCCGCCGGCCCGGCCGCCGACGCGTCGGCCTCGGTGAGAGCCAGCAGCATCTCGAAGACCTCCCGGTCGCCGGCCACGGCCGCGATGGCGGCGTCGACCGTCGCGGGGTCCTGGTGGTCGCGGCGGGTCGCGAGCTCGATGAGGGTCAGGTGCTCTCGCACCAGGGTCACCAGCACCTCGACGTCCCGGGGCGAGAAGCCCCAGCGGGTGACGACGCCGCGCGCCAGCTCGGCACCGGCCTGCGAGTGGTCGTGGGCGCCGCGCACCTTGCCGCTGTCGTGCAGCAGGGCGGCGACGAGGAGCAGGTCGGGGCGGGAGACCCGGCGCACGAGTCCGGCGGCGAGCACCACCGTCTCGACGAGGTGGCGGTCGACGGTGTGGCGGTGCACTGCGCTGCGCTGCGGGCGCGACCGCACGGCCGACCACTCCGGCAGCCAGGTGTCGATGATGCCGACCTGGTCCAGTCCCTCCCAGACGGTGACCAGGCCCGGGCCGGAGGCGAGCAGGTCGCCGAACAGGTCACGCAGGGTGGCCGGCCACGGGTCGGACGGCGCGGGGGCGTGCTTGGCGAGGTTGTCGAGGGTCGCCGGCGAGATGGGCAGCCCGGCGCGGGCGGCCACGACCCCGGCGCGCATCGGCATCCCCTCGTCGGTCTCGGCCAGCCGGGTCGAGCCGAGCACGACCTCGCCGTCGCTGGCGAAGAGCCCGTGGCCCAGCGGCGTCATCTGCGGGCGGCGCGGGCCGACCCGCAGGGTGCGAGCGCGCTGCGACTGGCCGGCGCGGCGCAGGGTGCCGTCGAGGGCGTAGGAGATGTGCCGCCCCGCGGACGAGACGGCGGTGAGCAGGTCGTCGGCGTCGTCGTGGCCGAGCAGGGCGGCGACGGCGTCGTGGTCCTCACGGCCCAGTCGGTCGCGCCCACGGCCGGTGACGACGTGCACGGCGTCGCGCACGTCGAGCAGGAGGGCGTGCGCGGCATCCACCCCGCCGTGCGGGCGGTCGGCGAGCCACGCCTCGGCCATCGCCGACAGAACGGTCATGTCGCGCAGCCCGCCGTGGGCCTCCTTGAGCTCGGGCTCGATGGACTGCGCGAGGTCGCCCTGGCGCTGGTGGCGCGACACCACGGCCTCCACGAGCTGCGGCAGGCGCTTGCGGGCGTTGCCGCGCCAGTCGTGGGCGACGGTGGTGCGGGCGGCGGTGACCAGCTGCTCGTCGCCGGCGATCGGCGCGAGGTCGAGCAGCCCGACGGCGGCGGTGAGGTCGGCGGCCGCCACCTGGCGGCACTGGGTGACCGTGCGGACGCTGTGGTCCAGGCGCACCCCGGCATCCCAGATGGGATACCAGATGCGGTCGGCGAGCGCGGTGAGCTCCTTCGCGGGGAGCGAGCGCTCGGAATGGAGCAGGACGAGGTCGTAGTCGCTGAGCGGCCCCGCGTCACCGCGGCCGATGCTGCCGACCGCGGCGAGCGCGATCCCCTCGATCGCCGAACCACCGGTCGCGGCCTGCCACACCTCGGCGAGCCAGCTGCGGTTGAACGCGGACAGGGCCGCCCGGCGGGCCGGGCCGGCACCCGCGACGGCGAAGTCGCGGGTGCCGGCCAGGTCGAGCCGGCGAGAGCCGATTCCACTCGAGGGGGTGGACATGGCTCAGATGGCCTCGACGCCGCGCTCCCCGGTGCGGACCCGGGCGACGTCCTCGACGGGAACGACCCAGATCTTGCCGTCGCCGATGCGGCCGGTCTGCGCGGCCTTGAGGATGACGTCGACGACCGAGGTGGCGTCCATGTCGTCGACCAGCACCTCGATGCGGCTCTTAGGCACGAAGTCGACGGTGTACTCGGCACCGCGGTAGACCTCGCTGTGACCACGCTGGCGCCCGTAGCCGTGCGCCTCGCTGATCGTCATGCCCTGGATGCCGAAGGCCTCGAGGGCCTCCTTCACCTCGTCGAGCTGGTGGGGCTTGATGATGGCGGTGACGAGCTTCATGACTGGGCTCCTTCGAGGTTCT
>JBBQNZ010000134.1:0-11459 GCA_038330415.1 Actinomycetales bacterium | reverse complement strand
GCCATCAACGGTCGACTCGAGCACCTACGCGGCTCCGCACTCGGCTTCCGCAACCTCACCAACTACATCGCCCGAAGCCTCCTCGAATCCGGCGGCTTCAGACCCCAACTGCTACACCCTCGATTGGGATGAGCCCCTTTCCGGGCGTTGTTCCGGAAGGCTTCAGTATTTCCGTGAATGCCGATGGGTCTGCAAAGGCACTGACTGCTGATGGTCAGTTGGCGAGCGACATCAAGGCGCCCTGGGCACGCGATGCGAACGGCCAATCGCTCCGGACCTGGTATGAAGCGAGGGGTCGCGACCTGGTGCAGCACGTTGACGCGAAGGGTGCCGCCTACCCGATCATCGCGGATCCATGGGTGACGGCAGGGTACTGGTACACCATTCCCGTGTTCTATGTGGAGATGAGCTGGAGCGAGACCTGGGCGTTGAAGCTCGCTTTTGAAAAGGGAACGACAGATGGTGTGGACAAGTTGTGCGCAATCATCCCGAACGCCGCGGCGAAGGCCGCCTGCAAGTTGGTTCTTTCCCTCTATAGGACTGACATCAAGAATACGGTGAATAGCGCTATTGCCGCCAAGAAGTGCTACAAGGTGCGGTTCCCGCCAACTGTTGGTGGAGCAGGCTTCCCGGCGTACGACTCCTACTACAAGACCTGCAAGAAGTAGCGTGCCCGTCACTTCGTCGTAGGAATCACAGACGCCTAAGGAGAGAGTGCTTCTACTAGCGTTCTCTCCCTCAGGCGTCAGCCCTCCTAGGGCGTTGAGTTCAGTTCTTCGGCACGACCACGACGCTGGAGTGCACGGCCTTGTCGCCCAGGGTCTGCTTGTCGGCGTCCCAGAGCATCCACAGCCAGCCGATGTAGACGACCTGGTTGACCAGGCTCTGCACGACCTCGCGCAGGAAGCTCATCCCGGCGCCGATGGGCCGGCCGGTCCTGTCGTCGAGCAGGTAGAGCCCGATCACCTTCTTGCCGACGCTCTGGCCGGTGCGGCCCATCTTGAAGATGCGGTTCCAGATGGTGATGCCGAGGCTGAGGAGCGCGCCGAAGGTGACGAGCAGGCCGCCGACGACGGCGAGCACGGGGTCGAAGTCACCCGTGCTGGTGGTGTAGCCGAGCTCGTCGGTGGTGACGGTGTTGGAGGCTCCCACGATCAGCACGATGATGCCGATGACCATGGGCACCAGACCGATCAGCGTGATGGCCACGTCGACGAGGTAGGCCAGCGCACGTTGCCCGAAGCCGGCCACCTTGCCGAAGTTCTGCTCGACGTATCCGAGCGACCCCTGCATGGCGGGTGCGCCGGCGCCGGCGTAGACCGGCGCCTGGGCGTAGCCGCCGTAGGGGTTGGCCACCGGCGGGGGGTAACCCGGCTGTGTCGCACCGGGGTTCGGCGGATAGCCGGGTTGCGCACCGACCGGAGCGCCTGCTGTCGGCGCGCCGTACGGGGATGCCGGTGGCGGGGTTGGCGGGGCTGCCGGCGGTGTGGGCGGCACCGGGGCGGGGGCGCCCGCGGGCGGAGCCGGCGGCGCGGCCTCCCCACGGGTAGGCGGCGGGGTCTGGGGCGGGGTGGGGGCGTCGGGCGTCGGCTCGGCGGGGCCTTGTGGTTGGTCGGTCATGATGTCCCCTCGACGAGACGATGCGGTGCGTGCACCTCGATCCTAGGCTCGGCCCTGCGGGGCGGCTATGACCGGTAGCTCACGCGTGTCGACCCCGAGCACCGCCTGCTCGTCGGGCTTGCCGGGCAGCACCGAGGAGATGTAGTCCTCGATCGCCACCTCGATGGGCACGTCGTGCTGGGCGCGCTCGGCGAGGTACCAGCGGTGCTCGAGCACCTCGTGGAAGACCTCGGCCGGCTCCAGCTTGGAGACCAGCGCCCGCGGCACCCGGCGGGTGACCGGCTCGTAGATGTTGGCCAGCCAGTCGTGCGCCACGATCTCCTCGTCCTCCCCCTGGCGCCCGGTCGACGCGGTGTAGGCGTCGAGGTCGTTGAGCAGCCGGCGGGCCTGGTTCTCGCGCACGTCGAGGCCGGTCAGCCGCAGCAGCCGACGGGAGTGGTGGCCGGCGTCGACGACCTTGGGCTGGATCTGGATCGAGGTGCCGCCGATGTCGGTGGTGATCGCCAGCTCGTCGACGTCGAAGCCGAGCGTGTTGAGCCGCCGGATGCGGTCGTCGACCCGCCAGCGCTCGGTGTCGTCGATCAACTCGCTTCCGGTCAGGGCGTCCCACAGCTCGCGGTACCGCGCCAGCATCCGCTCACTGACCGCGATGGGGTCGCGGTCCTCCTGAAGCAGCCCACCGGCCTCGAGGTCCATCAGCTCACCGGCGATGTTGACCCGGGCGATGTCGAGGTCGTGCTCGCGCTGGCCGTCGCTGAGTCGCTCGCGCAGCTCGCCGGTCTCGGCGTCGACGAGGTAGGCGGCGAAGGCACCGGCGTCACGTCGGAACAGCGTGTTCGACAGGGACACGTCGCCCCACCAGAAGCCGGCCAGGTGCAGGCGCACGAGCAGCACGGCGAGGGCGTCGATGAGCCGGATCGCGGTGCCCTTGCGCAGGTTCTGGCTGTACAGGGCGCGGTAGGGCAGCGAGAACTGCAGGTGCCGCGTGATCAGGCAGGCGTCGAGCGGCTCACCGTCGAGGCCGATGCGCCCGCTGACGACGGCGAACGGCTCGACGCACGGCATGTGCAGCCGGTTCAGGCTGCGCAGCAGGTCGTACTCGTGCCGGCCGATGTCGGCCCGAATCTCCTTGACGGCCAGCACCCGTCCCGACAGCCGCACGAACCGCACGACGTGCCGGGAGATGCCCCTCGGCAGCGCGGCGAGGAGGTCTCCGGGCCACTCCTCCAGGGGCACTCGCCAGGGCAGGTCGAGCAGGGCGGGGTCCGGTCGGGCGGCGGTGATCTCGAGAGCCATGCGGGGCCTTCCGTGGTGACGACGGTGGGCTGTCGTCGAGGTGGCGGGCGGTGGGAAGCCGTCGACGGGAGGGGAGCGGACGGCATCCGGCCCGGATGCGGCGACGCCCCGAACGATCTCGTCCGGGGCGTCGCTGGTGCAGGCGGGCGTCAGCCGAGACGTAGGCCGCTCTCGGGGTCGAACACGTGCATGTGGTCGGGGTTGGGGTAGACGAAGATCTTCGACCCCTTGTCGGGCACGGCGCGACCGTCAACGCGCGCGATGAACGGCTTGGCGAGGCCGTCGTCGCCGCCCTCGAGCCTGACGTGCTCCTGGGCCGGGGTGGCGTAGACGTAGGCGTCGGCGCCGAGCTCCTCGACGACGTCGACGATCAGCTCGAGGCCGTCTGCGTTGGTCGTGACCTCGACGTCCTCGGGACGCATGCCGACGATGACCTGGTTGCCGACCTTGCCGAGCAGCGCGCGGTCGACGGGCAGGCGGTGGCTGCCGAACTGCACGCCGTCCTCGGTGACGGGCACCGAGACCAGGTTCATGGCCGGGGAGCCGATGAAGCCCGCGACGAACACGTTGGTGGGCCGGTCGTACATCTCACGCGGGGTCGCACACTGCTGCAGGATGCCGTCCTTGAGCAGGGCGATCCGGTCGCCCATCGTCATGGCCTCGATCTGGTCGTGCGTGACGTAGACCGTGGTGACGCCGAGTCGCCTCTGGAGAGAAGCGATCTGGGTGCGGGTCTGCACGCGGAGCTTGGCGTCGAGGTTCGACAGCGGCTCGTCCATGAGGAACACCTGGGGGGAGCGGACGATGGCCCGACCCATGGCGACGCGCTGGCGCTGGCCACCGGAGAGCGCCTTCGGCTTGCGCTCGAGGTAGTCGGTGAGGTCGAGGATCGTGGCGGCCTCGGCCACGCGCTTCTTGATCTCGCTCTTGTCGACGCCGGCGATCTTCAGGGCGAAGCCCATGTTGTCGGCGACCGTCATGTGCGGGTAGAGCGCGTAGTTCTGGAACACCATCGCCACGTCGCGGTCCTTGGGCGAGAGGTCGGTGACGTCGCGGTCGCCGATCCAGATCTTGCCGCCGTTGACCTCTTCGAGGCCGGCGAGCATGCGCAGCGAGGTGGACTTGCCACACCCCGAGGGGCCGACGAGGACGAGGAACTCCCCGTCTTCCACGTCGATGTTGAGGCGGTCGACCGAGGGCGAGTCGTTGCCCGGGTAGATCCTGGTGGCCTCGTCGAACTTGACAGTTGCCATGGCGTCATTGCCTTCCTTCACCGGCAGGAACGTGCCGGACGATCCGTTGTAAAGGGGGGTGGAGCTCCCGCCACATCGGTGTAAGCGGTTTCGCCAGTATGCCGTGTCCGCGCCCCGGCAGGGTAGTTCCGTACTGGCGAACTGGGCGGCGGCTGCACCCGGCGCAGCCGGGTTGTTAGATTGCGGCCCGTGAACGAGTCGCGGTCCGCCCGTCTCGCCGACATCGCGGCGCAGGCCGACGTCAGCGAGGCCACGGTCAGTCGGGTGCTCAACGACCGGCCGGGGGTGTCGGAGCCGACCCGCCAGGCAGTGCTCACCGCCATTGACGTGCTCGGGTACGACCGGCCCGCCCGGCTCAAGCCCAAGTCGGCGCTGCTCGTCGGGCTGGTCATGCCCGAGCTGGTCAACCCCATCTTCCCGGCGTTCGCGCAGGTGATCGAGACGGCGCTGGCCGCCGAGGGATTCACGCCAGTGCTGTGCACGCAGACCCCGGGCGGGGTGCACGAGGACGACTACGTGCAGATGCTGCTCGACCGCGGCGTGAGCGGCATCATCTTCCTGTCCGGCCAGCACGCCGACGCCACCTCCGACCCGGCCCGCTACCAGGGCCTGCGCGAGCGTGGTCTGCCGATCGTGCTGGTCAACGGCTGGCTCGGCGGCGTCGACGCGCCGTTCGTGTCGAACGACGACGTCGCGTCGATGGACCTCGCCGTGAGCCACCTCGTGCAGCTGGGCCACACCGAGATCGGGCTGGCGCTGGGGCCGGAACGCTACACCCCGGTCATCCGGAAGGTGCAGGGGTTCCGGGTGGCGATGCGCGAGCACCTCGGCGTCGAGCCGACCCACCTGGAACGGCTGGTCACGCACACCGTGTTCAGCCTCGAGGGCGGTGCGGCGGCGGCCGGGCGGCTCATCTCGCGCGGTGCCACCGCGGTGATCTGCGGGAGCGACCTGATGGCCCTGGGCGCCATCCGGCAGGCGCGGTCGATGGGGCTGACGGTGCCCCGCGACGTCTCCGTGGTCGGCTACGACGACTCCACGATGATGGCGTTCACGGACCCGCCGCTGACCACGATCCGTCAGGCGGTCGAGGCGATGGGGGATGCCGCGGTGCGGGCGCTGCTCGACGAGATCGGTGGCGAAGGCCCGCCGCGGGCGGAGTACGTCTTCCGCCCCGAGCTGGTCGTGCGCGGCTCCACCGGCGCCGTGCCGCACCGCGCCTGACCGCCGCCACCGCGCCTGACCGCCGCTACCGCGCGTGACCGCCGCCTGCCGAGGATGCCGGCGGCCGGCATCCGGACCGTTGGTCTGGCGCGTCGCCGGGGGCGCCCCTATGGTTCGGGTCATGAGGATCTCCGACGTGATCAAGCGCAAGGGCGGCGACGTCATCACGGTGCGCACCGACGCATCGGTGGCGGAGCTGCTGTCGTTGCTCGCGCAGCACCAGATCGGTGCGGTCGTGGTGAGCGACGACGGTGAGAGCGTGAACGGCATCGTCAGCGAGCGCGACATCGTGCGGCACCTGCACACCGACGGCGCGGGCCTGCTCGACGCAGCGGTGGCGTCGATCATGACCGCCGAGGTGCACACCGCCAGCCCGGACGACGGCCTCGACGCCCTCGAGTCGATGATGACCGAGCGGCGCTTCCGGCACGTGCCGGTCGTCGTCGACGGCAGGCTCGTCGCCATCGTCAGCATCGGCGACGTGGTCAAGAACCGCATCGACGACCTGCAGGCCGAGCGCGACCAGCTGCGCACCTACATCCAGTCCTGACCCTTCAGGGCGGTCGGGGGAGGGCCCCGATCGGCGGAGGGGTCCAGCCACTACCCAGCAAGACGGCTTACCGTGTGGGCATGACGGCCGACGCCATCGCCGACGGCCCCGAGCCGGAGGACGACGATACCCGGCAGCCGCGTGAGCACACGCAGCTGGGGGAGTACCGGCTCGTGCAGCGGCTCGGTGAGGGCGGGATGGGCGTGGTGCACCTCGCGCTCGACCGGCACGGCCGCGCGGTCGCGATCAAGGTGCTGCGCCAGCACATCGCCCACGACCCGGACGCCCGGGCCAGGCTGATCCGCGAGGTCAGCACGCTGAGCCGCATCCGCAGCCCACGGGTCGCGCCCATCATCGACGCCGACGTCGACGGCGTGACCCCCTACATCGTGACCCGCTACGTGCCCGGCCCCTCGCTCGACGAGTACGTGGCCGAGCGCGGGCTGCTGCCGCCGGGGGAGCTGCACCGGGTGGCCTCCGGTCTGGCCGAGGCGCTCGACGCCATCCACTGCGCCGGGGTGGTGCACCGCGACGTCAAGCCGGGCAACGTGCTGCTGGTCGACGGCGACCCGGTGCTCATCGACTTCGGCATCGCCCACGTCGCCGACGACATCAGGCTCACCATGACCGGGCTGGTCATGGGCACACCCGGCTACCTGGCGCCCGAGGTGGTCGGCGGGGAGGACGTCACCCCGGCCACCGACTGGTGGGGCTGGGCGGCGACGACCGCGTTCGCCGCCAGTGGCACTGCGCCCTTCGGCGCGGGCCCGATGAGCGCAGTGCTCGCCCGGGTCGCGGCAGGCGAGCCCGACCTCGAGGCCGTCGACCCGCGCATCGAGCCGCTCCTCTACGCCGCGCTGTCGCCCCACGCCGCCGACCGCCCGCACCACGACGAGATCGTGGCCGCCCTGGAACGGTATGCCCACGGTGCCCCGGTGACCGAGGCCATCCAGGTGCGCCGGGTGCGCCCGCAGACCCAGCGCCTGGCCACGCCTCCCACCAGCGCGTTGCCGCTTCCCCTGCCGCCGCGGCTCCCGCCGGTGGGCGTGACGCCGGTGGGCGTGACGCCGCGATCGGGCGCGGCGGCCGGCGGCGGGGCCCCGGCCGGTGGGTATGCCGTGCCGGCACCTGCCGCTGCGCTCGCCCCGTCGCCCGCACCCCGAGCGCCCGACCCGCTTCCCCCGCCGATGGTGACGCCCGGTCGCCCGGCCGGTCGCCCGCCCGGTCGCCCGGCCGGTCCTCCCGGCTGGGAGCAGGCTCGCCCGGTGAACCAGCAGGCCCAGCCGCTGACGGCGGCGCGGATCGCGCCGGCCCCGCAGCAGCATGCGCCGGCTCCCGGGCGGCCCGGCGGGCCGGTGCCCGAGGCGGAGTCCGACTGGGATGCCGCCCGGCTGGGCCACGGGCAGTGGGGCGACCCCCGCATCGGGCGACCCAGCCGGGCGGGCATGCTGCTCGCGCTGCTGGCCGTGCTTGCCGCGGTCACGGCATCGGCGCCGCTGCTCGCGGCGCTGGGGCTGTTGGCGTGGGTGACCCTGGCGCGCACGGCCGACCGTTCGGTGACCTCCCTCGTGATGCGCCGCCACGAGCGAGGCGCCCGGGGCAGCGATGTCGCCGTAGCGGTCGCGACCAGCCCGTGGCACCTCGTGGTGGGGCTGATCGGAGCAGCTGCGACGCTGGTGCTGCCGCTGTTCGTCGGGGTGTGCGCGATGTTCGCGAGCTCCTTGGTGCTGACGGCGGTTCGGGGCACGGACGTCCGCACCGACGACGTGCTGCCCCTGGTGGCGGCCGGTGTCTTCGCCGGCTTGACCGCGTGGTGGGGGCCGGGCAGCGCCGCCCTGCGGCGAGGAAGCCGCAGCATCGTGCGCGGGCTGACCCCCGGTGAGACGGCCGCGCAGGTCGCGGCCGGCATCCTGCTCGTCGTGGCAGCGGTCCTGCTGGTCACGGCCGTGACCGGCGACGGTCCCTCGTGGTGGCCCCGCACGACGGCCCCGGGGTGGGCCGACCAGGTGGTGCCGACCCTGTGAGCAGGCCTCGCGACCGCTCCGGTCGCCTCTTCCAGGGCGAGTCGCCCACCGAGCCGATGCCGATGGCCGACCTGCTGCGTCGCACGCCCTACCGGTACACGCCGATCCCCGGCGAGGCCGCCGAGGACACCCAGGTGCGCTGGGCGCTCGACCTGGCGGCCCGGGTCGGCGAGCTGATGTTGCGGTGCGGGGCCGGTGCGCCGCAGGTGGTGGGCAGCGTCGCGGCGGTGGCGGCGGCGGCCGGGGTCGACGTGGTCGAGGTCGACATCACGATGCAGTCGCTGCTCATCCAGGCCACGAGCGCCACCGGGCGCCCGCACACCCTGTTGCGCGTCGTGCGGCGCACCCGGCACGACTACGCGCGGCTCGTCGCTGTGCACGAGCTGGTGCAGTCCCTGGCCGCGGGCGAGATCGACTCCACCGAAGCCGATCGCCGGCTGCGGCGGATCAAGCGCACCCGGCGCATCTTCCCGGTCTGGGCGGTCTCCGTCGCCAGTGCCCTGCTCGCCTCCGCCGTCGCCGTGATGATCGGCGCGAGCGCCTTCGCGACCATGGCCACCGTGCTCGTCGTGCTCGCCGTCGCCGCGGTGAGCCGCCTCTATGCCAAAACCGCGCTCCCGGAGTTCTACGCCAACGCCATCAACGCGCTCGTGGCGACCCTGCTGGCGGGTGCCGTCTACGCGACGACCGTGGCGGTGGGCCGGCCGATGGCCGAGCAGGACTTCGCGTTCATCGTCGCCGGAGGCATCGTCGCCATGCTGCCCGGCCGCTCGATGGCCTCGGCGATCGAGGACGTGCTCTTCGGGTTCCCGCTCACCGGTGCCGGTCGGCTGCTCTCGGTGCTCGTGGCGCTGATGGGCCTGATCATCGGCATCGCGGCGGGCCTGAGCATCATGCTCTCGGTCACCACGATGCTCGGCTCCGACTTCGTCTCGCCGTCGGTGCTCGACCTCACGGCGAACCAGGCGTCCGTGGTTGCCGCCATCGGCGGTGCGCTCGTCGTGGGGCTGAGCGGAGCGGTGACCGTGCAGAGCCTGCGCCGGCTGATCGTGCCCACGGGGGTTCTCTCGGTGGGCACGGCGGTGGTGGCGGCCGTGCTCTCGCGTGGCATCGGCATCGGGCCCATCGCGGCCACCGGCGTGGCGGCCGTCGCGCTGGGTGCCGCGGGGCGGGTGGTGGCTGCCCGGCTGGGCGCGCCGTCGATGGTGCTCGTCGTGCCGGCCAGCTTCGCGCTGCTGCCGGGCCTGACCATCTTCCGTGGGCTCTACGAGCTGGTCGCGGTGGGTGGGGAGTCGCCCGGGTCGCTGTCCATCCAGTCCGGTCTGACGACGCTGCTCGGTGCCGGCGCGGTGCTGATCGCCATCGCGACAGGCACCGTGTTCGGCGAGATCCTCGCCTCGCCGTGGGACCGCTCGGTGCGCGGGGGCCGGCCGGTGGGTAGTGAGGGCGACGAAGCGGACGGGGCCGACGGGGCCGGGGCCGACGGGCTGACACACTCCTGAGGCGCCGGCCCCCGCGGGGGGCGGGCACCCGGCACACCGTGGTGCTCATGCGGACCCGGTCCTCAGCCCTCGTCCTCGCGGTCGCGCTGCCGACGCTCGGGGCGCTCGGGGCGCTCGCGGCGGTCGGGGCGCTCGGGGGGTGCAGCGGCGACCCCGATCCGGTGGTGAGCTCGTCCCGCGCGGCCGGTTCCGCGGCCCCCACCCGCTCGGCGCCTCCCGACGTCGTGGTCCTCGGCGGCGACGCGGCCCTGCCGGACGTGGTCGAGAAGCTGTATGCCGGAAAGGCCGGGGTCGAGGCGAACGCCAGCGTGGGCACCTGGAAGTCCGAGAAGGTCGCCGTGGTGACCTCCGGCGACGACGTGACCCTGGCGGTCGGGCCCCGCTGGAAAGTCGTCGGCGGCTGGTGGCCGTCGCTGGGCAAGGGCACCCCGCAGCTGGGCAAGGGCCCGCGGTTCGTGCTGGTGGTCGGCAGCGACGCGCGACCCGACGAGTCGCTCAAGGGCAGCCGCGGCGACACGCTGCAGGTGATCGGCATCGACGGCAAGGGCGGCGGGGGAGTGATGGGCATCCCGCGCGACACCTGGGCGCCGTTGCCCGGTGGGGGGGGTCGGCGAAGATCAACGCGGCGTTCGCCTACAGCGGCGGTCCCGGGCAGCTGGCGAGCGTGCAGAAGATGACCGGGTTGCCGGTCGAGGGCTACGTGGCCACCGGGTTCAAGGGCTTCCGGGCCATCGTCGACGAGTCGGGAGGGCTGCCGATCGAGATCGCGAAGAAGATCGTGTTCCTCAAGAAGCTGACGATCCCGTCGGGCCAGCAAGCGCTGTCGGGCAAGGAGGCACTCGCCTACGCCCGCGAGCGAAAGTCCCTGCCGAACGGGGACTTGGGGCGGTCGGCGCACCAGAGCGAGATCCTGCTGGCGGCCGCGGTGGCGGCGCGGCTGTCGGGGGTGGGCATCATCGCGAAGGAGATGTCGCTGGTGTCGGCGAACGCGGTCACCGATCTGAGCGCCGCCGAGGCACTGACGTTCGTGGCGTCGTTCTACCGGCTCGACCCCCGCAAGGTCGGGCACGAGGTCGCGGTGGGGTCGATCGGCACGAGCTCTGAGGGCCAGTCGATCGTGAAGGTCACCTCGTCGGCCCGGGCGGTGTTCGCGCGCTTCCGAGACGGCCGGCTCTGAGGGCAGACGCGCACGCGCCCGTTCGCCGGGCACGCAGCAACTGGTGCGTGCCCGGGGAAGTTCCGTTTGTCCGGTGCGTGGGGTGCGGATGGCGGATGGCGGATGGCGGGTGGCGGGTGGCGGGTGGCGGGTGGCGGGTGGCGGGTGCGGCTTCCGCGGGCGGCTTCCGCGTAGACTCCGGGGCTGTCTGCGCACTGTTGGCGTGGGCTCGCTGGCGTGGCGCAATCGGTAGCGCACCTGTCTTGTAAACAGGGGGTTGAGGGTTCGAGTCCCTTCGCCAGCTCAACGTAGGTCTTGCTGAAAACCCCTGTCCTGTGCTGCTATTGACGTAGCGACAGCGTCGTCGCCACGGGGACAGGAGTGGACGCAGATGGGCAGGAATTGCCACCGTTGTTGCACGTATGTCTGACGTTCCGCACTTCTCGAGCGGCGTATCTCGGTGATTACGTGAGCTGCCTGTAGACGCCTGGGGCGAGGTTCATGAGCTCGAGGACCTGCTCTTGTTGTGCGGTGAGTTCGGGGTGGAAGGTCTTCACGGGGACGCCGTCGTGGTGGAGTTGGTGGCGGCTGAGGGTCGTGAAGATCTCCAGGATCCTTGCTGTGGAAGGCGATGTGCAGTTCCGGAACTCCGGGTAGAGCCGGATCTTGGCGAGCTCGGCCTGCTGCATGCCCGTGCGGACCTCACGTTCGATGAGGGCGCTGATGAGCAAGGCCAGGAACTGGCAGCAGAACAGCGCCTCGATCCGGGCGGGGGTGTGCAGCAGCACCGGTGCGGCGTCCTGCACGCTCTTGAGTAGATGGTGGCGGCGTTCG
>JBBQNZ010000133.1:0-11488 GCA_038330415.1 Actinomycetales bacterium | reverse complement strand
CCCGGAACTCGACGACCCCGTCGGGGTCGTCCGGGCCACCGTCCACGACGTCGTGCACCTCGAGGCCGGTCCAGCGCACCCGGGGGTCCGGTGCGGCGTCGTCGGTGCGGGTGCGCGGGTGCCAGGTGCGGAACAGGTGGTCGCCGTCCCCGAGCGCGTAGGCCGTGTAGCGCGACCGCATCAGGGCCTCGGCCGTCTCGGCCAGGCGTTCGCCCGACACGACGGGGCCGCAGCACTCGGTGAGCAGGGCCCCGGGAGGCGAACCACCACACGGGCACGCCACAGACGACGAGCCGGATGCCGTTGCACCCGAACCGAACCCGCTCACCCGGCGCCGCCGTCGGACTCGTGGTGGCGACGCCCGGGCGACCGCGTCAGCCACGGCTCGTCGACGGATCGCAGCCCGTCCCAACCGCGTTCGCGCAACCGCACCGCCGCCAGGACCGCGATGATCAGCGTCCCGTTGTGCACGTCACCGGCCAGGACTGCCTCGGCGACCTCGTCGAGCGGCACGCGACGCACCGGCATCCCGAGCTCCTCGCCGTCGCGCTCGTAGCGTTCGTCGTGGGGCACCTCGTGCAGGTCGCGAGCCAGGAAGACCCGCAGCGACTCACTCGACCCACCCGGGCTGGCGTAGTGGTCGAGCAGCAGGTGCCACTCCCCCGCCACCAGGTCGGCCTCCTCGTGCAGCTCGCGGGCAGCGGTGAGGTGGGCCGGCTCGCCGTCGACGTCGAGCAGCCCGGCCGGCAGCTCCCACTCGAAGGCCCCGACCGGGTGGCGGTACTGCTGCACGAGCACCACCCGCTCCTCGTCGTCGAGGGCGAGCACGGCGACCGCGCCGGTGTGCTCGACGAAGTCACGGGTGACGACGCCACCGTCACCGAGGTCGACCTCCTCGGTGACGACGTCCCAGACCCGGCCCTCGAAAGACCGCACGGTGGACCGCACCGGCCGCGGGTCGAGCCGGTCGCGCAGCGGCTCAGGCATGCGCCTCGGCGGACTCGTGGTGCCGCGGCCGCTCCACCTCGACCAGCCGAGAGGCCCGCTGGGCCTCGATGGCTGCGCCGATCAGGCCGGCGAACAGCGGGTGGGCGCGGGTGGGTCGCGACTTGAACTCGGGGTGCGCCTGGGTCGCCACGTAGTAGGGGTGCACCTCGGTCGGCAGCTCGACGAACTCGACCAGGCCGAGGTCGGGGTGGGTGCCGCTGATGACCAGGCCGGCCTCCTCCAGCGCCTCGCGGTAGGACTCGTTGACCTCGTAGCGGTGGCGGTGCCGCTCGTCGGCCGTCGTCGCGCCGTAGGCGGTGGCGACGATCGAGCCCTCGACGAGCTTGGCGGTCTGGCTGCCCAGGCGCATCGTGCCGCCGAGGTCACCGGCACCGTCGACGTAGGCCTTCTGCTCCTCCATCGTCGCGATGACCGGGGCCGTGGTCTCGGGGTCGAACTCGGTCGAGCTCGCACCCTCGATGCCGCCGACCGTGCGCGCGTACTCGATCACCATGCACTGCAGGCCCAGGCAGATGCCCAGGGTGGGCACCTGGTGGGTGCGGGCCCAGTGCAGCGCACCGACCTTGCCCTCGATGCCGCGCACGCCGAAGCCACCGGGCACGAGCACGGCGTCCACCCCGCCGAGCGCCTTCTGCGCGCCGGCCTCGGTCTCGCACGAGTCCGAGGCGACCCAGCGGATGCGCACCTTGGCGTCGTGGTGGAAGCCGCCGGCGCGCAGCGCCTCGGTGACCGACAGGTAGGCGTCGGGAAGGTCGATGTACTTGCCGACCAGGGCCACCTCGACCTCGTGCTCGGGCTGGTGCACGCGCTCGAGCAGGAGGTCCCAGTCGGTCCAGTCGACGTCGCGGAAGGTGAGCCCGAGGCGGCGGATGACGTAGGCGTCGAGGCCCTCGCGGTGCAGCACCTTGGGGATGTCGTAGATGCTCGGGGCGTCGACGGCGGCCGCGACGGCCTCGACGTCGACGTCGCACATCAGCGAGATCTTGCGCTTGATCGAGTCGGGGATCTCGCGGTCGGCGCGCAGCACCAGGGCGTCGGGCTGGATGCCGACCTGGCGCAGCGCCGCGACCGAGTGCTGGGTGGGCTTGGTCTTCAGCTCACCGCTCGGGGCGAGGTAGGGCACCAGCGAGACGTGCAGGAAGAAGACGGCGTCACGGCCCAGGTCGTGGCGCACCTGGCGCGCGGCCTCGAGGAACGGCAGCGACTCGATGTCGCCGACGGTGCCGCCGATCTCGGTGATGATGATGTCGGGCGCGTCGGCGGCGCTGACGCCCGGGGAGCCGGCGGCCTGAGCGCGCATCCGCTCCTTGAGCTCGTTGGTGATGTGCGGGATGACCTGCACGGTGTCGCCGAGGTACTCGCCGCGCCGCTCGCGGGTGATGACCCGGTTGTAGACCTGCCCGGTGGTGACGTTGGCGCTGCCCTTGAGGTTGACGTCGAGGAAGCGCTCGTAGTGACCGATGTCGAGGTCGGTCTCGGCGCCGTCGTCGGTGACGAAGACCTCGCCGTGCTGGAACGGGTTCATCGTGCCCGGGTCGACGTTGAGGTAGGGGTCGAGCTTCTGCATCGTCACCCGCAACCCACGCGCTCGGAGCAGGTGCCCGAGGGAGGAGGCCGTGAGCCCCTTGCCGAGTGAGGAGGCCACGCCACCGGTCACGAAGATCTGTTTCGTCGTCTGGAGCACCACGGGCTTCAACGATACGTCATGGCGACGGCCACCCCGACCCGACACGTCGGCCGACTCGCCGGTTCCCATCCCTCGGACCGGTGTTCAGGCCTCGGATGCCGTCAGGAGCACGGAGCGGTACGCCGCCAGCGCCGCCTCCAGCGCGTCGACCTCGGTCGGCAGCTCGCCGGCGCGCTCGGTGGCCCGCGACCTGAGGTTGTCGCGCACCGCCCCGTGCACCACGACGTCGCGGATGGCGCGCGCCAACGAGACCGGGTCGGCACCGGGCACCAGGAGGGCCGCGTCGCCGACGACCGCACCGGTGCCGCCCACGTCGGTGGCGACGACCGCGGCCCCCGCGTGCAGCGCCTCCTGGATGCCGACGGGCTGCCCCTCCCAGACCGCGCTCGACACCACGACGTCGGCGGCGGCGAGCAGGTCGGGCACGTCGGCACGGTGCCCGAGCAGCCGCACCGGCAGGCGTTCGGCGTCGATGCGCGCCTGGAGCGGCTCCCGCAGCGGGCCGTCGCCCGCCACCACGGTGACCAGGTCGAGGGGCTCACCGGCGGCCAGCTCACGGTGGGCGTCGAGCAGCAGGTCGAGCCCCTTCTGGGGGGCGAGCCGGGCGACCACGACGGCCAGCGCCGTGCGGCTCCCGAGGCCGAGGCCCGCGCGCACGGTGTACCGGTCGCGGCCCGCAGCCCGGGCCGGGGGCGCGGCCACGACGGCGAGGCCGGTGCGACGTGCCCCGAGCCGCCGCATCCGCTCGACGAGGTCGGCCGAGACCCCGAGCACGAGCGCGCTGCGCAGGGCGACGACGCGCTCCAGCGCGGCGTAGACCGCACCGGTCAGCGCGCCGGAGGGGGCGGCGTTGTGCAGCGTCGCGACGACGGGCACCGGACCTCGGCCGGTGGCGAGCACGGCCACGGCGGCGGCTCGCAGGCCGTGGGCGTGCACCACGTCGGCACCGCCCACCAGCTTCCCCAGGGCTCGCACGGCTCGAGCGTCGCGCGCGGGGTGCGGACGGTCGGCGAGCTCGAGGGGCACCACGGTGGTGGCGACGTCGTGCAGGGCGAAGTGCTCGTCGACCTCGGGTGGGCAGGCCACGACGACCTGGTGCCCCGCGCCGGTCAGCGACCGGACCAGCCCGTGCACGTGGTTCCCTACCCCGCCGGCACTCGTGCCGAGCACGACGAGCACCCTCATGGCGAGCTCCCTCCGCGGCGACGGGACCTCCCGCGCTGGAGGACCTGCGACATCATCTTGCGGTCGCCGATCGACAGGGCGACCACCCCCACGACCAGGGCGACCGCACCGGCGGCGAACCCCACGAGCACCGCCTCGGCCAGCGTGTCGAGCTGCCGCCCGTGGGTGACCAGGTCGCCCACGGCGACGGCCAGGGCCACCGCCACGACGAGCGCACCGGTGGTGCGCGCGACACCCTGCGTGACCCCCGGCCCCCAGGTGCGCCGCACGAGCAGCACGAGCGCGACGCCCGAGACCGTCATGCCCAGCGTCGACCCGATGCCCAGCCAGCGCAGCGTCGTGGCGGGGCTCGCGCCGCCCGCGAGCACGACGAGGGGCAGGAGCGCGGCGAGGGCCCAGCCGAGCGCGGCGGCCAGCCCGGCATCCGTGGGCCGACCACGCACGTACAACGCGCGGGTGAGCAGCGCGGTCAGGCCGAACCCCACCAGCCCGGGCGCGTAGGCGGTGAGGGTCGCGGGCAGCGCGGCGAGTGCGGCACTGCTCGTGGCGCCGTTCCCGCGGCGGGCGTCGAGCAGCGAGAAGAACGCCCCGACGGCGGGAGCCGCGGCGATGAGCACGCCCACCGACAGCCCGGTGAGCACGAGCACCGCCCGCAGCGTGCGCTGCAGCGTGCCCGTGACGTCGTCCCCGGCACCCGTGCGCGCGGCGAGCGCGGGGAAGGCGCTGGTGGCGACCGGCACGGCGAGCACGGCGTACGGGAGCAGGTAGACGGCCTGGGCGTAGGTGTAGACGGTGATCGTGCCGAGGTCGCCGGACTGCTTGGACAGTCGCAGGGTGACCAGCACGGCCGCCTGCTGGGCGAGCAGGGCGATGATCCCCGCGCCGCCGAGGGCGCCGATCCGGCGGGCGTCCTCGGCCGGCATCCGCAGTGCCGGGCGCCAGCGCCAGCCCGTGCGCATCGCCGGCACGATGAGCGGCACGGAGAGCACCACGACCCCGAGCGTGGTGCCCCAGCCGAGCACCCGGACCGCCTCGTCGCTGACGAGCGAGGGGGCCACCTCGCCGTCGACGATCGAGCCGTACCAGAGGTACGACACCAGCACCACGATCGAGGAGGCCAGCGGCGCCAGCGCGGCGGCGAGGAAGCGCCGGTGGGCCTGCAGCATGCCGGTGAGGATGATGCCCAGGCCGTAGAGCGGCACCTGCACCGAGAAGATCCGCAGCAGCGTGGCCGCCACCTCGGCGGCGCGCGGGTCGCTCTGCACGACGAAGAACGACGAGATGGGCCCGGCGAGCAGCCAGAGCAGCACCGACAACGGCACCAGCACCAGCAGGGTCCACGACAGCAGCACGGATGCCGTCTGGTCGGCTCGCTCCCGCTCCCCCGCTCCCAGCCGCTGGGCGATGAGTGGCACGGCCACCGCGGCGAGGATGCCGCCCGCGGCGATCTCGAACATGACGTTCGGGATGGCGTTGACGCTCTGGTAGATGCCGGCCACACCGCCGGTGCGGACCGACTCGGTGAAGACCAGCACCCGGGCGAACCCGGCGACCCGGGCGAGCAGGGTGGTGACCGCGATCAGCCCGGCGGCCCCCGCGATCGTGGAGGCGAAGCGTCGACCCGTCATCGCGCTGGACGCCCCCAGGCGTCGAGCTCGCGCAGCCCGGGGGTCGACTCGATGACCGAGGTGAACGAGACCTTCTCCGAGGCCAGGGTGAGCCCGGTGAGCACGACGAGCGCCACCACGCGGCCGCGGCGGCCGGTGGCCCCGAGCAGCGCCGTGCCGACCAGCGCGCCGGCGGCGTTGGCGCCGGTGTCGCCGAGCATCGCGGTGCCCGCCAGGTCGGGGCGCAGCACGCCCAGCGCCGCACCGGTGGCGGCGGCGGCCCGCGCCGCCGCGGTGCCGTCATCGCTCAGCAGCAGCGGGAGCGCGGCGAGCACGGTGGCCTTGAGGGCACGCCCGGGGCGCAGGTCGAGCAGGTTGGCCAGGTTGGCGGCGCCGGCGACCACGGCACCTCCGACCACGATGTCGATGGCTGCCACGTCGTGGCGCTGCCGGTCGGCGAGCGCGGCGGCGACCAGTCCGGTGACCCCGATGCCGACGACCTTCACCAGCCCGGTGGTCACCCGGCCGCGGGCGGCGGCACCGAGGTGGCCCTTCAGGCCCTTGCTCGCGCCGTCACCGGCGAGGTCGTCGAGGGCTCCGAAGGCTCCCGAGCCGAGCAGAGCGACGACCCCGGCCGGGCCGCTCGTCGCCGCCCCGAGGGCGGCGCCGGCCACGTAGGCCGGCCCCTCGAGCAGGGTGACCGGGTGGCCCGCGTGGTTGGTGCGCTGCCAGCGGGGCGAGCCGACCCGCCCAGTGAGCACGCGGTGCGCCAGCGCGGAGCCGGCCGCGGCGACCACTCCCGCCGCGAGGGTCGCGACCCGGCTCACGACGCCGGGATGGGTGCGTAGGGAGCGTCGGCCCCGGGGGCCAGGCCGTACTGCCCGACGTCGCCGCCCGCCTGCTCCCGCAGGGCGTGCACCACGCTCGCCTGGCCCATCGCCCCGCCCGCGTTGTCGACCGTCGAGACACCCTTGGTGGCCGTCGCGTCGTTGCGCACGGTCTCGAGGACCGACACCCCGTTGCCCGCCGTCGTCACCTCGGCCGCGACCAGCGTGCCGGACGAGCGGGTGTCGAGGGCGATGACGAGGCCGACCCACCGCTCGGCCGCCTGCTGGCGGGCGTCGGCATCGCCCTGGGTCGTCACCCCGCTCACCACCACGACCAGGTCGGCGAGCTTGAAGCCCTCGGTGTCGATCTTGATCAGGTCGGCGGAGGCCAGGGCGTCCAGGGCCTTCTGGGCCGTGGCGGGGGCCACTGCCTGCGAGGGGTCGTTGGCCGGCACGGTGAGCAGGCTGGCCAGCAGCACGTCGCGCGGCGCGAGCGACCCGCTGTCGGAGACGTCGACCCCGGCCTGCGCCGCCGCCGCGCTCACCGCGGCGTCCCGCTTCGCGGCGTTGGCGTCGTCGGAGTTGACCCAGTCCTCGTTGACGGACGTCGTCGACACGACGGACGCGCCGGACGAGCGCAAGGTGGCGGCCGCCGCCTCGGACACCGCGGCATCCGAGCCGGGGAGCACCACGAGGGCGATGCGGCGGTCCTGCAGCACCCCGGCCAGCAGGATCGGGTTGGTCTCGGCGATGTAGGCGTCGCGGGCCTCGGCGGCGGCCTGCGCCGCGCCGAGCTGCTGGTTGAGGTCGGCCTTGTCCTGGCGCAGCCCCGCGACCTCCTTGTTGAGCGTGTCGCCGAGCTCGCCCTTCAGGGGGCCGGCCCCCAGCACGATGCCCACGGCCAGAGCCAGGAAGATCGAGACGATGGAGACCAGGTGGTAGCGGAAGTCGATCAACCGAACACTCCTTGGATGGACGACCACAGGTCGTCGATGCGCGCGCCCAGAACCTGCAGCAAGGCCCTTCCGCCAGTCGTCGACCACAGCGCGACGCCGAGGGCGAGCAGCCCGACGGTGAGCATCAGCACCAGGCTGAGGCCGGAGATGCGGGCCCGGTAGAGCCGGCTGACCCCCTTGGCATCGACCAGCTTGCCCCCCACCCGAAGGCGGGTGAGGAACGTGCTCGCCATGCCCGAGCGGCCCTTGTCGAGGAACTCGACGAGCGTTACGTGGGTGCCCACGGCCACGATCAGCGAGGCACCCTTGTCGTCGGCGAGCAGCATCGCGACGTCCTCGCTGGTGCCCGTGGCGGGGAAGACCACGGGCTCGACCCCGAGCGCCCGCACCCGCTCGAGCCCGGGGGCGCGGCCGTCGCGGTAGGCGTGCACCACGATCTCAGCGCCGCAGCGCAGCGCGTCGTCGGAGACCGAGTCCATGTCACCGACGATGAGGTCGGGCTGGTGGCGGGCCTCGATGAGCGCGTCGGCACCACCGTCGACACCGATCAGGATCGGCTTGTACTCGCGGATGTAGTGCCGCAGGGTGTCCAGGTCGTCCTTGTAGTGGTAGCCGCGCACCACGATCAGTGCGTGCCGGCCCTCGAGGTCGGTGCGGATGTCGGGCACGCCGACGCCGTCGAAGAGCAGCTCGCGCTCCTTGCGCAGGTAATCCATCGTGTTCTGCGCGAACGCCTCGAGCTGGTCGGACAACCCGGCGCGGGCGAGGGTCATGGCCTCCTGCACGGCGTCGTTGTCGAGCACGGTGGCCGTCGCGACCGTGCTGTCGGCGGTGCGCACGGCGCCCCCCTCGAGGCTCAGCTCGGTGCCGTCCTTGATGGCCATCACGTCGGGCCCGGCGAGGTCGAGCAGCGGGATGCCGGCCGCGACGAGGATCTCGGGCCCCAGGTTGGGGTAGCGCCCCGAGATCG
The DNA here is from genome assembly GCA_038330415.1 of Actinomycetales bacterium. Classification (GTDB taxonomy): domain Bacteria; phylum Actinomycetota; class Actinomycetes; order Actinomycetales; family Dermatophilaceae; genus Fodinibacter. The sequence goes on along the minus strand of JBBQNZ010000133.1, from coordinate 3,248 downwards.
ACGACGACGCGTTGACGACCGCGGCGGGCTTGCAGGCGACCAGCGCCTCGGCGCTGACCCGGTCGAGGTCCTCGTGGTCGATCACGGCGACGTCGCCCGGGCGCAGCCGCTTGGTGAGGTCCTTGGTGCGCCGGTCGACGCGGGCAGGACCGCCCAGCCCGGGGCGCGGGCCGCGGTGGTGGCGGGCGGGAAAGCGGATGGACATCTGCACCATGGTGCCACGTCGGGCTAGGCCCGGGCGCGCGCCATCAGGTCGCGGGCGTGCTCGAGCGCGGCAGCGGTGCCGCTCCCGCCGAGCATCCGGGCGAGCTCGGCGACCCGCTGCTCCCCCTCGACCTCGTGGACCCCGCTGCGGGTGACGTGCCCGTCGTCGGACCGCTCGACCACCAGGTGCCGGTCGGCGTGGGCGGCGACCTGCGCGAGGTGGGTGACGACGACCACCTGGGCGTGCCGCGCGAGCGCCGCGAGACGGGCACCGACGTCGAGGGCCGCCCGGCCCCCGACCCCCGCATCGACCTCGTCGAAGACGAAGGTCGGCACCGAGGTGACCTCGGTGGCCGTGGCCACCTCGATCGCGAGCATCACGCGGGACAGCTCACCACCGGATGCCGCCTTGGTCACCGCCCGCGGCGCGGTGCCCGACCCGCTGGCGAGCCGGATCTCGATGTCGTCGCGGCCGTCGGCCGTGAACCGGCCGGCATCCTCGACGGCGACCGAGACGGTGGCCGAACCCATGGCCAGGTGGCTCAGCTCGTCGGTGATGCGGTGGCCGAGCGCGGCGGCGGCCGCGCTGCGCACCGAGCTGAGCCGGGCGGCGGATTCCTCGCGGGCGGTGGTGAGGGTGACGACGCGCACGTCGAGCTCGCCGATGCGGTCACCGGTGCCGTCGAGCTCGTCCACCCGCTTGGCAGCGTCGCCGCCCCAGCGCAGCACGTCGTCGACGGTGGGGCCGTAGAGCCGGGTCAGCTCGCCGAGCGCGGCCCGGCGCTGCTCGACCTGCTCGAGGCGGGCAGGGTCGACGTCTGCGTCGGCGAGGTAGGAGCCCAGGTCGACGGCGACATCGGCGGCGAGGTAGCGCAGCTCGTCGACCCGGGTGCCGATCTCGGCCAGGGCCGGGTCGCTGCCGCTCACGGAGGCGAGGCGGGACGACGCGGTGGCGAGCGCCTCGAGCACACCCGGCGACGGCATCCCCGCGTCGTCGTCGCCGGCGAGGGCGGTGTGCGCGGCACCGGCCCCGGCCCGGAGCTCCTCGAGGTGGCCGAGCCGCTGGCTCTCGACGGCCAGGGCGGTGTCCTCCCCCGGCTGCGGGTCGACGGCCTCGATGCGCTCCAGTCCCACGCGCAGGGTGTCGGCCTCGCGCGCCCGCTCGGCGGCCGCCGTGCGCAGGTGGGCCAGCTCGGCCTCGGCCGTGGTGAGCTCGCCGTGCACCACGCGGTAGGCCGCCAGCGCGTCGGCGACGTCACGGCCGCCGAAGCCGTCGAGCACCTCACGGTGCTGGTCGGCCCGCCGCAGCCGCCACTGGTCGGCCTGGCCGTGCACGGCGACGAGGTGCTCGGCGAGGTCGGCGAGCACACCGACCGGGGCGGCCCGGCCACCGACGTGGGCGCGGGAGCGACCGTCGGCGGAGACCGAGCGCACCAGCACGAGCCCGTCGGCGACGTCGGCACCCGCCTCGGCCGCGCGCTGCAGCGCCGGGTGGCCGGCCGGCAGGTCGACCACCCCCTCGACGACGACGCGGTCGGCGCCGGCCCGCACGAGGCCGGAGTCACCGCGGCCGCCGAGCAGCAGCCCGAGCCCGGTGACAACCATGGTCTTCCCCGCGCCGGTCTCGCCGGTGAGCACGGTGAGCCCGGGGTGGAGCGAGAGCACCGCCTCGTCGATGACCCCCAGGTCACGGATGCGGATCTCCTCGATCACGCGCGGCGGTCCTGGTCGGCGTCGGACATCATCGCGCCGGCCGCTCCGCGCCAACCCTGCACGGGCAGACGGAACTTCTCGACGAGCCGGTCGGTGAACCCGCCGTGCGAGAGGCGGGCCAGCCGCACCGGCTGGTCGGACCGGTGCACCTCGATGCGCGCGCCCGGGGGCAGGTCGACGGCGCGGCGGCCGTCGCACCACACGACACCGGTGCCCTGGGTGCGCGCCAGCACCTCGACGACGAGGCGGGAGTGCGGGCCCACCACCACCGGCCGCGCGAAGAGGGCGTGCGCGCTGATCGGCACCAGGAGCAGGGCCTCGACGTCGGGCCACACGACCGGGCCGCCGGCCGAGAACGCGTAGGCGGTGGACCCGGTGGGCGTGGCCATGACGATGCCGTCACAGCCCCACGTGGACAGGGGGCGACCGTCGATGGCGACGGTGAGCTCGAGCATGCGCTCACGGGAGGCCTTCTCGACGGTCACCTCGTTCAGCGCCCAGGACGAGAACACGGTCTGGCCGTGCTCGAAGGCATGCACCTCGAGGGTCATGCGGTCCTCGACGGAGTAGTCGCGAGAGACGATGCGCTCGACGGTGGCGTCGAGGTCTTCGCGCTCGACCTCGGCGAGGAAACCGACGTGGCCCAGGTTGACCCCGAGTAGTGGCACACCCGACCCGCGGGAGAGCTCGGCGCCGCGCAGGATCGTGCCGTCGCCCCCGAGCACGCACACCAGCTCGCACCCCGCGGCTGCGGCGTCGGGGCCGTCGGAGGTGTCACCGGCGGCGGACGCCTCGACCCCGGTGACCGCGGCCAGCGGCGTGTCGACCAGCTCGTCGGGCGTCGCGCAGACGCCCACGCCCGAGGCGATGAGCCGCGCGGCGACGTCGGCGGCCAGCTGCTGGGCCTCGGGACGGTGGACGTTGGTCACGAGCAGGATGCGGCGCGACGGCGCGGTAGTCATCGTCCTCCGCTCGGTGGATGCGTGGTGGTCGCGCGCACGGCGTCGGCGACCCGGTCCTGGTTCATTGTGTCCGACGGCACCGGCCGCGCCCACAGGAGGTACTCGGTGTTGCCGCTCGTGCCGCTGATCGGGCTGGTCCGGATGCCGTGCACGTGCAGGCCGTGCTCCCCGACCGCCGCGACCACCCGCTCGAGCGCGCGGGTGCGGTGCTTCGGGTCGGTGACGACTCCCTGTCGGTTGAGCCGCCCGCGGCCCACCTCGAACTGCGGCTTCACCAGCACGACGAGGTCGCCGTCGGCGCGCAGGAGGCCGGCGAGGTCGCCCATCACCAAGGTGAGCGAGATGAACGACAGGTCGGCCACGACGAGG
>JBBQNZ010000132.1:0-11540 GCA_038330415.1 Actinomycetales bacterium | reverse complement strand
GCCGGTGGCGGCCTGGGGCGACCCGGGCGTGGCCCGGTCGGTCATCGGCACCGGGGTCTACCTCACCGGCATCGGCGTGCTCGGGCTGTGCCTGGGAATGCTGACCCGCAGCATCGGTCAGGGCGTCGGGTGGCTGGTCGGGCTCGTCCTCGTCGTCCCCGGGTTCGGGGCGATCCTGCTGCCCGACGACTGGCAGGACGCCCTCAGGTACCTGCCGTCGAATGCCGGCGCCGCCTTCACCAGCCTCACCGACTCGGCCTCGAGCCTGTCCGCGACCGCCGGGGTGCTGGTGTTCGGCGGGTGGGTGCTGGTGTTCGCGGCCGCCGCAGCCGTCGCCCTGAAGCGGCGCGACGTCTAACGCTACGGTGCCGTAGCGTAAAGTGCGCAGCATGACCTCCCCCAACGCCCCCGCCGTCGAGCGCACCATCCCGCCCGCCCTGGTGACCCGCCTCGGCAACCCGGTGCTCGGCTGGCTGCTGTCCGGCCCCCGCCGGGCCGCCAGGCTCGGAACCAACCTGCTCCTGCTGCACGTCACCGGGCGGCGCACCGGCACGGTCTACTCCACGCCGGTGGCCTACCACCGGCAGGACGACGGCTCGCTCCTGGTGCTGACCAGCTCGGGCTGGCGGGTCAACCTGCGCGGCGGGCCCGTCCCGGTGCAGCTCACTCTGCTCGGTCTACGGGTGCCGGCCACCGCGGTGCTGGAGGAGGACCCGGCGGTCGTGGCCGAGGTCTACGAGCGCCTGCTGGGGGACGTGGGGGTCGCCAACGCCGGGCGACGGCTCGGCATCCGGGTCAACGTCGACCGGGCACCCACCCGCGACGAGCTGGTCGATGCCGTGCGGCGCGAGCACCTCAGCGTGGTGCGCCTGCGCACCGGCGACACCCGATGACCGGGCCCGTCCTGGTCGTCGGTGCCAGCGGCAACGTCGGTGCGGCGACGGTGCGGGCGCTGGTGGCACACGGCATCCCGGTGCGCTGCGGCGTGACCGACCCGGGTCGCTTCGCCGCGGTGGCGGGCGCCGCGGCCGTCGAGCTGGACCTGTTCCGGCCGGAGACCTTCGGCCCGGCCGTTGCCGGCATCGGCGGCCTGTTCCTGCTGCGCCCACCACCGGTGTCGAGGGTGGGCCCGACCCTCAACGCGCTGACCGAGGCCGCCGTGGCAGCGGGGGTCGAGCACGTCGTGTTCTCCTCGGTGGCCGGGGCCGACACCAACCGCATCGTGCCGCACCACCGCGTCGAGATCCACCTGCGCGAGCACGCCCCGTCGTGGACGATCCTGCGCCCGGGCTTCTTCGCCCAGAACCTCACCGACGCCTACCGCCGCGACATCGTGGCGGACGACCGCATCCTGCTGCCTGCCGGGCACGGTCGTGTCGCGTTCATCGACACCGACGACATCGGCGACGTCGCCGGCACCGTGTTCGCCGACCCCGGGCCGCACCGCAGGAAGGGCTACACCCTCACCGGGCCGAGGGCGGTCGACTTCGACGAGGTGGCCGGGCTGCTCACCGAGGCGCTGGGTCGCACCATCCGCTACGAGCCGGCGTCGGTGCTCGGCTATGCGCGCCACCTCCGCCGGCAGGGACTGCCCCTGGCCCAGGTCGCCGTGCAGGCCGTGCTGCACACCGGGCTGCGCCGCGGTGACGCCGAGGCCGTCGACCCGACCCTGCCGCGCCTGCTGGGACGCCCGGCGCGCACCATCGAGGCCTACGTGCGCGACCACGTCGCCACCTGGGAACGGACCGCGTCGTGAGCCGCACCCGGGGTGACAGGCGGTCCACCACGACGGTGGACACCCCTGCCGTGACGACGCCCGCCGGGGAGCCGGCCCCCGACCCGCGGATGACGCGGTCGCGGCAGCGCGCCCTCGGCGCCGCGCTCGACCTGGTCGCCGAGCGCGGCATCGCCGGGGCGTCGATCGAGGCGGTGTCGGCCCGCTCCGGTGTCGCCAAGACCACGGTCTACCGCCAGTGGCCCAACCAGGCGGCGCTGGTGCTAGACGCCTTCCGCAGCATCGCGCCCGACCCGCCGCTGCCCGACACCGGAACGCTGCGCGGAGACCTCGAGGTGCTGGTCGGCGGCTTCGCCGAGGCGCTGGGGCAGGGACGTGCCGGGGCGTTCATGGCAGCGCTCATGGATGCCGCGCAGCGCGACCCCGACTTCGCCACCCTGCACGCGGTGGAGACCCGCCGCCGGCACCGACCGGTGCTGGCCGTGCTCGCCCGCGGCATCGAGCGGGGCGAGCTGCCCGAGGGCTGCGACCTCGACGCGCTCGTCGACCAGCTCGCCGGCCCCGTGCTGCACCGCCGGTTCGTCTCCGGTCTCCCCCTCGACCGCGGTTTCGGTGAAAGTGTCGTCGACGGGGTGCTGCGATCCTGCGCCTCTGGCTAGTGTTCGACGATGACGTCCGTCGAGCCACAGAGCTGGCACCACGGGCTGGTGGCGCGCTGGTGGTCGCTGTTCCGCGTCTCCGGCCCGGAGATCGACTACTTCCGGCGGTTCGTCGAGGCGGGTCAGCCAGCGCTGGACGTCGCCTGCGGTGCGGGGCGGCTGCTCGTGCCCTACGTGGCCGCGGGGCTCGACGTCGACGGCTGCGACGCATCACCCGACATGGTGGCCCTGTGCCTGGCTGCGGCCAGCGCCGTGGGCGCGTCACCCACGGTGAGCTGCCGAGCCATGCACGAGCTCGACCTCCCGAGGCGGTACCGGACGATCGTCGTCTGCGGCGGCCTGGGGCTCGGCTCCACCCGGGAACAGGACCAGCAGGCGTTGAGCCGCCTCTACGAGCACCTCGAGCCCGGCGGACGGCTGGTCCTCGACAACGAGGTCCCCTACTCCGACGACAGGTACTGGCGCCGGTGGCCCAGCGGCCATCGAGGTGTGCTGCCAGAACCCGCTCACCCGCCCACCGACCGGCGGCTCGGGCCGGACGGTGACGAATACGCCTTGGTGTCAAGGATGCTCGATCTCGACCCGCTTCACCAACAGGAGGCGTGGGAGATCCACGCCTACCGCTGGCGCGACGGTGAGCTCATCGAGGAGGAGCGCCACCAGCTCACGTCGAACCTCTACTTCCGCGGCGAGGTGGTGATGATGCTCGAGCGAGCAGGGTTCGCCGAGGTCGACGTCCGCGGCGAGTACAACGACCTCGCGCCCACGGCCGACGACAAGTTCCTCGTCTACGTCGCCACCCGCGAGTAGCCGGACCCCAGGGGCCACCTGGTCGCCACGAGCCAGCACGCGGCGCCCGCCAGCAGCCCGCTGGCCGCGCCCCCCACCACGTCGACGGGCCGGTGCGCCCCGATGTAGAGGCGGTTGAGCGCCACGAGCAGTGCGACCACAACGCCGACGGCGCGCTGCGGGCGGGTGAGCCAGGGCCACAGCGCGGCGACGAGGCCGACGGCGACGGCGGTGTGAGCCGACGGGTAGGCGTTGCCGTAGGGGTCCTTGGGGTAGCCGTGCACGTCGAGCCCGGGTATCGACGCCGTGGGTTTGGGCTGGTCGGCCACCCGCTTGAGCACCTGGGTGACCAGCTCGCTCAGCACGAGGCCCACCAGCGCCGCCCTCAGCACCTCCCAGCGCTGGCTGCCGCGGGCGGTGGCCAGGATCCAGCCGGCGAGGGCGGCGGCCAGCACGGCCAGCGGCACCGGGCGGAAGAGCGAGTTGGTCGCTGCCAGAACGGTTCCGAACGGCGCCGGTGGGTTGTTCATCCACCGCACGAGGTCAGTCTGGGCAGCATCGGCCCCGGGTTGCAGCGCGATCCAGTAGGTCGCGGCGACCACCAGTGCGGATGCCGCCGCGAGTGCCCAACTCCGGCCCGGAGCCGGCGGAGCGGGTGCCCTGACACCGGTGCGCTGGTCCACGCCCTGGTCCTCCCGGTGCTCGGTCATGGCCGCAACCTACCGACGACCGGTCGCGCGGTCGCGCGGCCGGCGCCACGGTGGTGAGCCACACGGCATCCGACCGCCTGGCGGCGCACCCGCCCAGCAGTTCCTACGGTGCGGAACGGGGTGACAGGCGGGACCCCATGCGGTGCAATGGCCTCTTCGATGTTCACCCGCCCTCGCGGTGGACCGGTCTGCACCAGGAGTACCGCCATGGCCGACCTCTGGACGCTTGTCGCCGCCGAGCGGGGCGCCCTCGCCGACGACCTCACCGGGCTCACCCCCGAGCAGTGGAGCAGCACGTCACTGTGCCCAGACTGGACGGTGCGACACGTCGTCGCCCACCTCACCGCCGCCGCCTCCACGAGCCCGGGCGCGTTCGTCGCCCAGTTCGCGAGGGCCGGCTTCAACTTCGACAAGTACGCGAATGCCGGCATCGCCCGCCGGCTCGGCTCCGACATCGGCGCGACGCTGGCGGGCTTCCGCGCGGTGAAGGGGTCGACGACCGCCCCGCCCGGGCCGAAGGCGACGTGGATCGGTGAGGTCGTCGTCCACTCCGAGGACATCCGGCGGCCGCTCGGGCTCAGCCACGACTACGACCCCGAGGCCCTGCGCGCGACCGCCGACTTCTACAAGGGCTCCAACACCCTCATCGGCGCCAAGAACCGCATCGCCGGCCTCGCCCTGAGGGCGACCGACCAGGACTGGTCCACCGGGTCCGGCCCGGCCGTCGAGGGACCGCTCGTGTCGCTGGTAGTGGCGATGACGGGTCGCGAGTCGGTCGTTGACGACCTGACCGGCGAGGGCGTCGAGACCCTGCGCGCTCGCTGCAGATAGGCCACCGCGCGGGCCCGTGCCAGCCTCGCCGCGGGGTATGAAGGGGCTATGGCTGACACCGCGATCTTCGACGTCGACGGCACCCTCGTCGACACCAACTACCAGCACGCGCTGGCGTGGTTCCGCGCCATGCAGCGCTACGACATCACCCGGCCGATGTGGCGCATCCACCGTGGCATCGGGATGGGTGGCGACCAGTTCGTGGCCGCCATCGCAGGCCCGGATGCCGAGGAGGCGCACGGTGACGACCTGCGCCAGGCGTGGGTGGAGGAGTTCGACGCGCTGATCGGGGAGGTCCAGCCCTTCGAGGGCGCCCACGAGCTGCTGGCCGAGGTCAAGGAGCGCGGCTTCCGGCTGGTGCTGGCCAGCTCGGGAAAGACCGAGCACGTCGAGGTCTTCCTCGACCTCATCGACGGCACATCCCTCGCCGACGCCTGGACGACCTCCGACGACGTGGCGAAGAGCAAGCCCGAGCCGGACGTCGTGGCGGCGGCGCTGGCCAAGGTCGAGGGTGCGAGCGGCATCATGGTCGGCGACTCCGTCTACGACGCCCAGGCCGCGGCCAAGCTCGGCATCCCCACCCTCGGGGTGCGCACCGGCGGCTTCTCCGTCGGGGAGCTGCAGGAGGCCGGCGTGCTGCAGGTCTTCGACTCGCTGGTGGCCTTCCGCTACGCCCTCGAGGGCACCCCACTGGCGCGCCCGAGCCGCTGACCACGACCCTGGAGCCGCACTGCGGCGGTCGCACCACGAGGGGGGCTCGCTGAGCCGCCCACCGGCACCGCGTGGCTGTCACCGAGGCTCCCGTCTCCCGCCAGTCGGTTTGGACCGCCGATGACGGGTAGGACGACTGCAGCCGACGGGATCCAACCCGAGTGTCCCGACGGTCAGGCGTCGTCGTGGGCGGGCCCGATCAACCTGGTCCACGGGGGCGCCGCCGGGCGGCCGGCTGCACCAAGGCTTCACGTGAGGCGGACGATCGGGCAGGCTTGACCCGAGGCAGGACGACAGTGAAGGAGTGGTCCGGGTGGAGATCGACCGACAAGAGATCGTTGACCAGCTCCGCGGCCGGAGCGAGGACGACGAAGCCGACCGCGCGGAGCGCGAGCTGCCCGAGCAGGTGGACACCGAGGAGCATGCGGCGCTGCTCCACCAGCTTGGGATCAACCCGGCAGACCTGCTCGGCGGGATCGGCGGCACGTTCGGCTGATCTCGCCGAAGCGTGACCCGGGCTCTCCCGGTCAGACGAGCCCCAGCTCGCTGTGCACCTGGAGCAGGTCCGCGACCTTGCGCAGGGTGGGCTGGGCGCCGCAGGTCGCGACATCCTGTCCGGCCCGCTTCGCGTCCCCGGCGAAGGCGGCGAGACGGCGGATGGTGGCGACGTCGGCGAAGGCGAGGTGGGTCAGGTCCAGGTAGACCCGCCGTGACCCGACGAGCTCGACGCCCTCCAGGGCTCGGTCCAGGTCGGAGACCGTGGAGAAGTCGCACTCTCCGTGCAGCACGACCCGAAGCACGTGCCCGTCCGTGACGGTCTCGACGCGCAGGCCCAGCACGTTGTCAGGTCCTGTCGTGGTGGCCGCGTCCGCCATCTGCCTTCTCGGTCCTCCGGAGGGAGCCGCTCGCCGGGGCGGTCTTCCGGTTCTGGTCCATCTGGAACGACGAGGTCTCGGCTGACCACGCTCGATGAACGGTCGATGTCGCCCATGTACCCCACTGGGGCGCTGCCATGCGCCTTCGGACTGGAAACGCCAGGGGGCCGCCAGCCCGGCCGAGGCAGGTTGCCGCGTCGGTCTCCCGCCCTTGGCTCGGCAACGGTGGGAGACTTCGCAGGGATCTACTCGGCGCCATCTTCGGCGCTCAGACCCGGTGGGGCAGGCAGTCTTGGGGGGGGTGCCGATCACGGTGAACCACGACCAGGTACAGGCATGGGTGCTGCCGCCCGACCTGTCGGCCGCTTCGCTGGCACGGGGTCATGTGGCAGCGGCCTGCGCCGGGTTGCCCGGCGAGACGGTGTACACCGCGCGCCTGCTGGTCACTGAGCTGGTCTCGAACGCACTGGTCCACGGCCGAGGCACGGTCCTGCTCACCGTGGTGCGCGACCACGCGGGCGTGCGGGTGGAGGTGCACGACGAGAGCCCCCACCCTCCAGTGATCAAGCACCGGTCGCCCATGGCCGAGCACGGCGCGGGCCTGAAGCTCGTGTCGGCAATGGCCGGCAGCTGGGGAACCGAGCCGCTCGCCGACGGGCGGCCCGGGAAGCGGGTGTGGTTCACCCTGCCCTGAACGCAGCGATCCTGGTCAGCTCCCCCGGACCCAGACGAGATGCGGGCCGACGCCCTGGAAGCCGGCCTCGGTGTACGGGGCCAACGTGTCGTCGCGCCAGTAACCCACCACTGCCGCCCCGGGGTACAACGTCTCGGCGCACCCCAGCATCGAGCTGATCTGCGTGGACTCGTCGCCGAGTGCCCAGGTGTTCGACAGCTCCACCACGTCGTCGACGCGGTGGAGGACGGCGCCCGCGACCGGCTTTCCGGATGACTGCCGCACCAGGAACGTGAACCGGGGGTGGCGCAGCAGCGCGGGAACCAACACCCCCGTGGTGTCCTGCGCGGCGTTCCAGGCCGCCAGCTCCTCGTCGTCCGACACGGCGGACCAGCCGTGGGGCCACGTCCGCGCGGGGGAGGTCGCCGCGGGTCGATGGAGCCAGGTCGCCCGGAACAGCGGCTGGAAGCCGTGGTCGGCGAGATCAAGGGTCGCGAAGGAGTCGGCGACCGAACAGCGCTCGAAGGCGGTCACGGCATCCAGCACCTGTGCACGGGGCACGTCGGGCTGGAGCGTCTTGGCGGCGGAGTGCCAGCGCGGCGGTTCGGCCAGGGCACTCCAGAGCCCGCCCTCGCGGCGAGTCGGAATCCGGTGCACCCGGAAGACGTCCTCGTACCAGGCAGCGCTCGCGCGCACTGCTGCCTCGAGGCGCGGGTCGGAGGTGGGCGCCGCATCCATGCGCCCATCGTCTCGCCCGAAGCCGCTCACCGCCTTTTGCGCGTGACAGACGGTTGCACGGCATCCTCCGCGCTGCCACGCTGAGGCTGGCTCGTCTGGACCGTCGTCCTGGTTCACGACCCGTCATCGGGCCAACTGGATGACGTCGTCACAGCGTGGAGGAGGAGCAGGACATGGTGCTTGGCATCGGTGGCTTCAGCAGTGGGAAGGCCGGCGGACCGTTCTACGAGATCGAGGTGAACGAGGGCTCGGTCAACATGCGCCACTTCACCAAGATCGCGAATCAACGGGCTGACAACGGTTATCGGATAGCCCACGTCTACAGCCAGGACCGCAACACCATCGTCGTCTGGGAGCGCGCCAGCGGCTGACCGGCCAGGTCCTCCCCTCGAACCAGGAGGTTGCCGGGCATGAGGTCACCGTGGGTCCAGGTCTGGGTCGTGGCGCCAGGCGTCTCGCGCAGCCTGCTCGACACGGCATCCAGCGCGTCGGTATCGATCAGGCCGCGGCTGAGTCGCAACCCGTCGGCCACGAAGTCGTCGTGCTGGGTGAGCACCCCGCCTCGACGGGTCCCCTGGAAGGTGCGCCCGTGCGTCGGTAGGGAGCGCACGGGCGTGCACGAAGCCGGCGAGCTGGGCGGCGAAGCGAGGGGAACCCCCCGCGTCGGTGTCGCCGGCGACGGTGCCGGGGACCAGCGGTAGACGCTCCAGGGAAGCGGGTAGGTGTGCATCGGTTCACCCGTGGCGACCGGTTCCGGAGTGGCCACCGGTGACACGGTCAGGAGCCGCTCGGCCGCATCGATCTCCTCCGACAGCTCTGCCTGCTTCGCCTCCACATCGCCGGGTTGGAGCGGCAGGCGCGCCACCAGCTCAGAGCCGATCCGGTACAGGGCATTGACCGTGCCGGCTGAGTTCACTTCGGTCACCGGCAGGCTCGACCAGTGCGGAAACTGGGTGCCGATCATCTTGCCCACCATCTCGAGAGTGATCGGGATCTGGTCGGGATGCATCATCACGTCGGCAGTCTGGGTGGCAGGTCGGCGTTGAATCCAGCGATTTCCGTCGGCGCCCCGCGCGAGGGCTGGCCGACCCGTCGGAGGTCTTCGTGCCCTCTCTTGCGCCAGAACCTCCCACGGCGCTGGGGCGGGGCCGGCCGGGAGACCCGCGGGTGCAGATGGCGCAGTCCGGACGCACACAACCGGGCGACTCGAGCGTTGCCATCAGCTGCAGTGCTTCGTCGATGTACTCGTCGGCGGACTCCCAGACGAGGTCCATCCGACCGTCGCCGACCGCGGCGTTGACCTTCCACACGTAGGCGTCGTGCAGCTCGCGCAACAGGTCGGGCTCCCCCATCGTGCACCTCCAGTCACCCCACCCCGGCGGCCACGGCCGTCGGGCTCGCCCCACTGACCTGGCGAGGAGCGCGGCCACGCGATGATCCCGGGCTGGTCGCCACGACGTGGTCTGAGCCATCGCGTAACTCACGTGCCGGCCGCACCCGTCGACATCCACGCTGACAACCCCCCGCACCGTACGGTCCTTCCTGGTGCAGCGGAAGCTGGTCCCCCCGGACCGGGGGCAGCCGCGAGCGGCGACGGATCGCGATCGACAGCATGGATCCAACGCACACCTACCGACGCCAGCCAATCACCGCGCCTGGGTCGCCGTGGCTTCGAGATGGCCCACTGGGGGGTCACGCGGGTGCGACCCGCGGGGCTCATGCCCAGTTCCGGACCGTTGAGCTGCCGCTCAAAGTGCGTCTCTCCGCCCAGATAGGGCTACCCGGGGCTATCAGGGTTTCACGGTCATGCCGATGCCACGACATCCCACAACTCGTCACTGCTCACGCCATCACGAAGCATGACGACCGCGATGCCGGGCCTACCCAGAGATCTTTGGCAGACACACCACTAGTGTGCCGCCTTTGCCGCGGTCGCGAGCAGCCGAGCGCATCGTTCGAAGAGCTCAGCCATGCTGTCGAGTCGCTCATTCAGGTGGTGGTAGACGGGGCGGAGCTTGTGCTTGAGCGAGGTGATCTCAGCGGTGTAGTCCGATGGATGGGTCAACCCGGCGCTGATCTTGTCGGCGACTGCGTGGTACTCATTCCACAGGTCCACATACGGGCTCAGGTGAGCCTGACCGCCCCACTGGAGGCGATCCGAGGACGGCTCGTGCCGAGCCAGCTCGGCGACGTACGTCTCGTAGGCGAAGAGTCGGCCAGCGTTGGTCAGGCCCGTGCGCCGTATGTAGGTGTCGTTGGCAAGGGCCGGGTTGCCAGCCTGTAGGGAGTTGACCGCCAACTGCATCCTGGTGGCGTCACGCTGCAGCTGCTGGTGCGGGAAGATGTACTGGTCGAAGGCGTCGAGCGCGACCAGCCGCGTGAGGAGCAGCCGCTCCGCTTCCATCGTGAGCGCGGCAACCCTGTGCGATGTAGAGCCCCGGCCGGCGGCGAGCTTCGCGTCCAGGCCAGCTGCGGCATCGGCGAACCTCTGCACCGCCTGCTGAAGTTCCGTCAGCGCTTCCCGGTCCACGCCTGGCAACGCCTCGAGCCCCACGCCCGGTTCCGCCTCATAGGCGACACGGGAGGCCGCCTCGGTGGCGCGCGCGACGAAGTCCAGCAGTGGAACTGCCGCCCGGTCGTGGTCGACCCAGATGTCGTTGATCACCTCGATGTTCTGGGCGAGGTAGTCGATGTTGACGTTCGAGAGGATGTCGTAGTTGGTGTGGTAGTCCCGCGTGAGGTACGACGTGCCGACCGTGTTGAAATACAGGCCGGGGATGCCCGCAGCCGTCAGCGTGAAGTGGTCGGCGTTGGCCCAGACGGTGTTCTGCGACAGGGTGCCGTACGGCGTTCTCGAGGGATCGCTGTTCAGCTTCTCGACCGCGTGGGCCAGCAGCTCCGCATGGGTGCGGATGAGCAGTCTCTCGCCGGGGTCGCCCGTCCCGAGGAGCTCGAAGTCCAGACTCAAGATGGCCCGGTGTGCCCATTCGGGGTGCTGATGGGTGACCGCGTACCAACAGCCGACCAACCACTCGTAGTACGCATCGGTGTAGCCGTACTCCTCGTTGGTGCTGGCGAGGAAGAGCAGTGTCCGGCGGGGCCTGAACCCCGTGTCGCGGACGGCCTTGGCGATCCCCAGCATCGCCGCGATCGCCGTTGCGTCATCGGCCGCCCCGTGGAACCAGGCGTCGTGGTGACCCGTAAAGATGATGACCTCGCCGGATCGGTCCGTACCAGGGATGGCTCCAAGGACGTTGTACCCGACCCCGCCGTCCTCGGCCCTGGTGAGCTCGACATGGGACGTCAACGTCACGGTTGTCGCCCCCGCGGCGATCCGCGCGATCAAGTCGTTCGCAGCATTCCTGGTGACGAAGACGAACGGAACCCAGTCGTCGTCGTAGGTTCCGTCAAAGCTCATCAGGCCGTCGTCGCGCTGGTTGTAGAACGCTCCGGCCGCAGTGGTACCCGTGTAGAAGATCACGGCCAAGGCGCCCTCCAGCGTCGCCCGGTGACCATGCCGGTTCACCCAGTAGTCGCCGAACGCCCAGTTGACGAGGACGATCTTCCCAGCAGCGTCCACTCCCTCGTAGTCGCTTGCCCGGCCGAGACCAAGGTCGAGCACCTCGGCGGTGATCCCGCCAGCAGCCGTACCTGGCACCCCACCCCACGAGCTCGCGGCGTTCGACGGGCCACCGTCAACAGCGACCGATGCACCGTTGAAGACCCAGCGGTCGATCGGGACCGGAAGCTTGGCCACATGTCGCAGTCCAACTGCTCGCATCTCCCGCGCGATCCAGTCGACCGCCCGCAGGCTCGCCG
>JBBQNZ010000131.1:0-11671 GCA_038330415.1 Actinomycetales bacterium | reverse complement strand
GGGCGTGAACCCTGAGGCCGTGCACGTCGACCACGGGCTGACCGGATCCAACCGTGACCGACCTGGGCTGCGAGAAGCCTTAGCCGCCTGCCGTGCCGGTGACACCCTCGTCGTGACCAAACTGGACCGTCTTGCCCGATCGGTTCTCGACGCCCGCGACATCGCCGACACCCTTGCCCGCAAGGGTGTCGCCCTCAACCTGGGCACCAGCCTCTACGACCCCACCGACCCTGTTGGCAAGCTGCTGTTCAACGTCCTCGCCATGGTCGCCGAGTTCGAAGCCGACCTGATCAGGGCCCGGACCCGCGAGGGAATGGCGATCGCCAAGGCCAAGGGACGGCTACGCGGAAAGAAGCCCAAGCTCTCACCCGCCCAGGAAGCCCACCTGATGGCCCTCCACAACGCCGGGGAGCACACCTCCAGCGAGATCGCCGAACTGTTCGGCGTCGCCCGCTCCACCGTCTACCGGGCGAAAGCGCGCAGCGAGAGGCAGCAACAGGATCAGCCGGACTAGGCACTCTCGACGGCGCTGCTGTCAACCAAGCGCGCGAGGACGCTGAGAGCCGCCAGCTGCTCCAATGCCACTTGCTCAGGAAGCTCCTCGAGAGAGTCGTGGCTGGCCGGGTTGCGCAACGCGGCGAAGCACCCCTCAGCGAGGGCAGCCACCCCACGTCGCACGGACTTGGATGTCTTGCCGCCGTCATCCCCATCAGGCCGCAAGCGAGCCTTTCCTGGCTGAGGGGCATCATCGCTGTAGGACTGCTTGAACAGGTCAGTCTCCGCGATGTCCCGGCGAGCGACCTTGTTCTGCGTTTCAGCGTTGATCTTCACCGTGGCTGTGCGGACCGCCTCGCGGTAGTGCCCGGACTGCCATAGGGAACGCGCGGCCTCCCAAACCCAAGGATGCAATCCTGCGGCGCTGATCGTGGGGGCGTTGTCACCCATCCGCTCGGAGATCTCCGCTTGGCGCTCCAGTTCTGTCACGGCGCGAATAGCAGCTTGCCGATGACGCGCCCACCGCTCCTTACCGTCATCGGGGATCTCTGTGCGCCACCGCGGTAGCACTCGATCGAGGATCTTCTCGACCACCTGCGCTGCAGCCACGATGTCGCTGGATCGCCCCACGGGGCTGGCGAAGTCACCCAAAAAGAGGATGCCTCCATCCGAGGAGGGCTGGCGCAGCGTCGTCAGCTCGATGAAGTTCCGAAGCTCTGCTAGCGCCCAGTCAACGTCCAAGCCAACCACCGTTCTTGCGTACGCCACCAGTCTCGTCGAGGACAGTGTCCGCCACACGACGACGCTGGTCAGGACCCCTCATCTTGTACTCGCCCCCAGATAACGCTGCATCTCGACAGCCCCCAGATAACGCTGCATCTCGACATCAGAAGCCGCCGTCGCGGGCCATGTTGTTGAACCGCGAGTAGTGGCCCTGGAAGGCCAGGATGATGTCCTTGGTGGGGCCGTTGCGATGCTTGGCCACGATGATGTCGGCCTCGCCGTCGCGCTCGGGGTCGGAGCGGTCGCGGTGCAGCAGGATGACGACGTCGGCATCTTGCTCGATCGAACCACTCTCTCTCAGGTCAGACATCTGCGGCCGCTTGTCGGTGCGCTGCTCGGGCCCGCGGTTGAGCTGGCTGATCGCGATGACCGGCACCTCGAGCTCCTTGGCGAGCAGCTTCAGCGCCCGTGAGAACTCGGCGACCTCCTGCTGGCGCGACTCGACCTTCTTGCCCGAGCTCATCAGCTGCAGGTAGTCGATGACGACGATGCGCAGGTTGTGCTGCTGCTTGAGCCGGCGGCACTTGGCGCGGATCTCCATCAGCGACATGTTGGGGCTGTCGTCGATGAACAGCGGGGCGTTGGAGATCTTGCCCATGATCCGCGCCAGCTTGGTCCACTGCTCCTGGCTCTTCAGGCCCTTGCGCAGGTCTTGCAGCTGGATGGTGGCCTCGGCCGACAGGATGCGCATGGTGATCTCGGTGCGACTCATCTCGAGCGAGAACACCGCGGCCGCCATGTTGTGCTTGATCGCAGCCGCCCGCGCGATGTCTATTCCCAGCGTGGATTTTCCCACGGCCGGTCGGGCCGCGACGACGATCATCTGGCCCGGGTGCAGGCCGTTGGTGAGCTCGTCGAGCTCGATGAACCCGGTCGGCACGCCGATCAGCCCGTCGCTGCGCCCGGAGGCGGCCTCGATCTCCTCCATCGTCTCGTTGAGCAGGTCGCCGAGCACGTTGTAGTCCTCGCCGCCGCGCTTCTCGGCCACGGAGTAGACCTCGGCCTGGGCGCGGTTGACGATGTCGTCGATGTCGCCCTCGCCCTGGGCGTAGCCCATCTGCACGATGCGGGTGCCGGCTTCGACCAGGCGGCGCAGCACGGCCCGCTCGTGGACGATCTCGGCGTAGTAGCCGGCGTTCGCGGCAGTCGGCACCGACTGGATGAGCTGGTGGAGGTAGGCCTGCCCGCCGACCCGGGTGAGGTCGCCGCGCTTGCCCAGCTCGTCGGCGACGGTGATCGCGTCGGCGGGCTCGCCGCGGCCGAACAGGTCGAGCACGGCGTCGAAGATCAGCTCGTGTGCCGGCCGGTAGAAGTCGTGCGCCTTGACCGCCTCGAGGCAGTCGGCGATGGCGTCCTTGTTGATGAGCATCGAGCCGAGGACCGACTGCTCGGCGTGGAGGTCCTGCGGTGGCACCCGGTCGTCGGCACGCCCGTCACTGGGCCCGCCGAACGCCGCGTTCAGCTCCGCGATGGACACCCGCTCACTCCTCACATCCGGCATGCACCGGGCTCGACTGACCACTGGTTGCGGTCGGACCGGCCGGCCTCAGGAGAAGCAGACCAGAGGACACCGACACCCCACCGCGAGTCACCGTAGGGGCAGCGGCCGCGACCTCCAAGCCGAGCCGGCGACATCGCTCAGATCGGTGTGCACAACCTGGGGACAACGTGTGCAAATCGCCCGGGTGCCGTGTGCACAGCCGGTGGAGAATCCTGTGGACGACGCTCTCAGCGAGTCCGCCGGAAGCCGCTGACCTGCACGAACGCCATCCACCCCATGTGCACCCGAGAAAGTCTCGGGCGTGTCACGGTCCACATGTGCGCAGATCGCCGGGATGCCGTCACACCTCGTTACCCGCGGGTACAGATCGCCTGTCCGGCGCCAGGAAGCCGGTCCGGGCTTCGGCGTGTCGCAGCGACTCGTCCGGCTCAGCCGGCCCGGCCGTAGCGCTCCGCGCTGCGCTCGCGCGCCTTGGCCGCCTCGACCTCGCGGTCCTTCGGCGGGGCAGTCGTGACCAGCGCGTCGAGCAGGTGGGCGGTCACGTGCGCGACCTCCTCGACCGCCCGGTCGAAGGCCTCCTGGTTCGCCGCGGAGGGCTTGGTCGTGCCACTCACCTTGCGCACGTACTGCAGGGCGGCGGCCCGCACCTCGTCGGTCGTGGCCGGGGGGGCGAAGTTGTTCAGGGGTCGGATGTTACGGCACATACCCCAACGGTAGGCCGCGCTCCCGGCGCACGGCTCGATGGCGGCGGCCGCTCGCGCCCACGCCGGGATGAGCCAGCCGGTCAGCCGCCGGTGTAGCGCCCCGGCCGGTGGTTCATCGCGATGACGAGGTTCAGCAGCACCGCACCGGCCGCCGATGCCAGCGAGACCGCCACGTCGTGGCTGACGGCGGCGAACGACACCACGACGGCCACGTCCAGGGCCATCTGCACGTAGCCCGCCCGCCACCCGAGCCGCTCCTGGCAGAGCAGGGCCACGACATTGAAGCCGCCCAGGCTCGAGCGGTGCCGGAACACCACGAGGATGCCGATGCCGGCCAGCAGGTTCCCCACGAGCGCCGCGTACAACGGCCCGACGGTAAGGCCGCCGAGCAGGTGCGGCTGCAGCGCCGAGAAGCCTGACACCAGGCCCACCGCGGCGGCCGACCGCGCCGTGAACGCCCACCCCTTGCCGCGCACGGCCAGCGCCACGAACGGCAGGCTCACCACCACGAACACGATCGAGAACGACCGCAGCGCGCCGTTCGACAGCAGCAGGGCCAGGCCGGCGGTGCCCCCGGTGATCACCCCTCCGGCGGAGAGCAGGAACAGGCCCAGCGAGGCCAGAAAGGCCCCGGTCACGACGCCGACGACGTTCTCGAACGCGGTGTGCGGAGGTGCGGCGACCCACTCCACGGCACGCGGGCGCGCGGCGGGAAGCAGGGTCATGCGCCGACTGTGCGCCTGATCGGGCAGCCTGCACAACCAAGGGCGCCCTTGATGCGCATCACAGCGGGACTTTCGCGCTCCCCATGGGCACCGTGTCCAAGCCGCGCGCTCGTGCGGGAGGCGCGCTCCCGGCATCCGGATGCCGTGTCGCCGAGGTCAGCCGAGCCTCACCTGACGGAAATCCACGAGGGGACAATGATGTCCCCATGAGGATCATCACCGTCGATGAGCTGGGTCGCCTGTTCGCATCGCTCCCGGGCAAGCCCCGGGTCGTCGTCTCCGGGAACGTGGCCGTGCCGTGGCCGGCCGTGCGCGCGCTCGACGAGAACAAGGACACCTACACGATCCACGCCCTCAACGCGCCGCCCGGCATCCCCGACCGCGAGGGAGTGACGGCCGAGACCTGCTTCGTCGGGACCGGCATGCGGCGGCACTCCGACCTCTCCTATGTGCCCAGCCGGCTGTCGCTGGTGCCGGTGCTGCTGCAGCGGCGCATCCCGCCGGACGTCGTCATCGTGCACTGCGCCCCGCCGCGCGACGGCCAGCTGAGCCTCGGCATCGAGGTCAACGTGCTGCCGGCGGCGATCGAGGGATGCCGCCAGCGCTCCG
This sequence comes from Actinomycetales bacterium, assembly GCA_038330415.1. Taxonomy (GTDB): domain Bacteria; phylum Actinomycetota; class Actinomycetes; order Actinomycetales; family Dermatophilaceae; genus Fodinibacter. Next base: position 6,854 of record JBBQNZ010000131.1, on the reverse strand, counting down.
GTCGCGTCGTGGCCGTCATCAACGACCAGATGCCGTACACCTACGGCGACGCGCAGGTGCCGATCGAGGCGGTCGACGTCGCGATCGAGGTGTCCGAGCCGCTGCCGGCGCACGACCCCGTCACCCCGGACACCGACAGCGCCGCCATCGGCGACCGCGTCGCCAGCCGGGTCAGTGACGGCGCCACCCTGCAGATGGGCATCGGCGGGGTGCCGGACGCCACGCTCACCGCGCTCACCGGGCGCCGCGGGCTACGGGTGTGGACCGAGATGTTCTCCGACGGCGTGCTCGAGCTCGACCGGGTCGGGGCGCTCGACAAGCACCACCCGCTCACCGCCTCGTTCATCTTCGGCTCGCGCGAGCTCTACGACTGGCTCGACGGCAACCACCGAGTGCGGATGATGCGCACCGAGCACACCAACGACCCCGGCCTGATCGCCCAGCAGCGGATGATGACCTCGGTCAACACCGCCCTCGAGGTCGACCTCTTCGGCCAGGCCAACGCCTCGCGGATCAACGCGCGCATCCACTCGGGGTTCGGCGGACAGACCGACTTCATCGTCGGGGCCCTGCACTCCGCCGGTGGGCAGTCGTTCATCGCGCTGCGCTCGTGGCACCCCAAGGCGAACGTGTCGACCGTGGTGCCACTCCTCGACGAGCCGGTCACGAGCTTCCAGCAGACCGCCATCGTCACCGAGCACGGCATCGCCGAGCTGTGGGGCTACGACCAGCAGGCCCAGTGCCGGCACATCATCCGCGACGCCGCCCACCCGCAGGTGCGCGAGGAGCTGTGGGAAGAGGCCAAGGAGCTGGGGCTCGCCTGAGTCGGCTCGGTCAGATGCCCTTGACCCCCACCCTGATCTCGCGTTGAGTGCGGAAATGGTCTCCAGGGCAACCACTTCCGCACTCGAGCCGGGGCTGGTCGGGGCGATCCGGGCAGCCTTGGCGTCGGCTGGCGACCCGGAGCGCGCCGCCGGGCAGCAGCGCTACATGAAGTCGGTGATGCCCTACCGCGGGCTCACATCACCAGGGCTGCGCGCGCTGCTCCGGCCGCTGCTCTCCGACCCGGCCCTCGAACCGGTTTCCCGCGAGGCGTGGGAGGCCGACGTGCGGGCGCTCTGGGACGGCGCGGCCTACCGGGAGGAGCGCTACGCCGCCATCTCCCTGACCGGCCACCGGGCCGCGCGCGGGTGGCAGGACCCGTCGACGCTCGACCTGTACCGGCACCTCGTCGTGACGGGTGCGTGGTGGGACTACGTCGACGTACTGGCCGCCGATCGGGTGGGGCCGATCCTGTTGCGGCACAGGCCGATCGTGACGCCAATAATCCGATCGGATGCCGTGGACGCTGACCTCTGGGTGCGGCGCACCGCCATCCTGGCGCAGCTCAAGCACCGCGACGAGACCGACCTCGAGCTGCTCGCCGACGTCATCGACGCCAACCTCGAGGGGTCGACGTTCGGGCGGGAGTTCTTCATCCGCAAGGCGATCGGGTGGGCGCTGCGCCAGCACGCCCGCGTCGACCCGCCGTGCGTGCGCGCCTTCGTCGACGCCAGGGGTGACCGGCTGAGCGGGCTGTCGCGGCGCGAGGCCCTCAAGCACCTCTGACCCCCGCCGAGGAGTGCCGAGCGCGCGACCCAGCGCGCACCCGACACCCCCAGCCACCACCACCACCACCCGCACGGATGCCAGCTCGTCTCGCCCCGTGGCACTGCCGGCCGGCAGCCCGGCACCGCAGCGACACCACGTGCAACAGTGCCACCGTGAGTGAGGAAACGCCGGTGCCTCCGCTGGAGGATCCCGCGAGCAGCCAGCACCGCGAGGTGCTCCGGCTCGCCGTGCCGGCCTTCCTGGCGCTCGTGGCCGAGCCGCTGTTCCTGCTCGCCGATGCCGCCGTCGTCGGCCGCCTGGGCGTCACCCAGCTCGCCGGCCTGGGGGTCGCGAGCGCCGTGCTGCTGACCTCGGCGAACATCTTCGTCTTCCTCGCCTACGGCACCACGGCCGTCGTGGCACGCCAGCTGGGCGCCGGTTCCCGCGCCGGGGCCATCGCCGCCGGCATCGACGGCACCTGGCTGGCGATCGTCCTGGGTGCCGCGACGGCCGCGCTCCTCGCATTCTTCGCGGCCCCGGTCGCCCACGTCTTCGGGGCCTCCGAGGCGGCCATCGACCAGGCGGTGACCTACCTGCGGATCTCGGCATTCGGCATCCCCGCGATGCTCGTCGTCCTCGCGACCACCGGCGTGCTGCGCGGCCTGCAGGACACCCGCACCCCGCTCGTCGCCGCGGTGGGCGGGTTCAGCCTCAACATCGTGCTGAACGTGTGGTTCGTGCACGGCCTGCACTGGGGCATCGCCGGCTCCGCGTGGGGCACGGTGATCGCGCAGACCCTGATGGCGGCCGCCCTCGTCACGGTGCTCGTGCGGTATGCCGCCCGCACGGCGGTACCGCTGCGCGCTCACCCCGGGCGGGTGCTCGCCGCCGCCCGCGGGGGCGTCCCGCTGCTCGTGCGAACCCTCGCCCTGCGCGCCGTGCTGCTCATGACGACCTGGGTCGCCGCTGGTCTGGGCGACGTGCCCCTGGCCGCCTACCAGGTGACCGCCACGATCTGGACCTTCCTCGCCTTCGCCCTCGACGCCCTGGCCATCGCGGCCCAGGCGATCACGGGAAAGGCCCTCGGGGCCGGCGAGGTCGGCCGCACCCGCGACGCCACCTCCCTCGTGGTGCGCTGGGGGGTGCTCGTCGGCATGGTGCTCGGCATCCTGCTGCTCCTGCTGGCACCAGTGCTCGGCCCGCTGTTCACTCCCGACAAGGCGGTGCAGGCGGCCATCGCCGGCGGCCTGGTCGTGGTGGCCCTGGGCCAGCCGCTGTCCGGTTTCGTCTTCGTCGTCGACGGCGTGCTGATCGGTGCCGGCGACGGCCCGTGGCTGGCCCGCGCCATGCTCGGCACGCTGCTGGCCTACCTGCCCGTCATCCTCGGGGTGCACTTCGCCGGAGACTGGCTGCTCGAGGGCGGCACCACCCGCGGCGAGGTGAACGCCGTCGTCTGGCTGTGGATCGCCTTCACGGCCTTCATGTCGGTGCGCGGCACGCTGATGTGGCTGCGGGTGCGCACCGACCGCTGGATGGTGACCGGCGCCTGACCCGGGGATGAACCGCGCCGCCCACCGTGCGCGCACCCCACCCGCGCACCCCACCCGCGTCTCGGCCGCCCTCGTGGCCGTCGCGGCCGGCGGTGTGGAGTACCTGACGACCCACCTGCGCGACCTGCGCCACGGCAGGAAGAACACACTCACCGTCGCTGACGGCTACTCCGGCGCCTCGTTCCCGTGGCTGGCGGCCAACGTCACCTACAAGGCCGGCGTCAAGGTGCCCGCACCCGCCAACTCACGCCACCACGGCAAGTGGTTCCGCGCGTCGACCGGCCGCACCGTGCTGCCGCCCACCTGGGTCAAGAAGGTCGACGGCATCAAGGTCGGCTTCATCGGGATGACCCTGGAGAACACGCCGGGGGCGCCGCCGCCCTGAGCGGGCCGATCGTCACCATCGCCCAGAACCTCTCATCGCAGATCGACCTCGTGGTGACCGGCCACACCCACCAGCCCTACGTCTGCAACATCCCCGACCCCTCGGCCCAGGCCCGGTACGTCACCAGCACCGCCTCGTTCGGGCGGGTCATCACCGAGACGAACCTCCCGCTCGACCGCCGCACCAAGGACGTCACCGTTCCTCGGTCGTCTCCCACAACCTGGCCGTGACGCGTGACGTGGCACCGGCCGCCGACCAGACCGCGGCGATCGCCAAGTGGAAGGCGCTGTCGGCTCCCGTCGCCAACCGGCCCGTGGGCACGATCACGGGCGACATCACCCGCAGCGTCACCCGCAACACCGAGTCCAGCCTGGGCGGGCAGCGTGCGGTTCCTCCACCTGGGCGTCTCGGCCGGCTTCGCCTACTCGTGGTCCGCGTCGGCACTCGTGGGCAACGAGGTCGACCCGGCCAGCATCACCCTGGGCGGCACGGCGATCGACTTCGCGGCCACCTACCGGGTCACCGTCAACTCCTTCCTCGCCGACGGAGGTGACGGGTTCACCGTCCTGCCCCAGGGCACGAACCGGGTCGGTGGAGGCGTCGACCTCGACGCCTTCAACGCCTACCTGACCGCCAAGTCCCCGGTGACCGGGCCGGCGCCGACGCGTGACACCCCGCTGCCGTGACCCCTCGGAGGGCCCGGTGCGCTGCGCACCGGGCCCTCCGCCCGGTGCTCTCCGCCCAAACCCTCCGCCCGGGTCAGCAGGTGGCGAATCAGCCGACCGGGGTGACCAGCACTGCCCCGGTGCCGAGGACCACGAGCGTGCCCGACACGAGGCGCATCTCGCCGAACAGCTGGCGACCGGCACCTGCTGACCCGCTCGGGGTGAGCGAGCCGTTGACGGTGGCGGTGTCACCTGCACCGAGCACCAGCGGCCCGCTCGGCACGCTGAGCGTGCCCAGGCTCGTTGCGAAGTACACGTCGCGGTAGTCGTAGGCGGTGCTGCCCGAGGGCACGTCGAAGCCGTCGACCTCGATGGTGATCGGACCGGCCGGCGGGTTGCGGATCGACACCGACTCCTCGGAGTCACCGCTGGCCGACTGCCCGATCGTCCCGCCGTTCCACAGCACGTAGAGGTCGAGGTCTGCGCCCGAGTCGGCCGGGTGGCCGATCGACACGTCGAGCCGCTCCGCTCCCGCGGGCACCGTGACGGTGAAGGTCTGCGTTGCACCGTTCGCGACGGTCGGGCGGGCAGTGAACGCCGAGCCGAGCGAGCCGCCCTGGGCCGCCGCGTCGACGGGTCCGAAGGCGTTGGTCACCGTCCACGACACCGGCGCGGCCACGCCGGTCTTTGCACCGATCGTCTGGGTGGCGGGCGTGACGGTCAGACCCTGCACCAGTGCGGTCAGGGTGTACGGGTTGGCCAGCGTCGGTGAGGCACGCCGTGCCTCGACGACGAACTCCCACACCCCCGGGACCGGGTTGACGTAGGATCGTTTGGCTGGGTTGCACCATGCGGGTTCGCCGTAGTTGGTGTAGCACGTGTAGGACGCCGTGTCGTCGGCCGGTACGCCGTACGGGTCGACCGCGATCCACCGGACCTGGCTGCCCGAGCTGGTGCCCCCGAGGGTCACCTGAAGGGTCTTGGAGCCCGGGGAAACGGTGATGAAGTGCCGCTTGACGAGGGCGCGCTCGACCGAGCCCGTCATCGTCGCGCTGAAGGTCGGTGCGACCAGCGGCTGCGAGGTGATCACCGAGAGCATCACCTCGGAGTCGACCACTGCGGTGCGCCCGTCGTCGACCTGCAGGATCGCCGAGTGCAGGCCGGGGGTGAGGGGGCGCGCCGTGACCGTGACCGTCGAGGTGCGGCCGAGCCGCAGGCTCACCGAGGTCGGCGCCGTGAACGTGCCGTCGTTGCCGATGAGCCGCACCCGGTGCAGGGCCGAGCTCGGCGACCCCGCGGTGCGGGTGAGTCGCACGGCATACGCCTTGCTCTGGCCCACGACCTGGCCGCCGGATGCCGCGTCGCAGCGGTTGTAGAGGCCGGCACCGTGGTTCGGCACGGCCAGGAAGCCGGAGAGCGCGGTGCAGACCGGGGCGTCGGTGCGGTACTGGCTGAGCGCCGGGCGGGTGCGGAGCAGGTCCCACGCCTTCGTGACGTTGACCTGCCCGTTGCCCTGCGACGTGGCGTCGATGCCCACGACGAACCGCGCACCGGAGTAGATGGACGTGCGCAGCTGCGCCGGCGTGACCGACAGCGCACTCGCCTTCGCGGCCGACACCAGCAGGGCTGCGGCGCCGGCGGCCTGCGGTGACGCCATGGAGGTGCCGTTGAACATGGCGTAGCCGATCGGCAGGGTGTAGCCGGTCTCCTCCAGGTCCTGCTGCTTGAGCCACCGCGGCACGGTGGAGACCGCCGAGCCGGGAGCCATGACGGTGGGGGCGAAGCCGCCGTCCTCGCGCGGCCCGCGCGAGGAGTAGCTCTGCAGCGCCAGCGGGGTGGTGACGACCGAGCCGTAGTTGGCCAGCCAGGTCTCCTTGCTCGCGGACGCGGCGACGCTGATGGCGGTGCTGGCGACGGCCGGGTCGCCGATGGTGTTGACCCCGGCACCGTCGTTGCCGGCGGCGATGACGAGCTGCACGCCGAAGACCGCGATGAGCTGGTCGTAGAGCCGGGCCCGGGCGTTGTTGCCGTCGTTGAGGGCCGGGAGGCCACCGATCGACATGTTGACGACGTCGACGCCACGGTTGGCGACGAGGTCGACCATGCCGTCGGTCAGCGCGACCGCGGTGCAGCCGCCGCCCCAGGAGCAGGCGCGGGTGGAGACGACCTGCGCGCCGGGCGCCTGTCCGTCCATGGCCCCGCCGAAGAGCGAGTGACCGGCGGCGATGCCGGCGACGTGCGTGCCGTGGGCGGACTCGTCGACACCGATGTTGACGAAGTCGCGCTTCTGGCCGACCCACGAGCCGCCGTAGGGCGTCATGTCGACGTCCTCGCGGTACTCGACGACGAACGGCATGGACTCGGCGATCGCAGTGGCCGGGTTGTCGACGCCGAAGTGGCCGACGTCGAACTTCTCCTTGTAGGGGCGCATCTTCTCGGAGTCCGAGAAGGTGCGGTCCTGGTTGGCGTCCACCCAGATGTCGTTGGTGGTCTCGCTGTAGAGGATGCCCCACGTGTCGGTCTTGTCGCCGTCACGGTTGAAGTCGCCGGCGGCCTCGGAGGCGGTCGAGATGGACTCGGCGACGGTGGCGATCTTGTAGGTGCCGGCGGGCAGCGTGTACCCGCTGAAGGACGGGCCGGTCGCCGTCGTGAGCATCGGGCGCC
>JBBQNZ010000130.1:0-11704 GCA_038330415.1 Actinomycetales bacterium | reverse complement strand
CGCCGTGCTCGAGACGCTCGACAACGGCAAGCCGATCAAGGAGGCCCGCGACGTCGACCTCCCGCTGGCGGCGGCGCACTTCTTCTACCACGCCGGCTGGGCCGACAAGCTCGACCACGCCTCGCTCGGCCCCAACCCGCGACCGCTCGGCGTGGTCGGCCAGATCGTGCCGTGGAACTTCCCGTTGCTGATGCTCGCGTGGAAGATCGCGCCGGCGCTGGCGTGCGGAAACACGGTGGTGCTCAAGCCCGCCGAGACCACGCCCCTGACCGCCCTGCTCTTCGCCTCGGTGTGCGAGCAGGCCGAGCTGCCCCCGGGCGTGGTCAACATCGTCACCGGCGCGGGCGCCACGGGTCAGGCCATCGTCGACCACCCCGGCATCGACAAGCTCGCGTTCACCGGCTCGACCGCGGTCGGCAAGATGATCGCCCGCTCGATCGCCGGCACCCGCAAGAAGGCCACTCTCGAGCTGGGCGGCAAGGCGGCGAACATCATCTTCGACGATGCCCCCATCGACCAGGCCGTCGAGGGCATCGTCAACGGCATCTTCTTCAACCAGGGCCACGTCTGCTGCGCCGGCAGCCGGATCCTGGTGCAGGAGAACATCGCCGACGACCTCGATGCCCGGCTCAAGCGCCGCCTCGCCACCCTGCGGGTCGGCGACCCGATGGACAAGAACACCGACGTCGGCGCCATCAACTCGCGCAAGCAGCTCGACCGCATCGAGGAGATGGTGGCGGTCGGCGAGGCCGAGGGTGCGCAGCGCTGGGACTCCGGCTGCGAGCTGCCCACCAACGGGTTCTGGTTCCGCCCAACGGTTTTCAGTGGGGTGAGCCAGACGCACCGCATCGCCCAGGAGGAGATTTTCGGGCCGGTCGTGTCGGTGCTCACCTTCCGCACCCCGGCCGAGGCGGTCGCCAAGGCGAACAACACCCCCTACGGGCTGTCCGCCGGCGTCTGGACCGAGAAGGGCAGCCGCATCCTGTGGATGGCCGACCAGCTGCGGGCCGGCGTCGTGTGGGCCAACACGTTCAACAAGTTCGACCCGACCTCGCCGTTCGGCGGCTACAAGGAGTCGGGCTACGGCCGTGAGGGCGGCCGCCACGGGCTCGAGGCCTACGTCACGACAGGAGCCGACAAGTGAGCGCGCGGGTCGACGTCCGCAAGACGTACAAGCTCTACATCGGCGGGAAGTTCCCCCGCAGCGAGAGCGGTCGCTCCTACGAGGTGTATGCCGTGCCGTCGGCCGCCGCTGCCCGTCGCGGATCCGCTTCTCGCGCACCCAAGTTCCTCGCGAACGCGGCGCTGGGCTCGCGCAAGGACGCCCGGGATGCCGTGGTCGCGGCGCGCAAGGCGCAGCCGGGCTGGGCGGGGGCCACGGCATACAACCGTGGCCAGGTGCTCTACCGGGTGGCCGAGGTCATGGAGTCCCGCCGCGGGCAGCTCGTGCAGGACGTCCGCGACAGCGAGGGCCTGACCCCCGCGCGCGCCGAGGCCGTGGTGTCCGAGGCGATCGACCGCTGGGTCTGGTACGCCGGGTGGTCCGACAAGTTCACCCAGGTGCTCGGCGGCCTCAACCCCGTCGCGGGCCCCTACTTCGACATCTCCGCCCCCGAGGCCACGGGCGTCGTGGCGGTGCTCGCGCCCCAGGGGTCGAGCCTGCTCGGCCTAGTGTCGGTCATCGCGCCGGTCATCGTCTCGGGCAACACCGCCGTGGTGCTCACCAGCGAGAGCCGCCCGCTGCCGGCCATCACCCTGGCCGAGTGCCTCGCCACCTCCGACGTGCCCGGTGGAGTGGTCAACATCGTCACCGGCCGCACCGCCGAGATGGCTCCCTGGCTGGCCAGCCACCGCGACGTCAACGCCATCGACCTCACCGGCGCCGCGGATGCCGACGGGGTCGACTGGGGTGCGCTGGAGGAGGCGTCGGCCGAGAACCTCAAGCGGGTGCTGCGTCCCGGCGGCACCGGTGCCGAGGCGGTCGAGCCCGACTTCTCGGCGACACCCGACCTGTCCCGGCTCACGGCGTTCCTCGAGACCAAGACGGTCTGGCACCCCAAGGGCCGCTGAGCCACCCGGTCCTGATCCGACTTCCCGCCTGTTCCGACCTCCCATCTGTTCCGACCTCCCATCTGTTCCGACTTCGTGCGACTTGCACACGGTTCTCGCACGCTTGGACCTGCGAGAACCGTGTGTAAGTCGCACGAGGTGGGGGTTGGTCGAGCTGTCGGGGCGGCCGCCGGGCCGCGCCGCTGGGTGGGTAGATCGCAATAAGTCGGGGTCCTGGGAGTCGCGGGGCGGGCCACGGGCGGAGGTTGCCCCGGGCCACGGGCGGAGGTTGCCCCGGGCACCGGTAATCTGGCGCCCCGTGACCGACCACCCCCTCCCCACCCGGCAACGGGTCGTGGTGCTCGCCGGTCCCAGCGGGTCGGGCAAGTCGCGCCTGGCGTCGCGGTTGCACGCCACCCACGGCTGGCCGATCTTCCGCCTCGACGACTTCTACCGCGACGAGGACGACCCCTCGATGCCGCGCAGCGAGGGCCTGGGCATCATCGACTGGGACCACCCCGACAGCTGGGACGCCGACCGCGCCGTCGCCTCGCTGTGCGAGCTGGTCGACACCGGCCGCACCGACACCCCGGTCTACGACATCTCGACGAGCCGGGCGGTGGGTCACCACGAGGTGGCCGCCGCGCCGGGCGACCTGGTCGTCGCCGAGGGCATCTTCGCGGCCGAGGTCGTCGACCGGCTGCGGGAGTGCGGCGTGCTGCACAGCGCCTGGTGCGTGCACCACCGCCCCGGGGTCACCTTCGTGCGCCGCCTGGCGCGCGACCTCAAGGAGCGCCGCAAGCCGCCGGTGACCCTCGTGCGGCGCGGGCTCGCCCTGATGCGCGCCGAGCCCGAGATCGTGCGCCGGCAGACCGCGCTCGGTGCGCAGCCGGCCCGCGCCAAGGACGTTGAACGCGGCCTCGTCACGGCGGCCGATCCCGTCGGTTAGGGTCGTGCCGTGGTCGATCGAGGGGTGCGCAGTGAGTGAGGGGCCGTGGGTCGCGCCCGGGTCGGCGCCGCCCCCGGAGCAGGTCCCGCCGCCCCCGCCCGGCCCGGATGCCGCGACGCCCCCCAGCGACACGCAGCCACCCCCCGGGTATGCTGCACCGCCACCTGGCTACCCGGCGCCGCCGCCGGGCTACGCGCCTCCCCCACCCCGCTACGCCGCACCACCACCCGGGTATGCCGCACCGCCACCCGGGTATGCCGCACCGCCTCCTGGCTACCCGGCGCCACCACCGGGCTACGCGCCTCCCCCACCCAGGTACGCCGCGCCTCCCCCGGGGTTCGGCGCACCCCCTCCCGGTTACGCACTCCCGCAGGCTGGCTTCGGCCCCCCTCCCCCGGGTGGGCCGCGCGTCGCCGGGCTGGAGTTCCGGCCCGGCATCATCCCCCTGCGCCCGCTCGCCCTCGGTGACCTCTACGGCGCGGTGACCAAGGCCATCCGCGGCAACGTCGCCGCGACCGTGGGTCTCGCATTCCTCACCTCGCTCATCTGCCTGGTGCCGGCCACGGCCCTGGGCGCGTGGATCGCCAGCCAGGAGACGCTGTCCATCGACAGCGCGTCGGCCGGGCTGTACGGCACGATCGGCTCCAACCTCCCCACGCTGGGCTCGCTGGTCTCGACCGTGGCTCTCACCGGCTTCCTCGCCTACGTCATCGGCCAGGCCGTGCTGGGCCGCAAGGTGGGCATCGGCGAGACCTGGGACGGCACCAAGCGCCGGCTGCCGGCCGTCGCCGGGGCCGTCGCGCTCACCGTGCTCGGCGCCCTGCTCATCGTCGTCGTGCTCTTCGGCCCGCCGATCGCGTGGCTCGTCGCGGCGGGCGACGCCCAGGCGGTGCCCATCGCGCTGCTGGTGCTGGCAGCCATCGGCTCGGTCCCGCTCTACCTGTTCCTGTGGACCCGCCTCGCCTTCGTCACGGCCGTCATCGTGCTCGAGGAGCGCGGGGTGTTCTCCGCATTCGCCCGGTCGTGGCGGCTCACCGCTGGGATGCCGTTCTGGCGCATCCTCGGCATCCGGCTACTCACGAACCTGATCGTCGGTTTCGCCGCCTTCCTGATCACGTTCCCGCTGACGCTCGCTGGGTTCGCCGTGGTCTTCGCGCTCGGTGACGAGGGTGCCATCTTCATGTGGCAGGCCATCCTCGGCGGGGTCGCCACCTTGATCAGCGGGGCCATCACCACCCCGTTCTCGGCCGGGGTCGACGCGCTGATGGCCATCGACCAGCGGATCCGCCGCGAGGGCCTCGACGTCCAGTTGATCCACGCGTCCCAGCAGGGCGGGCCGGCCCCGTGGCCCAGCGCCGCCGGGGCCCGCTGACCCGGTGCGACTCGACCCACCCCTGGACCCCACGTCGCCGCAGGCACGGCAGTGGCTCGAGGACGAGCTGCGCAAGGGCATCTACACCGAGCAGAAGGGAGCCCTCGAACGCTTCTGGGAGTGGCTGCTGAACCTGCTCTCCGGCACGGGCGGCGGGCTCCCCGCGTGGACGGTCTGGATCGCGGTGGCCCTCATCGTGGCCGTGGTGGCCCTGGTGCTGCTGCGCTCGTTGCGCGCCGAGCGCCGGATGACCGGCCCCCGCCGGGCGGGGGTGCTCGACGGCCCGGTGCGCACCGCAGCCGAGCACCGGGCGGCGGCGACCCGGGCGCTCGCGGGCGGCGACGCCGACACCGCCCTGCTCGAGGCCTACCGCGCGATCGCCCGGTCGGCGATCGAGCGCACCCTGCTCGACGACCTGCCGGGACGCACCCCGCACGAGGTGGCGGTCGAGCTGGGGCCGGTGTTCCCGGCATCCACCGCTGCCCTGGCCACCGCGGCCGACGGGTTCGACGCCGTGCGCTACGGCCGGCGCGCCGCCCGGCCCGAGGCGGCCCGCGACGTGATCGCCCTCGACGCCACCCTCGCCCGCACCCGCCCGGTGCTGCCCGACCCGGCCACCGCCGCAGGTGCGCGATGAGCGCCACCACGTCCCAGGCGCCGGCCACGCCCGAGCCCAGGGCCGGGGGCAAGGTCGGGCGCGCGCCCGGCTGGGACCGGCAGCGCGTGCGGCGCACGGCGGCCTTCGTCGGCGTGGTCGTCGTCGGCCTGCTCCTGCTGGGCCTGCTCGGCCTGTCTGCGCAGCGCCCCACCACGGCTCTCGACCCGGAGGGCACCGGCCCCGAAGGAGCCCGAGCGCTCGCCGAGGTGCTGCGCCAGCAGGGCGTCGACATCGAGGTCGTCCGCTCGATCGGCGCCCTCGAGGACGCCGAGCTCGATGCCGACACCACGGTGTTCGTCGGCAACCCCATCGAGCTCGGCCCGGGAGCGGCCGCCCGGCTCGCCGACGCGGCACGGCTGGCCGGTCGGCTCGTGGTGGCGGGGGCCGACAGCCAGCAGCTGGCACGGCTGGGGCTGCCGGTGCAGGCCTTCGGCGGTGGCGGCATCGACCTCGTGGCCGGCTGCGACGACTCCGAGGTCGCCCGGCGCAGCGACGTGGTCTCGGTGTGGGACACCCGCTACCTGGTCACCGGCGCGGCGCCGGGGGCACGCCAGTGCTTCGTGGTGCCATCGCCGGACGGACCCCCCGACCGGCCCGACCCCGACGCCGCGTACGGCTCGGCCCTGATCGAGCTCGACAACACCGCGGCGCACCCCGACACGGTGATCACCGGCTTCGGACCGGCCTGGGCCAACGCGGTCATCACCGACGACAGCCACGCCGGAACGGCGGTGCGAGCCCTCGGCGCGAAGCCCCGGCTGGTCTGGTACCAGCCCAGCACCGGCGACGCCCTGGCCCCGGGCCCCGGCGACGTCGACTCGGCGGGTGACCCCTCGGTCTGGCCGCCGTGGACCACCCCCGCCTTCGCCCTGCTGCTGGCCGCCGCGGTGCTCCTCGCGCTGGCCCGGGGCCGCCGCCTCGGCCGGCTCGTGCGCGAGCCGCTGCCCGTCGTGGTGCGCGCGATCGAGACCACCGAGAGCCGCGGCCGGCTCTACCGCCGGGCCGGTGACCGCTCGCGCGCGGCCGCCGTGCTGCGCGCCGGTGCCGCCGACCGCCTCGCCCACCGCCTGGCCGTGGGCCGCGGCGCCGGGCCGGATGCCGTGGTGCACGCGGCGTCGCGGGCCACCGGCCGCCCTCCCACGGAGGTGGCTGACATCCTGTTCGGGCCCGCACCGCCCGACGACGCCGCCCTGATCCACCTGGCCCAGCAGCTCACCGACCTCGAGGAGAGAGTCCGACACCCATGACCGAGCACCCCACCGGTCCGCCGGCCCCGAACCCCGGTCCGCCGGCCCCGAACCCCGTTCCGCCACAGCCGGATGCCGCAAGCGCACCTCCCGCGGCCGGCGCGCCGACGGCTGGCGGCGCGTCCACGGCATCCGAGCCGTCGGCCGGCTCCCTGCGCGCCCGCTCCGCCCTGCTGGCCGTGCGCGCCGAGGTGGCCAAGGCGGTCGTCGGCCAGGACGCCGCCGTCGCCGGGCTCCTCGTCGCCCTGCTCTGCCGCGGCCACATCCTGCTCGAGGGCGTGCCCGGCGTGGCCAAGACGCTGCTCGTGCGCGCCCTGGCCGCGGCCCTCGACGTCGACACCAAGCGGGTGCAGTTCACCCCCGACCTGATGCCCGGCGACCTCACCGGCTCGCTGGTCTTCGACGCCCGCGCGAGCGACTTCACCTTCCGCCCGGGGCCGGTGTTCACCAACCTGATGCTGGCCGACGAGATCAACCGCACCCCCCCGAAGACCCAGTCGGCCCTGCTCGAGGCCATGGAGGAGCGCCAGGTCAGCGTCGACGGCCAGCCGCACCCGCTGCCCTCGCCTTTCATGGTCGCCGCCACCCAGAACCCCGTCGAGTACGAGGGCACCTACCCGCTGCCCGAGGCCCAGCTCGACCGGTTCCTGCTCAAGGTGGTGCTGCCGCTGCCGCAGCGCTCCGACGAGGTGCAGGTGCTGCGCCGGCACGCGAGCGGGTTCGACCCGCGCGACCTGGCCGCGGCCGGCATCCGGCCTGTTGCGACCGTCGCCGACCTCGACGCGGGGGTCGCCGCGGTGCGCGAGGTGGCGATCTCCGACGAGGTCGTGACGTACATCGTCGACATCGCCCGGGCCACCCGGGTGTCGCCCTCGCTCGCCCTGGGCGTCTCGCCGCGTGGCGCCACCGCCCTGATGGCGACCAGCCGGGCATGGGCCTGGCTCGCCGGCCGCACCTTCGTCACGCCCGACGACGTCAAGGCGCTGGCGCACGCGACGCTGGCGCACCGGCTCTCGCTGCGCCCCGAGGCCGAGCTCGAGGGCGTCGGCGTCGGGGCCGTGCTCGAGAGCGCGCTCGGCTCGGTGCCAGTCCCCCGCTGATGGCGATCACCTGGCGCACCGTCGTGTTGGCCCTGCTCGGGCTGGCACCGGTCGCCATCTGGCCGCACGGGTCGACCGTGCGCTGGTGGCTGCTCCTCGTGGTCGCGCTGGTGGCCCTCGACGTGCTGCTCGCCAGCCGCCCGCGGGTGCTGAGCATCGTGCGCGGCGAGCAGACCCAGGTGCGGCTCGGCGAGACCACGACGAGCAGCCTGTGGGTCACCAACACCTCCGGGCGCGGGGTCCGCGGCGTGCTGCGCGACGCCTGGCCGCCGTCGGCCGGCGCGCTGGATGCCGTGCACGACCTCGCCGTGCCGCCGCACGAGCGGGTGCGCCTGACCACCCACCTGGTGCCCACCCGGCGCGGCGACCGGGTGGCCGACCGGGTCACCGTGCGGGTGCTCGGGCCGCTCGGCCTGGCCGCCCGGCAGCGGTCATTCCCAGTGCCCGGGTCGATCCGCGCGCTGCACCCGTTCCCCTCCCGCAAGCACCTGCCGAGCCGCCTCGCGGTGCTGCGCCAGCTCGACGGGCGAGCGGCGGTGCGCATCCGCGGGCAGGGCACCGAGTTCGACAGCCTGCGCGAGTACGTCGACGGCGACGACGTGCGCTCGATCGACTGGCGCGCCACCGCCCGGCGCCAGCACCTGGTCGTGCGCACCTGGCAGCCCGAGCAGCACCGCCGGGTGGTCATCGTGCTCGACACCTCGCGCACCAGCGCCGGCCGGATCGGCGACGCACCGCGGTTGGATGCCGCGATGGACGCCGCGCTGCTCCTCACCGCGCTCGCAGGCCACGCCCGTGACCGGGTGCAGGTGATCGCCGGCGACCGCGTCGTGCACGCCCGGATCAGTGGCACCGACCGGGCCCGGCTGCTGCACGACACGATCTCGAACCTCGCGCCCGTCGAGCCGCGGCTGGTCGAGGCCGACTGGTCGGCCCTGGCCACCGAGGTCGTGCGGCTCGGCACGCACCGCGCCCTGGTCGTGCTGCTCACCTCGCTGGAGTCCTCCGCCATCGAGGAGGGGCTGCTGCCGGTCCTCCCGGCACTGGCCGCCCACCACCGGATCGTCGTCGCCTCGGTCAGCGACCCGGCGCTCGCCACGATGCGAGCCGCCCGAACCACCACCGGCGAGGTCTACGACGCGGCCGCGGCGGAGCGCACGGTCGGGCTGCGGAGGCGCACGGCATCCGCGCTGGAGCAGCTCGGCGTCGACGTCATCGACGCCGCGCCCGACGACCTGCCGGTGCGCCTGGCCGACCACTACCTGATGCTCAAGCGTCAGGGCCTGCTCTGAGCCACAGCGCTCCCTGCGAATACTCGCAACGCCTTACTGCGCGAGTCCGATGGTGCACCTGACCGAGCGCCGACAGCTGCCTGCGGTCGTGCCGGGCTCAGTCGATCTCGAGGTCGTCGCCGTCGACCTTGACCGTGCCGCGGTGCAGCGGCCAGGCCTTGGTGAGCGCGACGAACGCGGCATCCAGGCCCGGGATCTTGGCGAACACGCCCTGCGGTCCCCGCGTCATCCGCCCCGTCTTCACGTCGTACTTCGCCTGGTGCCACGGGCAGACCAGGCAGCCGTCAGCGTCGATGCTGCCTTCTGCGAGGTCGGCGCGCAGGTGGCGGCACCGACGGCCGACGGCGAAGTAGGCGCCGTTGTCGCCGACCGCGTAGCCCTCCGCGCCGGTGACGGTGCCGTGCGGAACGCTCGAGCGGGGAATGCGGGTGGTGGCCATGGCGTGCTCCTTTGTCCGATCCCTCCATCGTGGCACGGTGCACGAAGTGCGGCAGGGACGACCCGAGCGACCCGCCGCGCGGCGGGTCGTGGCACCAGCTGCCCACGGCTGACGGCTACGGGCCCGGATGCCGGGTCAGGCAGCGGGATGCCGGGTCAGGCGGCGGTCGCGGGGGCGACGTCTCCGGCATCCCGGGCCATGACGTCACCCGTGGCGCCGTCGCGCACTGCGGCGCGCCCGACCACAAAGACGTAGGCCAGGAACAGCGACTCGACGGTGATGCCGATGCCGATCCGGGCCCAGGTCGGCAGCCCCGACGGGGTCACGAACCCCTCAATCGCGCCGCTCACGAACAGCACGGCCACCAGCCCGAGCGCCACCGCGATGGCGGTGCGGCCCTCCTTGGCGAAGGACTCGACCCGGCTCATCGCGCCCGGCTCGACCCACGACCAGAACAGCCGCAGCCCGACACCACCGGCCACGAACACCGCGGTCAGCTCGAGCAGCCCGTGCGGCAGGATCAGGCCGAAGAACAGCGCGCCCCGGTCGTTGCTCAGCATCAGCGCGGCGGCGACGCCGACGTTCACCACGTTGGCGCCGATCAGCAGCAGCACCGGCAGGCCGAGGACGCCCAGGGCGATGCACAGTGCCGCCACCTGGGCGTTGTTGACCCAGACCAGGGTGCCGAACTCGCCGTGCGGGAATTCGGAGTAGTAGTTCTCGAAGTCGGTGCCGACATAGGCCTGGATCTCGGCCGGCGTCATCCGACTGGTCCACACCTCGGGGTGGCCGACCGCCCACCAGGCGACGAGGGCGGCCAGCGCCACGCTCGCCAGCGCGGTGGTCCCCCACCACCAGCGGGTGCGGTACAGCGCCGCCGGGAAGGTGCGGGTGAAGAAGCGCAGCAGGTCGGTCCACGTCGAGGTGCGCACGCCGGCCGAGGCGCCGCGGGCGCGGGCGAGCAGCGACGAGAGGTAGGTGACCACCGAGGGGTCGGGGCTGGCCGAACGCACCACGGACAGGTGGGTCGAGACCCGCTGGTAGAGGTCGAGCAGCTCGTCGGCCTCGGCCCCCGTGAGGCGGCGCCGGGAGGTCAGCTCCTCGAGCCGCTGCCACTGGGCCCGGTGGGCCATGAGGTACGCGTCGAGGTCCACCCGGGCAGCCTAACCGCCGATGACCCGGCGCCCACACGGGTTAGCATCACCGGGTGACCGACCCCGGGGGCTACCGCAGCTACGCCACCGACGACCTCGTCACCGGTGAGGGGGTCGCGGTCGAGGTGCCGGTCGCGAGCGTCGCGGCCCGGATCGCCGGCGGCGCGATCGACGTCTTCCTGGTGCTGGTCGTGCTGATCATCGGGGCGTTCGTGTTCGGTGCGGTGACGGCGGCGGCGTCCGTGGCGGTGCAGGGCATCGCCGCGATCCTGCTCACCAGCCTGGTCCTGATCGGGATGCCGGCCATCATCGAGACGGTCAGCCGCGGCCGGTCGGTGGGCATGCTCGCCCTCGGCCTGCGCGTCGTGCGCGACGACGGTGGCCCGGCCACGGCCCGGCACGCCCTGGTGCGCGCCCTGGTCGGCTACGTCGAGATCTACCTGCTGTTCTTCATCCCGGCTCTCGTGACGGCGATGATCCATCCGCGGGCGAAGCGGCTCGGCGACATGGCGGCGGGCACGGTCGTCGTCACCCAGCGCGCTCGGCTGACCCTCACCCCACCGCCGGGGATGCCGCTCGCGCTCGCCGAGTGGGCGCGCTCGGCCGACGTGGCGACGCTGCCGTCGGGGCTGACCGTTGCGGTGCGCCAGTTCCTCGCCCGGGCGCCGGGGCTGACCCCGGCGTCGCGGCAGACCCTGGGCCTGGAGCTGCTGCACTCGACGCTGCCCTACGTCAGCCCGCCGCCCCCGGGCCGCTACCACCCGGAGGTCGTGCTGGCCGCCGTCGTCGCCGAGCGTCGGCGCCGCGACCTCGAGCGGCTGTGGCGCGAGGAGCAGCTGCGCGCCCGCGTCATCCCCGCCGACCCCTTCAGCACCCCCCGCTGACCCCGGGCCTACCCCGACTTCGTGCGACTTGCACACGGTTCTCGCAGCCCAGGGGATGTAAGAACCGTGTGTAAGTCGCACGAAGTGGAGAAGGGTCGGGGCTAGTGGGCGGCGCCGAGGGCGGCGTAGCCCGGCTTGACGACCGACTCGATGATCTCGAGCCGCTCGTCGAACGGCAGGAACGCCGACTTCATCGCGTTGATCGTCGCCCAGCGCAGGTCGTCGAGGGTCCAGCCGGCCTCGTCGACGAGCAGCTGCATCTCGCGGCTCATCGACGTGCCGCTCATCAGCCGGTTGTCGGTGTTGACCGTGACCCGGAAGCGCAGCTCCTTGAGCATCGTGATCGGGTGCGCCGCAATGGAGTCCGCGGCACCGGTCTGGATGTTCGAGCTGGGGCACATCTCGAGCGGGATGCGGCAGTCGCGCACGTACGCCGACAACAGGCCGAGCACGGGGATGCCGTCGTCACCGGTCGTGATGTCGTCGACGATGCGCACGCCGTGCCCGAGCCGGTCGGCGCCGCACCACTGGAGCGCCTCCCAGATGCTCGGCAGCCCGAA